>NC_014217.1:3812018-4129686 GCF_000092925.1 Ancylobacter novellus DSM 506 | reverse complement strand
CGGCACCGCCGCCACCAGTTCGGCCGCGCCGAGCGTCGGGGCGATGCCCCCGCCCGCCGCCGGCGTCATGGTGATGGTGCCGCCGAGCGAAAGGACGAGAAGGCGCGGAAGGGTCATGGGGGAAACCTTGGGAGAAAGGAGGCGCGGCGATAATAGCCGCGCCGCCGCGCTCCTGTCAGGCGGCGATGCGCACGCCGTCGAGCAGGCCCGGCTTCGGCCCGCCGGTCGCCCAGTCCAGCAGTTCGACTGTGTGCAGCACCGGGATCGAGGTGCCGCCGCCGATCTGCGTCATGCAGCCGATATTGCCGGTGGCGACGACCTGCGGCTGGGTGCGCTCGATATTGGCGACCTTGCGCGCGCGCAGGCGGCCGGCGATCTCCGGCTGCAATATGTTGTAAGTGCCGGCCGAGCCGCAGCACAGATGCCCCTCCGCCGGCTCCAGCACGGTGAAGCCCGCTTTCGCCAGCAGCGCCTTGGGCGCCACGCGCACTTTCTGGCCGTGCTGCAGTGAGCAGGCGGCGTGATAGGCGACGCGGATGCCGGCCGGGATCACCGGCGCGGGCAGTTCCTGCTCGGCGAGGAACTCGCTGACGTCCTTCGCCAGCGCCGAGACCTTGGCCGCGCGCTCGGCATAGGCCGGCTCGGTGCGCAGCATGTGGCCGTAATCCTTGATGGTGGTGCCGCAGCCCGACGTCGTGATGATGATGGCGTCCAGCCCCTCGCCCTCGATCTCGCGCCACCAGGCGTCGACATTGACACGGGCATTGGCGAGCGCGAGGTCTTCCTTGCCCATGTGGTGGGTGAGCGAACCGCAGCAGCCCCCGCCGACCGGACGCACGATCTCCACGCCCATGCGGGTGAGCAGGCGGATGGCCGCCTCGTCGATCTCCGGCCGCAGCACCGGCTGGGCGCAGCCGTCGAGCAGGGCGACTCGGGCACGGCGCGGTCCCTGGGCCGGGAAGCGGCGCTCGCTCTCGCTGGCCGAGCGCGTCGCCGGGCGGGCGGGGGCGAGGCGCAGCATGGCGGCGACGGGCTTCAGGCCGGGCACGGCGTCGAACAGGCCGGCGAAGGGACGGGCGACCATCGCGCCGCCTATGGCGAGGCGGAACAGCGCACGGCTCGGCAGCACCCGCGCCAGCATCGCCCGCAGCAGGCGGTCCATCAGCGGGCGGTTATAGGTCGCCTCCACATGGTCGCGGGCATGGTCGATCAGGTGCATGTAATGCACGCCCGAGGGGCACGTGGTCATGCAGGACAGGCAGGAGAGGCAGCGGTCGATATGCTTGGCGACCTCGGCCGTTGCCGGCCGGTCGTTCTCCAGCATGTCCTTGATCAGGTAGATTCTTCCGCGCGGACTATCCAGCTCGTCGCCGAGCAGCACATAGGTCGGGCAGGTGGCGGTGCAGAAGCCGCAATGGACGCACGCGCGCAGCACCTGCTCGGAGCGGGCGGTCTGCGGATCGGCGAGCTGGGCGAGGGAGAAATTGGTCTGCATCGCCTAAACTCCCGCATACATGCGGCCGGGGCTCAGCACCCGGCTGGGGTCGAAACCCTGCTTCATCCGCTTCACCAGCGCGCCGGTGACGGCGTCGAGCGGCTGGAACACCTCTTCGCTCGCGCGCGCCGCCGCGGAGGCGCGGATCAGCGTCGCGTGCCCACCGCCCACCGCCGCGACCGCCTCGCGCACCAGCGCGGTGCGCGGGGTGGCATCCGGCATCTCGATCCAGACGAGCCCGCCGGCCCAGTCGTAGAGGCAGGTCGCGCCCACGGCCCGCACCACCGCGCCGATGGCGGCGCCCTTCATCGGCGCGACGGAGACGCGCCAGACGGCCTTCGCGGTATCGATGTCGCCGCCCTCGGGCAGGGCGAAGGGCTCGACGTCCCGCAGCGTCCGCCAGAAGGCGATGGAGTTCTCCGCATCGAGGAAACTCAGCGTGCCCCGTGCACTCAGCATCTCCTCCAGCTTGCGGCGGCGGTGCTGGATCGACGGGCCGACGCCTTCCAGCCGCAGCGACGTCACCGCCCCGCCCGCCCCGGCGACGGCAGGGATGCGCGCGGCGACATCGGCCGGTACATGGGCGGCGCCGGAGACGTCGTAATAGGAGCCGACCGCCGCGCTCATCGCACTGGCAGCCGACGCGTCGTCGAGGCCGAGGACCAGCAACGTCTCCACCGTCTCGGGGCGCGGCAATATCTTGATGGTCAGCTCGGTGAAGGCGGCGAGCGTGCCGTAGGAGCCGGCGAGGCCGCGCGGCAGGTCGTAGCCGGTGACGTTCTTCACCACCCGGCCGCCGGCCTTGAACGCCTCGCCGCGGCCGGAGACAGCGCGCACGCCGAGCGCATGGTCGCGCGCGGCGCCGGCGCTGGGGCGGCGCGGGCCGGCGAGGTTGCAGGCCATCAGCCCTCCCAGCGTGCCACCGCCCGCCGGGCGGCCGAGCAGCGGGCCGAAATCCATCGGCTCGAAGGCCATCATCTGGTTGGAGGCAGCGACCAGCGCCTCGATCTCGGCGACGGGCGTGCCCGCCTTCGCGCTCAGCACCAGCTCCTCCGGCTCATAGAGCGTGACGCCGGTGAGCGCCTTCAATTCCAGCGTAAGGTCGGTCTGGATGTGGCGGCCGAGCGCCGCCTTGGAACCGGAGCCGGCGACGTCGAGCGTGCGCCCTTCCGCCAGCGCCCAACGCACGGCTTCCACCACTTCGGCCTCGTCGCGCGGGCCGATCCGCTGGCCCATCTCGCGCTCGCTCATCTCAGGCGCCTCCCGAAAGCGCGGCCAGCCGCGCGGCATGCTTGTTGTGCTCGGCGACGACCGCCGGCAGGTCGATGGTGACGATCTCGCCATGGGCGACGACCGGACGGCCATTCACCACGGTGAAGGCGGCGCGGCGCGGCGTGCAGAACAGCGCCGCGGCCACGGGGTCGGCGAGGCCGCCGGCGAAGGCGACATCGTCGAGCCGCAGCGCGAAGAAGTCGGCGCATTTGCCCGGCTCCAGCGAGCCGATATCCGAGCGTCCCAGCACCGCCGCGCCGCCGAGCGTCGCCAGCTCCAGCGCCTCGCGGGCGGTCATCCATTCGCCGTCGCGCGAGGGATCGGAAGTGGAAAGCTGCGTGTCCGGCCCTTCCGGCGGCCGCAGCGAAATCTGCAGCCGCGCCAGCAGCATGGCCTGGCGCGCCTCGGCCAGCAGGTTGTTGCCGTCATTCGAGGCCGAACCGTCGACGCCGAGGCCGACCTTCACGCCGGCCCCGCGATAGGCCCTCACCGGCGCGATGCCGGAGGCGAGGCGCATATTGGACGACGGGCAATGGCAGACGCCCACCCCGGCATCGGCGAAGCAGCCGATCTCATGCGCGTTCACATGGACCGCGTGGGCGAACCAGACGTCGTCGCCGAGCCAGCCGAGCTCCTCCATATAGGCGACCGGCCGCTTGCCGAAGCGCTCCAGCGTGAAGCGCTCCTCGTCGATGGTTTCGGCGAGATGGGTGTGCAGGCGCACGCCCTTGGCCCGCGCCAGCGCGGCGCTCTCCCGCATCAGCTCCGGCGTCACCGAGAAGGGCGAGCAGGGGGCCAGCGCCATCTGAAGCATCGAGCCGGGCGCGGCGTCGTGATAGCGGCCGATCACGCGCTCCGAGTCGGCGAGGATGTCGTCCTCATCCTCGACGCAATCGTCCGGCGGCAGGCCGCCTCGGCTTTCGCCCAGCGACATCGACCCGCGCGAGACCATGAAGCGCAGGCCGATCTCGCGGGCGGCGGCGATCTGGTCGTCGACCTTGCAGCCATTGCGGAAGACATAGGCGTGGTCGAAGCAGGTGGTGCAGCCGGACAGCGCCAGCTCCGCCAGCCCGACCAGCGTCGCGGTGCGCGAGGCCTCGGGCGTGCGCGCCGCCCACAGCCGGTAATGCGCCTTCAGCCAGCGGAAGAGGTTGATGTTCTGCGCCGCCGGCAAAGCGCGGGTCAGCGTCTGGTCGAGATGATGATGGGCGTTGACGAGGCCCGGCAGCACGACGTGGCCGGAAAGGTCGAGGATCTCGTCGGCTGTCGCCGGCAGCGCCTCGCTCGGCCCGACCTGTTCGATCACGCCATCGCGCGCGAAAAGGCCACCGCCGGCGATCTCGCGACGCGCGCCGTCCATGGTGACCAAAACGGTGACATTGCGGACGAGGAGGGTGGCCATCGGTGGCGTTCAGAACCTCGGAATGTCCGGGAAGGGCAGCTTGCCGCCCGACACATGCATGCGCCCCAGTTCGGCGCAGCGGTGGAGCTGCGGGAACACCTTGCCGGGGTTGAGCAGGGAGTTCGGATCGAAGGCGCATTTCAGCCGCTGCTGATGGGCGAGGTCGGTCTCGTCGAACATCGACCCCATCAGGTCGCGCTTCTCGACGCCGACGCCGTGCTCGCCGGTCAGCACGCCGCCGACCTCGACGCAAAGCAGCAGGATGTCGGCGCCGAAGGCCTCGGCCTTCTCCAGCTCGCCCGGCTTGTTGGCGTCGTAGCAGATCAGCGGGTGCAGATTGCCGTCGCCGGCATGGAAGACGTTGCCGCAGCGCAGGCCGTACTTCTCCGACATCTGCTCCATGCGGCTCAGCACCTCCGGCAGCGCCTTGCGAGGGATGGTGCCGTCCATGCAGAGATAGTCCGGCGAGATGCGCCCGACCGCCGGGAAGGCGGCCTTGCGGCCGGCCCAGAAGGCGATGCGCTCCTCCTCGCTGGTGGAGGCGCGCAGCGTCAGGCAGCCGAGCCCGTTGCCGATCTCGCCGACGCGCTCGATGAGGTGGTTCACCTCGGCCTCCGGCCCGTCGAGCTCGACGATCAGGAGCGCCTCGACGTCGAGCGGGTAGCCGACATTCACGAAGGCCTCGGAGGCGTGGATCATCATCCGGTCCATCATCTCCATGCCGCCGGGGATGATGCCGGCGGCGATGATGGCGGCGACGCAGGCGCCGGCGGCCTCGGAGGAGGGGAAGCCCATCAGCACGGCGCGGGCGGTCTCGGGCTTCTTGAGGATGCGCACCGTCACCTCGGTGACGACGCCCAGCAGTCCCTCCGAGCCGACGATGAGGCCGAGCAGGTCCAGCCCGCCGGAATCGAGATGCTGCCCGCCGATGCGGATGATCTCGCCGGTGATCAGCACCATCTCGACGCCGAGCACGTTGTTGGTGGTCAGGCCGTATTTCAGGCAGTGCACGCCGCCGGAATTCTCGCCGACATTGCCGCCGATGGTGCAGGCGATCTGCGAGGAGGGATCGGGGGCGTAATAGAAGCCCTCATGCGCCACCGCCGTGGTGATGCCGAGATTGGTCACGCCGGGCTGGGCGACCACGGTGCGGTTGGCGAAGTCGATGTCCAGGATGCGGTTGAACTTGCCCATGCCGAGCAGGATGCCGTCGGCGAGCGGCAGCGCCCCGCCCGACAGCGAGGTGCCCGCGCCGCGCGGCACAACGGGAATGCCGTTCGCATGCGCATAGGCCAGCACCTGCGACACCTGCTCGGTGGTCGAGGGCAGCACCACGGTGAGCGGCATCTGGCGATAGGCGGTCACCCCGTCGCTCTCGAAGGGGCGCATCTCGGTCTCGGTGTCGATGACCCCCTCGCCCGGCACGATGGCGCGCAAATCGGCGATGATCTGCGCCCGGCGGGCCAGGATATCGGCCTTCGGTTCCGGCATGACGAGACCGGCCATGGCGCTTCTCCCGTATGGTTCGACTGGCGTTCTTGCTTCGAGCCATTCTAGGGAAAAGGGTCTAGCGCGCCTATGGTCAAAAAACTAGACCACGGATGAAAATCCGTTGGCGGCGGCGGAGCGGGTGCAACGAAGCCGTAGACCGCCTCCCCCTTCTTCCCTCATGCCCGGGCTTGACCCGGGCACCCAGGGGGACTGGGGCGCACCGGCACCTCTGGATTCCCGGGTCAAGCCCGGGGATGAGCGCGGGAAATGTGGTGAAAGACCTACCGGCCGCCCTGCGATCACGCTGGCACGCGATCCCGGCTCTCCGCTACGCTTCGGCCGGAATGACGACGTTAGTTCACACCCGCCCGCGCAACCTTGCGCCGGATCAAGGAAGGGCACACCTCTCTCCTATAGCCGTGCGCTCTCGGCCCGGCTCAAGGAAGAGGGAGACGCCCATGAACAATGTCGCCGCCAAGCTCGCCCCGAAGGCGCTCCAGCGCATCAGGCTGCATCTCGCCCGCTCGAAGGATTTTCCCGACGGCAGCGCCCGCCATGGCTATGAGTTCGTCGCGCCGCTCGGCGAGGACGGCCATATCGATCCGGAGGCGTGGAAAGAGGTACGCGAGGCCTGCATCGTCACCCGCTTCTGGGGCAATGAGGAGCGCGAGGAAGGTCTGCTGGTGCATCGCGCCGGCGGCACGGGTGGCTCGAACTGGGTGTTCGACTACGAGCAGGGCGACAGCGAGGACGACGAGACCGGCTACCGCTTCGGCGACCACCCCTTCGTGCCCGGCGAATATGTCTCGCTGCGCGACGAGGACGGCGACATGCACACCTTCGTCGTGTTCTCGGTGGTGCCGGCCTGAAAATTCAACAAACGTCATCCCGGACGGCCGTCAGGCCGATCCGGGATCGTCGTCAGAATGGAGAGCGATCCCAGCTCTCGCTGAGCCAGTCCTCGGGCTTGCCGAAGGCAAGGCCCGTGGGCTCGGCCGGGATGACGTTTAGGTCGGGGGAACTCAGTTCGACGTGCCGACCCCGGCCGGGGCGACGACCGCGGCGCTCGGCGCGGCGGCGGTCTCGGTGCCCGCGGTGGCGGGGGCGGCGGAGCTGGAGGTCGAGGAGGCCGGCGCGACCGGGGCCGCCGGCGTGCTGGCGGGCGTCGCCGCCGGGGTCTCGGCGGGCGCGGAGGCCGGGGTCGCGTCCGGCGTGGCGGTGCTCGCCGCCGCGGCGTCGACCGGAGGCTTCGGCTTCGGCTTGGAGGCGATCGGACGCGTGCGCACCGGACGCTGGATCATGGCGATCACGCGGTTATGCAGCTCGGCCGCCTTGTCGATGTTGAAATGGCTGAGCGCGCCCGACGAGGTGAGATCGATGTTCTCCACCCGCGGGCCGGACACCGGCTTGCCCGACCCGCCGGCCTGGTAATAATTCACCACCTTGCCGATCTTGGCCGAGGCGACGGTCATGTTGACCGGGTCGAAGGTCACCACCAGCGGCACCGGCACGCCGGCGCCGGTCAGGCGGTTGCCCATATAGACAGCGGCGTCGGCGCCGAGCGAATGGCCGATGATGATCACCGGGGTCGCGCGCTTGCCCGTGGTCGCCTGCTGGATGGCGTAATTGCTCAGCGCCTGCAGGTCGGCATAGGAGTGCACGCTCGCCTTGATGCCGCGCGCATTGAGCTTGGCGGCGAGGTCGTCCATGCCCAGCGAGAAGATGTTGGCGAGGCCGCGCAGGAGATAGACGCGCGGCTGCTGCGTCTGTCTGGACTGGGCGCTGGCCGGAACGGCGAGGGCGGCGATGGCAATGGCGAAAACAGTCAGGAAAACGGCCCAGACCCGCGCGAATCTCATGTCACAAATCCTGAAACAACCGCTCATCTTCATGCGCTGCGCCCTAGACCCATTGCAAACGGGATTCTGATTCGCACCCGCTTTGCCAAAAGGCTGATGCCAAAGCGCAACAGTGCCGGACCCTAGGTAACGGAGGGCCGCGCCGCGCGCCTTCGCACCCGCTTTGTGACAGTCGGGTGACGGGCCCTGCGCGCCTTTCGACACTTGCCAGCGTCCCGCCAGCATGCAACCGACTCGGCCGCGGTAAGTTCCCTGCCCCCGTACCTTGGCAGGAGCATGCGAGGCAGAGGCATGCGATCAGGAGCAGGCGCATGAACGTGCCCACGCCGACGAAGACGGAGCCCGCCGCGGCGGGCCGGGCCTTCTACGACCACCCGCTGCGGGCGCCGGTGCTGGCGGAGCTGCATGCCCGCCCCTTCGTGCCGGTGTCGACGCCGGCGCGCATCCTGCACGTCGCCTTCCTGGTCGACCGCGCGCAGGCCATCGCCGACCGCGCCGCCTTCGCCGCCCTGTGCATGGCGCGCGGCCAGCCCGAGCCCTCGCGCGAGGCCAAGCAGCACCGCGTCTCGTTCGGCGGCGCGACGCTGCGCTGGGAGCGGCACGCCGAGTTCACCACCTATACCTGGGAGCTGCCGGCCGAGGACATCGTCGAGGGCGGCCTGCCGTTCCAGCCCTCCGCCGCCAGCCTCGCCGACGTGCTGGCGCAGCTGCCCCAGCCCGGACCGCTATTGGTGGCGGTCGACCTGCACCTCGTCACCGACACCGCCGACGCGCTGCCCCTCGACCGGCTGTTCGACCGCACCAGCCTCGCCCGTTCGGACGTCGAGGACGGCTTCGCCGAGATCGCCACCGATTTCCAGCCCGACCCCTCCGGCTTCGTGCGCATCCTCGTGCGCGATCGCGGCATGACGTCGGACGCGGCCGGCGCGCTGGTCCAGCGGGTGCTGGAGATCGAAACCTACCGCACCCTCGGTCTGCTCGGCCTGCCGGAGGCGCAGCGCCTCGCGCCGTCCGTCGCCCATATCGAGCACGAGCTCTCGGCGGTGACCGAGCAGATGCGCCAGAGCGAGGGGCTGGCGGCCAACAACAAGCTGCTGCAGGCGCTCACCTCCCTTGCCGCGGAGCTTGAGGCGGAGGCCGCCGCCTCGCTGTTCCGCTTCGGCGCCACCCGCGCCTATGAGGAGATCGTCACCTCGCGCCTCGCCACCATCGGCGAGCGGCCGATCTCCGGCTACCCGACCTGGCAGCAATTCCTGTCGCGCCGGATGCAGCCGGCCATGCGCACCTGCCAGGCCATCGAGCAGCGCCAGGGCAACCTGTCGGTGAAGCTGATCAGCGCCGCCAACCTGCTGCGCACCCGCGTCGACGTCGAACTGGAGCAGCAGAACCGCGACCTGCTCAGCTCCATGAACAAGCGCGCGCGCATGCAGCTGAGATTGCAGCAGACGGTCGAAGGGCTCTCCGTCGCCGCCATCTCCTATTACGTGATCAGCCTGCTGCACTATGCGCTGGAGGGCCTCCACGAGCGGGCCGAGGCGGCCGGCGTTCATTACGACGTCGGCATCACCACGGCGGTGGCGGTGCCGATCGTCATGCTGATGGTCTGGGCGGTGGTCCGCCGCATCCGCAAGGGCCATTTCGACGAGGTGTGAGCCACCTCGCCGCGCGCACTCGCTCCGCTACTATTGCGAGAAGCCGCCGGTCGAGGGCGCCGGGGCGCCGATCCACTGCGTCTGGCTGTCGTCCGGCTTGGCCGCGGGCGCGCTGGCGGCCGGCGCGGTCATCGGCGCCGACGGCGACGCGGCAGGGGCCGTCGTGGCAGGGGCCGTCGCCGTCGGAGCCGGCGTGGCCGGCGCGGTTCGGATGACCGGGGCGGCCGCCGCGGGCGCCGTCTGGACGGGCGCCGGCGCCGCGGTGGCCGCGGGCGTCGCCGGGCGCGGGCGCTGGGCCTGCGGCTGGGCGGAAGGCTGCGTCTGCGGACGCGGGCGCGCCTGGGTGGCCGGGCGTGCGCGCTGCGGCTTCTCCTGCGCCCCCTGCGGGTCGAAGCCGACATAGATGACATAGCGCTCGGACACCGCCGGCGTCGGGCGGGGGAAATTCACATCATCCGCCACGATGCCGAAATCGACCTGCATGACGCCGGGGCCGATCTCCACCGGCACCGAGTAGAACTTGGTCCAGACCGACTTGGGCTCGGGGCCTTCCTCCACCACGGCAAGGCGGATCGGCACGGTCAGCTTGCCCGGGCCGCCCTTGGCGCCGAGCAGCACGCGGCCCTGTATGCCGACGCGGATGTTCATGTCGGGCGCGGTGAAGCGGCATTCGCGCGAGAACTGGCCGAGCGTCGCCTGGTAGCGCACGCCGCCGTCCTGCGGATCGGTGACCTGCCAGGCGGCGGCGCCGCCGCGCACCTGGATCGGCGGGCAGGTGAACTGGGAGGCATCGAAATCGCCGGGCGAGACCGCGGCGGTGCCGGCCGGGGTTCCGCCGGCGTTAGAGGCGGCCGCGGTGGGCGAGACCGTAGTGGTCTGCATGGTCGAGCCGAACAGGCCCTGGTTGCCGGCATCGCCCGAGCCCATCGGCCCTTCATTGCCGTTGCCGCCACCAATGCCGCCCCCGGCGCAGCCGGCGAGCAGCAAGGCGAGCACCGGAAGCAGGACGAGAGCGCCCCCGCGCCCGTGTCCGAAGCCGATCTGCGTGCGCTTGCCCGCGTCCCCGTTACCCATACGCATACTCTCCCCGCCGCTGTTACGGCTGGCCGCGCGCCGCGCATATCGGTGCGCCGGCGGCCTTCTCTCCCCAATGGACCGCTGCCCGGACGCTCTTATAGCAGGCGCGGCGCGGCAGGGAACATGCTCCCGATGCAATCGCGCGACGCACCGCGCTACCGGCGCCCGAGGCCGGGCCCGGTCAGCCGCCCTTGGTGGGCGCGAGGCCGGCCGGCTTGCCGACCAGGCTGAACAGCAGCGCCGGATTCTGGTTGAACCGCGCCGCCACGCGCTTGATGTCGTCGAGCGTCACCGCCCCCACCAGCTGGTTGCGCACGTCGATATAGTCGATGCCGAGATTGTCGATCTGGATCTGCAGCAGCTGCGAGGCGACCTTGGCGGAACTGTCGAAGCGCAGCGCGAAGGAGCCGATGAGATAGCTCTTGGCGTCCTCCAGCTCCTCCTCGCTCGGCCCCTCGGTGAGCAGCCGGTTGTACTCGGCGCGGATGATCTCGATCGATTCCGCCGCGCGGTCGTTCTTGGTCGCCGTGCCGCCGAGGATCAGCGCTGCATGGTCGAGCGGGGCGAGGTGGCTGTAGACCGAATAGGCGAGGCCGCGCTTCTCGCGCACTTCCCGGAACAGGCGCGACGAGAAGGCCGAACCGCCCAGCATGTGGTTGAGCACGAAGGCGGGGATGAAGTCCGGGTCGTCGCGCTTCAGGCCGATGCCGCCGAACACCATCGAGGTCTGCGGCACGGCGAGTTCCTGAACCACCTCGGAACCGAGGCCCTGCGGGGTCACGTCCGGCACCGGGGTGAGCTGGGCCTTGGCCGGCAGCGCGCCGAACATCTTGTCCAGCGCCGGGCCGAGCTTCTCCGGCGTGATGTCGCCGACCACAGCGATCTTCAGATTGCCGCGCGCGAGGTTGCGGGCGACGAAATCCTTGAGGTCGCCCTGGCTGATCGTCGGCACGCTCTCCAGCGTGCCGTTGACCGGCCGTCCATAGGGATGGTTCGGGAAGGCGCGGGCCGACCAGTTGAGGCTCGCCAGCGTCGAGGGGTCGTTCAGCCGCCGGCGCAGCATGGCGAGCTGGCCCTGGCGGATGCGCTCCACCGCCTCGTCGTCGAAGCGCGGCGCGGCGACCGCGAGGCGCATCAGATCGAAGGCCTCGTCGACATTCTCCGACAGCGTGCGCAGCGAGCCGCCGAGCATGTCGCGCGAGGCGTCGAAGCGCAGCTCGATCGCCTTCTCGGCCAGCTTGTCCTGGAAGGCGCGGGAATCGAGATCGCCCGCGCCCTCGTCGAGCAGCGAGGCGGCGAGGTTGGCGACGCCGGGCTTGTCGGCCGGGTCCTGCGCCGCGCCGCCGAGGAAGGCGATTTCCACCGCCACCAGCGGCAGGGTGGTGTCATGCACCAGCCAGGCCTCGATACCGCCCGGGCTGATGACGCGCTGGATGCGCGTGGTCTCGGACTGGGCGGGGGAGACGGGGGCGAGGGCGATGGTCATGAGCGTGGCCAGGAGGGCGAGAGGGGTGGCGGCGAGGGAACGGAAGGGACGCGTGAGGCAGCGCGAGCCGCGTGCCGTTCCGCTCACGAACGGTCCTCCGGGGAGCGGCCGTCCGGGGCGCCGGGAGCCGGCGGCAGGGCGGCCGCAGGGGTGGGCTTGGCCTGCAGGAGCTGGCTGGTGACGGCCCGCGCCGGCAGCAGCCAGCGCCGCGCCGCCTCGCGGACATCCTCGGCGGTGACGCCCTTGACCATCTCGGGCCAGTTCTTCACGTCCTCGGCGGTGGAGCCGGTGGCGAGCGTCGCGCCATAGATGCGCGCCAGCGTCGCCTGGTTGTCCTGGGCGTAGATCGCCTCGGCGACGAGCCGGGTCTTGGCGCGCTCCAGCTCGCCGGCTTCCGGCCCGTCCGTCGCCAGCGCCCCGATCGCCTCGTCGAGCGCCTTCTCCATGGTCTCCATGGTGACTTCCGGGCGCGGCATGGCTGAGATGCCGAAGCGGGTCTCGTCGAGCGCCGTCGACTGGTACCAGGCGCCCGCGCTGGCGGCGAGGCCCTTCTCGATCACCAGCGAGCGGTAGAGGCGGCCGGTGGAGCCGCCGCCCAGCACCTGCGACAGCACGTCGAGCGCGACGCTCTCCTTGTTGTCGGTGCGGTAGGACGGCACGAGATAGGAGCGCGACAGGCTCGGCTGACCGACCCGCCCGTCCGCCAGGACAAGGCGGCGCTCGGCGCGCGGCTCCGGCTCCTGCGGGCGGATGCGCGCGGCGGTCTCGGCGCGCGGCTGCACCTTGCCGTAGGTCTCCTCGGCGAGCTTCTTCACCTCGGCCGGCTCGACGTCGCCGGCGACCACGAGGATGGCGTTGTTGGGCGTGTAGAAGCGGCGGTAGAAGGCGAGGGCGTCCTCGCGGTTGAGCTTCTTGATCTCGTCTTCCCAGCCGATGATCGGATGACCATAGGGATGGTTGACGAACATCGCCGCCTGCGAGGCTTCCGAGAGCTGGGCGCTGGGATCGTTGTCGGTGCGCATGCGGCGCTCCTCCAGCACCACGTCGCGCTCCGGCAGCACGACCTCGTCGGTGAGCACGAGACCGGTCATGCGGTCGGCCTCGAAGCCCATCACCGTGCCGAGATGCTGCTTGGCGACGCGCTGGAAATAGGCGGTGTAATCCTGCGAGGTGAAGGCGTTCTCCTGGCCGCCGAGCTTTGCCACCACCTGCGAGAACTCGCCGGCCGGGTGCTTGTCGGTGCCCTTGAACATCAGGTGCTCGAGGAAATGGGCGATGCCGGACTTGCCGGGCTGCTCGTCTGCCGAGCCGACGCGGTACCACACCATATGGGTGACCACCGGGGCGCGATGGTCGGGCACCACCACGACCTGCATGCCGTTGCCGAGGGTGAACTCGGAGACCTCGGCGGCCTGCGCGCGGGTCGGCGCGGCGGCGGTGGCAAGGCCGGCGGCACCGGCGGCAGCACCGGCGATCAGCATGAGAGCGGGCATCATTCTTCCAGTCACAGCGGCATCCGGTTGGGCGCCCGCCCGACTGGCGCCGGTTGGAAGGCGCCATGTGGCGCGCTGCCATAGGCGGCGGCGCGGGGCGGGATCGCGGGCGTCAATGTAGCGACGATGCGCCGCTCCTGCGAAGCACGGCGCGGCCCGATCACCACGAAGTGAGCGGGCCCAAGAGGTTACGCGGCCGACGTGACGCGGCCGACGTCACTTGTTCTGCTGCGTGCGGTCGAACCAGCTCGGCAGCGCCCATTCCTTTTCCTCCGCGCGGTCGGCGACGGTGCCATAGGCGGCGCCGGGCGCGGGGGTCTGGTAGCCGACCGGCGGCTGGGTCAGCAATTCGCGGTCAGGCTCGCCCTCGAACACCAGCTTCTCTTCCTTCTTGTTGCCCCAGCCGAAGAACTCGAGCTGGTTCACGGAGAGCCGGTTGTCGTCGTTCTTGCGGCTGTCGGCGAAGCCACTGCCATAGGCCGGTCTGTTGCCGGCCTTGGCGCCGCGCTCGATCTGCGAGGGCGAGAGCGTCTTGTGCGCGTTGAAGGTCTCGTCGACCAGGCTGCCGGGCGCGGAGGCCTTCTGGCGCGCCACGACGTCATGGTCCTTCGGCCAGTTCGGATTCTGCGCCATGGCGCCGGCGTCGCGCGGCGGCGGCAGCACGTCGCCGGTGGGGGGCACCACGAGGGGCGCGCGCTCGCGATAGTCGATCTCCGGCGGCGTCGGCGGGACGAGGCCGAGCCCGGTGAGCAGCTTCTCGGTCAGGCTGATTTCCGGCGGCGTGTCGTCGGCGAAGGCCGGCGCGCCACCGAGCGAAGCGGTGCAAAGCGCGGCAGCGGCGAACAGCATGGCGCGGGTCGAAAGGGTCGGTCTCGTCATCCGGTCGTCTCCTGCGGATCATGCACCGCGGGGCGGCGTCATCGCCACGCCAGCGGTCTCCGCGTCAGTCGCCGCGGAGGCTCATGCCAGTGCAGGGCGGCTATTTTGCGGCGCCGCCGATTAACGAGTCATACAAAAGCAGGCCGACGCCGGCAACAATGGCCACGTCCGACAGGTTGAACACGTACCAGTAGAAGCCGACGGCGTGCAGCGACACGAAATCGAACACCGCGCCATAGGCGGCGCGGTCGATGGCGTTGCCGAGCGCCCCGCCGATCAGCAGGCCGAGCGCCGCCGCCTCCAGCCTGCGGTCGACGCGGGCCAGCCAGAGCCAGAACAGCACGGCGGCGATCACCTTGAGCCCGCCGAGCAGCCACCAGCCATCCGCGCCCTGCGAGAACAGGCCGTAGCTGATGCCGGTGTTCCAGGCATAGACGATGTCGAGGAAGGGCGTGACGGGAACGATCCCGTTCGGCCCGAAGTCGACGCCGTGCAGCACCGCCAGCTTCGACGCCTGGTCGACGACCAGCGCGGCGAGCGCGAAGGCGCCGCCGTAGAGCGTCAAGGGACCCGCAAGACGCAGCTTCATCGGCGCAGCTTCACGGGATCATTCGGCGGCGCGGCGGGCGGTGGCGAGCTCGCGCAGCGCCATGGCGTCGCGCGGGGTTACGTCCGGATAGTCCGGATCGGTGCCGACCAGCGGCGAGATCTTCCACGAGCGCGCGCATTTGCGCCCCTCGGCCCGGTTCGGCACCACCGCCACGCCCGGCACGTCGTCGAGGCGGAAGGCGTCCTTCGGCCCCTCGTCCGGCATCAGATGCGCGTCGGAGGTGATGCACACCTCGGCGAGGTCGATGACGCTGACCGCCGCGAACAGGTTCGGGTCGGAGACGTGGATGACCGGCGCCGCCTCGAGGCTGGAGCCGATGCGCTTGGCCGCGCGCTCCACCTCCAGCGCGCCGAGCACGACGCGCCGCACCAGGCGGATCTTGCGCCACTCGTCGGCCAGCGCCTCGTCGCGCCACTTGGCGGGCGTCGGCGGGAAGGTGAGCAGGTGCACCGAGCCGGTCTCGGACGGGAAGCGCGCCAGATAGGACTCCTCCGCCGTGAAGGGCAGGATCGGCGCCAGCCAGACCACGAGGCGGTTGAACACCTCGTCGAGCACCGTCAGGCAGGCCCGCCGCGTCACCGAGGAGATCGGGTCGCAATAGAGCGCGTCCTTGCGCACGTCGAAATAGAAGGCCGAGAGCTCGCTGGTCATGAAGGACGACAGCGCCGCGTGCACGCGCTTGAAGTCGAAGGCCGCGTAGGCCTCGCGCACCAGCTTGTCGAGCTCGACGAGGCGGTGCAGCACCATGCGCTCCAGCGGCGGCATGTCGGCATAGGCCACGCGCTCGCTCTCGCGGTAATGGTGCAGCGAGCCGAGCAGCCAGCGCAGCGTGTTGCGCAGCTTGCGATAGGTCTCGACCGTGGTCTTGAGGATCTCCGGCCCGATGCGCAGATCGTCGGAATAGTCGGAGGCGCAGACCCACAGGCGGAGGATGTCGGCGCCGGACGACTTGATCACCTCCTGCGGGGCGACCACGTTGCCGATCGACTTCGACATCTTGCGGCCCTGCTCGTCGAGCACGAAGCCGTGGGTCAGCACCACGTCATAGGGCGGGCGCCCGCGCGTGCCGCAGCTCTCCAGGAGCGAGGAGTGGAACCAGCCGCGGTGCTGGTCCGAGCCTTCGAGGTACATCACCCGGTCCGGCCCGCCGGTGAAGGCGCGGTCGACCTTCAGGTCCTCGCGTACCTCCAGGGTGAAGGCATGGGTGGAGCCACTGTCGAACCAGACGTCGAGGATGTCGTCGACCTTGTGCCATTCATTGGCGCTGTAATCGGTCCCCAGGAAGCGCTGGGCGGCGCCGTCCTTGTACCAGGCATCGGCGCCTTCCGCTTCGAAGGCGTCGGCGATGCGCTTGTTCACCTTGTCGTCGCGCAGGATCTCGACCGTGCCGTCGCCCCTGTCGCGGACGAAGACGGCGATCGGCACGCCCCAGGCGCGCTGGCGCGACACCACCCAGTCCGGGCGGTTCTCGATCATGCCGGTGATGCGGTTGCGCCCGCTCGCCGGCACCCAGTCGACGCCGGCGATGCCGCCGAGCGCGCGGGCGCGCAGCGTGTCGCCGTCGGTGGTCGAGCCGTCGGTCGCCGCGATGTCCTTGTCCATCGCGATGAACCATTGCGGCGTATTGCGGAAGATGATCGGCGCCTTGGAGCGCCAGGAGTGCGGGTACTGGTGCTTCAGCCGGCCGCGTGCCATCAGCTTCTCGGCGGCGGCCAGCGCCTTGATCACCACGTCGTTGGCGTCGCCGTCCTTGCCCTTGTCGTCCATCACCCGATGGCCGGCGAAGAGCGGGACGTGGTCATAGTAGCGCCCGTCCGGGCCGACCGTGTGCGGCACCTCGCCGAGGCGGGCGGCGATGAAGAGGTTGAAGTCGTCGGCGCCGTGGCCCGGCGCCAGATGGACGAAGCCGGTGCCGGTCTCGTCGGTGACGAAATCGCCCGCCGCCACCGGCACAGGGAAGTCGAAATAGTCGCCGGCGCCCTCGACGCCCCTCAGCGGATGGGCGCAGACGAGGTGGCTCGGGTCGACTTCCTTGTGGCGCTCCCAGCCGGTGACACGCGCGGCCTTGAACACTTCCTCGGCCAGCTTGTCCGCGAGGATGAAGTGCTCGCCGACCTTGGCCCAGTTGTCGTGCGGCGCCTCGGTCACCTCGTAGACGGCATAGGTGACGTCCTTGGAGAAGGCGATGGCGCGGTTGCCGGGGATGGTCCAGGGCGTCGTCGTCCAGATGACGATGTTCGCCCCCTCATAGGAGGGGAACAGGTGGATGTCGTCCGCCTTGTCCGGCGCCTGCAGCCCGGCCGGGTCGCCGCCATGCGTCGAGTTGCACTCGCGATAGCCGGTGACGGGGAACTTCACATAGATCGTCGTCGAGGTGTGGTCGTGATACTCGACCTCCGCCTCGGCCAGCGCCGTGCGCTCCACCACCGACCACATCACCGGCTTCGAGCCGCGATAGAGCAGGCCGTTGGTGGCGAACTTCATGATCTCGCGGGCGATCTGCGCTTCCGCGTCGTAACTCATGGTCACATAGGGGTGGGACCAGTCGCCCTCGACGCCGAGCCGCTTGAATTCGGCGCGCTGGATGTCGATCCACCCTTGAGCGAACGCCCGGCATTCCTGCCGGAACTCGACGACCGGCACCTCGTCCTTGTTGCGGCCCTTGGCGCGGTACTGCTCCTCGATCTTCCACTCGATCGGCAGGCCGTGGCAGTCCCAGCCGGGGACGTAGTTCGAGTCATGGCCGAGCGCGCCCTGCGAGCGCACCACCACGTCTTTCAGGATCTTGTTCAGCGCGTGGCCGATATGGATGTTGCCATTGGCGTAGGGCGGGCCGTCATGCAGCACGAAGCGCGCGCGCCCGGCGGCCTCCTTGCGCTGCTGGCCGTAGAGGTCGATGCGCGCCCAGCGCTCCAGCAGTTCCGGCTCGCGCTGCGGCAGGCCGGCGCGCATGGGGAAGTCGGTCTGCGGCAGGAACAGGGTCGAGGAATAATCGCGCGGCGCCGTCTCCTCGGCGGCCTCGTTGTCGCTTCGACCATCGCTGTTGCGGCTCGTCATGACGCGCTCCTTACACTGCCGGACGGTTTAAGCGCAGGAGCAAGGCGGTGCAAGGGCGGGAGAGCACGCAAAGCCGTCATCCCGGACGGTCCGCAGGACCGATCCGGGATCGCGTGAAATTGGAGAGCGATCCCGGCTCTCGCTCCGCTCGGCCGGGATGACGAACCACAGGGGTGCTCAGTCCAGCGCCGCGCGTGCCCGCGCGCTGTCCTCGTTCATCTGCGCGATCAGCGCCTCGACGCTGTCGAACTTCAGCTCGGGCCGCAGATAGGCGTGGAACGCCACCCGCAGCACGCGGCCATAGAGGTCGCCTTCATAGTCGAAGATGAAGGTCTCCAGCCGCGGCGCGCCGTCGTCGAAGGTCGGGCGGCGGCCGAAGCTCGCCACGCCCTTGCGGGTGACGCCGTCGATCTCCACCGTCACCGCATAGATGCCGTGGGCAAGCGTCACCGCCGGGTCGAGCCGCATGTTGGCGGTGGGGTAGCCGAGGTTGCGCCCGCGCTTGTCGCCGTGGATCACCTCGGCCTCGATCTCCCACGGGCTGCCGAGCATGTGCGCGGCCTGCTCGACGCGGCCCTGCGCCAGCGCGGCGCGGATGACGCTGGAGGCGACCTGCGCCCCCTCGTCGAGCAGCGGCGCGACGATCTCCACCGCGAAGCCATGCCGCCGCCCGGCCTCCCGCAGGAAGGCCGGCGAGCCGCCGCGGCCCTTGCCGAAATGGAAGTCGAAGCCCGCCACCACCATGGCGACGCCGAGCCGCCCGACCAGCACGTCGGAAACGAAGGTCTCGGCATCGAGGCCGGCAAGGCCGGCGTCGAAGGTCAGCACCACCGCGCCGTCGAGCCCGGTGCCGGCGAGGCGGTCGAGCTTCATCGCTCCCGGCGTGAGCCGGAACATCGGCTCGGCCGGGCGGAAGAAGGCGCGCGGATGCGGCTCGAAGGTCACCGCCAGCGCCGGCCGGCCGAGCGAGCGGGCCTGGTCGACGGCGGTGCCGATCACCGCGCGGTGGCCGCGATGCACGCCGTCGAAATTGCCGATGGCGACCACGGGATTGGCGAGCGCGGGAGGAAGCGTCTCGGGATCGCGCAGGACGCGGAAGGGATGCGGGGAGGCGGCAGCGTGGGTCATGTCAGCCGATGCAAAGGACGGCGCCGGGTCGGGCTGGCGGATAAGTGGCGCCGCCCGCTCGCCGCGTCAATCGGGGCTTTCCCGTCCGCCGGTCCGATCCTCACCAGACGAGGCGCGTCGTCACCGCCACAGGCCGGCCCGGGCCGTCGGCGAGCAGGCGTTCGAGCGCCTTCGGGTCGACCTCGGCACCGTGCTCGAGGCCAAGTTCGCCGGCATGGATGCCGGCGGCGACGAACAGGCAGTCGATGCCCACCCCGAGCGCGCCGGCGAGATCCGTGCGCAGCGCGTCGCCGATGGCGATGGCGCGGGACTTGTCGACCGCGCCGCCGCGCAGCTTGGCGGCGACCTTGAACGCGGTCTCGTAGATCGGCCGGTGCGGCTTGCCGCAGAAGACCACGTCGCCGCCGAGCTCGGCATAGGCCTCGGCGATGGCCCCGGCGCACCAGATCAGCTCGCCGCCGCGCTCCACCACGATGTCGGGATTGGCGCAGATGAAGGGCAGTTCGCGCACCTTGGCCGCCTTCAGCGTGTCGGCATAGTCCTCCGGCGTCTCGACCGTGTCGTCGAACAGGCCGGTGCAGACGATGAGCTCGGCCGCGTCGAGGTTGGTCAGCGACAGGTCCAGCCCGTCATAGATGCCGAGGTCCCGCTCCGGGCCAAGATGCCACATCTTCGCGCCGGGACGCTCGGCCAGCAGCGCGTTGGTCACCATGCCGGAGGTGACGATGCCGTCATAGGCATCGCGCGGGATGCCGAAGCCGTCGAGGATGCGCGCCACCCCTTCCGCCGGCCGCGGCGCGTTGGAGACCAGCAGCACCGTCGCCCCGCCGGCGCGGGCCCGCTGCAGCGCGTCGGCGGCGGGCATGGAGCCCTGCGCGCCATTGTGCAGCACGCCCCAGACGTCGCAGAGCACGAGGTCGTAGCGCGGGGCGAGCGTGCCGAAGGATGGCACGAGGGGCGGCAGGGCGGTGATGGCGGAGGAGGTTGCGGTCGTCATGGGCGCGGCTTGCCACGCCGATGTGTCGAGCACAAGACCGGTACGGGCGGGCCGGGCATGCGCGGGCATCCCGGCCGCTTTCACCCACATGCCCTCATGGCCGGGCTTGACCCGGCCATCCAGGGGACCGGGTACGGGCGGAAAGTCTGGGTCCCCGGGTCAAGCCCGGGATGAGGGAAGAAGAGCGGTCTGCACGGTGGACACGCCCGCGTGGGCCGGTATTGCTAGGCAGTCCGCCCCGACCCGTCAGGAGCCCCCATGGACTTCGCCTTCGCGGCCAAGGTCTTCGCCGCCCTGTTCGCGATCATGAACCCGATCGCCAACCTGCCGATCTTCCTCTCGCTCACCTCCGACATGGGCGAGGCCGAGCAGCGCCGCACGGCGGTGCTGGTCAGCGCGACGGTGGCGGTCGGCTGCATCGTCTCGGCGCTCGCCGGCAGCGCGATCCTCGGCTTCTTCGGGCTGGACGTTGACCATTTCCGCCTCGCCGGCGGGCTGATCGTGCTCCTGATCGCGCTCTCCATGCTGCACGGCACGGACAGCGCCACCCATAGCGGCTCCGGCGAGGAGAAGGCGACCTTCGCCACCGCCAGCAACGTCGCCTTCTATCCGCTGGCCATCCCGATCCTGCTGGGTCCGGGCACCATTTCCGCCCTCATCGTCTACGCCCATGACGCGACCGGCCCCGACCGGATCACCGCGCTCGGCGCCGGCATGCTCGCCTTCCTGCTCCTGCTCGCCGCAACGCTGATCGCCGCGCCTACGCTTTCCCGCATCATTTCGCCGACGGTGATGAGCGTGACCAAGCGCCTGATGGGCATGATCCTCGCCGCCATCGCCATGGAGATGCTGGTGGCCAGCCTGCGCGCGCTGTTCCCGGGGCTGGCCTGAATCTCACGGCCGGAACGCCGGCCCGTTGGTGACGACGACGCCACCGCCGGCGACCTCGTTGCCGTTGGGATAGACGCCGCCCAGCACCTCGTCGAAATGCCGGCGCGTCTGCATGTGGCAGCCGCAGCACATGGCGCGCAGCCGGTCGGCGTCGGTGATGCGCAGCCGCCCGCGCTTCGGCTCAATGGCGCCGGCCACGCGCATGTCGCGGATCACCCGGCTGATATAGGAGCGCCCCACCGCCAGCATGCTCGCGAGCTGCTCCTGGGTGAGGCGCAGATCCTCGTCGCCGGTGCGGTCGAGCGCCGCCACTAGCCATTTGGCGGTGCGCTGCTCGATGGTGTGGGCGGCGTTGCAGGCGACCGACTGGAACACCTGCGCCAGCAGGCAATCGGCATAGCGCGCGAACAGGTTGCGCAGCGGCGGCGAGGTCGCCTTGGCGCGGTCGAGCTCGGCGGTGTCGAGCCGCAGCAGCGGGCCGCCGTTCTGCACCACGGCGCGGGCGAAGGCCGGCAGCCTGCCCTGGCTGACGATGCCGCCCACCGCGCCCTCGCGGCCGATGGTGGTGATCTCGACCACCCGTCCGTCCTCCAAGAGCACCATGAAGGAGACCAGCGTCTGCCCGCAGGGGAAATAGACGTGGCGCACGTCGTCGCCCGGCTCGTAGAGCACCGCGCCGGCGGTGCGGTCGATGCGCCGCAGATGCGGGCGCAGCAGGGTGAAATCGGCCGGACGCAGCGCCCCCAGCAGGTTGTTGCCGCCGGAGGAGACGTCGTCGCCTCCGCCCTGGCCGCCTTCGTTCTCCTCGCTGACGCGCATGCCGTCCTCCCATCCCACGGCATGCAACGCGCGGGCGGGCGAAAATGTTCACAAGGCGCTTGGGTCTATCTGGGGGTCTGCTAGAAGCAGCGACGTCTCAATCAAGGGAGCGCCGTCATGACCGAGACCTTCGACCTCCTGCTCAAGGGCGGCACGGTGGCCAACCAGGACGGCGTCGGGGCACGCGACGTCGGCGTCCGGCACGGGCGCATCGCCGGCATCGGCTCCTTCGATCCCTCCCAGGCCGGCGAGACCGTCGACTGCACGGGGCTGCACATCCTGCCCGGCGTCATCGACACGCAGGTGCATTTCCGCGAGCCGGGCCTGGAGCACAAGGAGGACCTCGAATCCGGGTCCCGCGCCGCGGTGATGGGCGGCGTCACCGGCGTGTTCGAGATGCCCAACACCAGCCCGACCACCACCTCGGGCGACGCGCTCGCCGACAAGATCAAGCGTGCCACCGCGCGCATGCATTGCGACTTCGCCTTCTTCGTCGGCGGCACGCATGAGAATGTGAACGACCTGCCGGAGCTGGAGATGCTGCCCGGCGTGCCCGGCGTGAAGGTGTTCATCGGCTCCTCCACCGGCTCGCTGCTGGTGGCCGACGATCCCGGCGTGCGCGCCATCCTCAAGGTGATCCGCCGCCGCGCCGCCTTTCATTGCGAGCACGAGCCGCGGCTCGACGAGCGCAAGCATCTGCGCGTGCCGGGCGACGCCTCCTCGCACCCGGTCTGGCGCGACGAGATCGCCGCGCTCACCGCCACCACGCGCCTCGTCAACCTCGCCCGCGAAGAGGGCAAGCGCGTGCATGTGCTGCACGTCACCTCGGTCGAGGAGATGGAGTTCCTGCGCGACGCCAAGGACGTGGCGACGGTCGAAGTGACGCCGCACCACCTCACCATGGACGATGCCTGGTACCACCGCCTCGGCACGCTGGTGCAGATGAACCCGCCGGTGCGCGGGCCGCATCACCGCGACGGGCTGTGGCGCGGGCTCAGTGAGGGCGTGGTCGACGTGCTCGGCTCCGACCATGCCCCGCACACGCTGGAAGAGAAGGCCAAGCCCTATCCCGGCAGCCCTTCCGGCATGACCGGCGTGCAGACGCTGGTGCCGATGATGCTCGACCATGTGAATGCCGGCCGGCTGACGCTGGAGCGTTTCGTCGACCTTTCCAGCGCCGGCCCCGCGCGCATCTTCAACATCGCCACCAAGGGCCGGATCGCGGTCGGCTTTGATGCCGACTTCACCATCGTCGACCTGAAGCGGCGCGAGACCATCCGCAATTCGTGGATCGCCTCCAAGCCCGGCTGGACTCCTTACGACGGCGTCGAGGTCACCGGCTGGCCGGTCGGGACGCTCATACGCGGCCGCAAGGTGATGTGGGAAGGCGAGCTCACGACGCCCTCGCAGGGCGCGCCGATCCGCTTCCTCGAATCCCTGCGCAGCCCCGCCCCGACCCGCGCGCCGACGCTGATCGAGCGGCTGGGCTAGTAGGTCACTTCCGCCAGATACAGCCCCGCCGACGGCGCCATCGGGCCGCAGCGCGTGCGGTCCTTCGCCTCCAAAGCGGCGGTGACGTCGTCGGGCGTCCAGGCGCCTTCGCCTACCTTCACCAGCGTGCCGACCATGGAGCGCACCTGGTGGTGCAGGAAGGACCGCGCGGCGGCGTGGACGCGGATCTCCATGCCCGGCCCTTCCAGCGCGACCTCTTCGACCTCCAGCCGGTCCAGCGTCTTCAGCGGCGAGGCCGCCTGGCAGCCCACCGCGCGGAAGGTGGTGAAGTCGTGCCGGCCGACGAGGCGGGCCGCGCCCTCCGCCATCCCCGCGACATCGAGCGGGCGCAGAACCCGCCACGCGCGGTTCCGCTCCAAAGCGAGGTCGGGCCGCCGCGCTATGATGCGATAGACATAGCGTCGGCCGGTGGCGGAGAAGCGCGCGTGGAAATCGTCCGCCGCACGCTCGGCGGACAGCACAGCGATGGGGTGCGGGCGTAAGTGCGCGTTCAGCGCGTCGCGCACCGTGTCCGGGCGCCAGTCGCGGGAGAGCTCGACATGCGCCACCTGCCCGGTGGCGTGCACGCCGGCATCCGTCCGTCCGGCGCCATGCACCGCGACCTGCTCGCCCGTGAGGCGCGTCACGGCTTGCGCCAGCGCGCCCTGCACGCTCGTCCCCTCGGCCTGGATCTGCCAGCCGACGAAGGGCGTGCCGTCATATTCGATGGTGAGCTTGTAGCGGGGCATCGATGAGTTCCTCGCGGCTCTGTAGCGCCGGGAAGGCGCGCCGTCACCCCAAGCACGCCCTCATGCCCGGGCTTGACCCGGGCCCCAGTCTTCTGGATCCCCGGATCAAGTCCGGGGATGAGGGAGAGGATGTCCATCGTCAACAACCACAGGCGACGTCATGCCCGGCCTCGGGCCGGGCATCCACGACTTCCTCCCGCCAAGACCAAGGCGTGGATGGCCGGGCCAAGCCCGGCCATGACGGCGTCCTGGATGGTTGCCCGGCCGATGGGCTTCGGGCATCGTGCGGCCGCCTGAGCGCAGCTCAGGCAATCGAGAATTGGGGTGGGCTTGCCCGCTCCAAACGGAGCCCCGAATGCCCGAGCACGACCCTCTGGAAGCCGGCGACCACGTCGTCCTGATCGACGGCTCCGCCTACATCTTCCGCGCCTATCACGCGCTGCCGCCGCTCACCCGTCCGTCGGACAAGCTGCCTGTCGGCGCGGTGGCGGGGTTCTGCAACATGCTGTGGAAGCTGGTGCGGGCTCAAGGATTCTCGCCGGCCCCGACCCATCTCGCCGTCGTGTTCGACAAGTCCGAGCAGACCTTCCGCAAGGACATCTACCCGCTCTACAAGGCGCAGCGCCCTGACCTGCCCGAGGACCTGATCCCGCAATTCCCGCTGATCCGCGAGGCCACCCGCGCGTTCGACCTCGCCTGCGTCGAGCAGGACAAGTACGAGGCCGACGATTTGATGGCGACCTATGCCGAACTCGCCAAGGCCAAGGGCGCGCTCGTCACCATCATCTCCTCCGACAAGGACCTGATGCAGCTCGTGGAAGGCTCCCGCGTGCGCATGTACGACCCGATGAAGGACCGCGCCATCGGCGTCGAGGAAGTGTTCGAGAAGTTCGGCGTCGGGCCGGAGAAGGTGGTCGACGTGCAGTCGCTCGCCGGGGATTCCGTCGACAACGTGCCGGGCGTGCCGGGCATCGGCATCAAGACCGCGGCGCAGCTCCTCGCCGAATATGGCGACCTCGACACGCTGCTGGCCCGCGCCGAGGAGATCAAGCAGACCAAGCGGCGCGAGAACCTGATCGAGTTCGCCGACCAGGCACGCCTCTCGCGCGAATTGGTGACGCTGAAGCGCGACGTGCCGCTGGAGGTGCCGCTCGACGACATCGCCGTTGTCGAGCCCGAAGGCAAGAAGCTCATCGCCTTCCTTAAGGCGATGGAGTTCAACACGCTCACCCGCCGCGTCGCCGAGACCTATGAGATCGAGGCCGCCGCCATCGAGCCCGATTCCGGGCTGAAGGCGGGCGGCCACGAAAGCGACGAGCTGCGCGCCGGCCTCGACCCGGACACCGACAGGTCGGCCATCCCCGAGGGCATCGAGCCCCCCGCGCCGGGCGAAAGCGGGCTCACCCCGCAGGCGCTCTCGGCCGCGCGCATCAAGGAGGCCACCGCCACCCCGGTCGACCGCTCGAAATACGAGACGGTGACCACGCTGGAGCGGCTGAAGGAATGGGTCGCCCGCGCCTTCGACCTCGGCTTTGTCGCGGTCGACACCGAGACCACCGGGCTCGACCCGATGCAGGCGGACATTGTCGGCTTCTCGCTGGCGACCGCGCCGAACGAGGCCTGCTACGTGCCGCTCAGCCACAAGGGCGGCGACGAGGGCCTGTTCAGCGAGGGGCTGCTGCCGGACCAGATCCCGATCCCCGACGCCGTCGCCGCCATCAAGCCGCTGATGGAGCATCCCGGCGTGCTCAAGATCGGCCAGAACCTCAAATATGACTGGCTGATCCTCAAGCGCCTCGGCATCGAGCTCGGGCCTTACGACGACACCATGCTCGTCTCCTATGTGCTCGACGCCGGCGCCTCGCCGCACGGCATGGACCCGCTCTCCATGCGCTGGCTCGGCCATACGCCGATCAAGTTCGAGGAGGTGTGCGGCAAGGGCAAGGGGCAGATCTGCTTCGACCGCGCCGCCATCGACAAGGCGACCGACTATGCGGCGGAGGACGCCGACGTCACGCTGCGGCTGTGGCGGGTGCTGAAACCCCGCCTCGCCGCCGAGGGCAAGACCACGGTCTACGAGACGCTGGAGCGCCCGCTGGTCACCGTGCTCGCGCAAATGGAAGAGCGCGGCATCACCATCGACCGGCAGATGCTCTCGCGCCTCTCCGGCGAGTTCGCTCAAGGCATGGGCCGGCTGGAGGCGGAGATCTCCGAGATGGCCGGGGAGACCTTCAACCCCGGCTCGCCCAAGCAGCTCGGCGACATATTGTTCGGCAAGATGCAGATCCCCGGCGGGCGCAAGACCCCGACCGGGGCGTGGTCGACCGGCGCCGACGTGCTGGAGGAGCTGGCCGAGCAAGGCCACGAGCTGCCGCGCCGCATCCTCGACTGGCGCCAGCTCCAGAAGCTCAAATCCACCTATACCGACGCGCTGCCCACTTACGTGAACAAGGAGACCGGGCGCGTCCACACCTCCTTCGCGCTCGCCGCCACCACCACGGGGCGGCTCTCCTCCTCCGAGCCGAACCTGCAAAACATCCCGGTGCGCACCGAGGAAGGCCGCAAGATCAGAAAAGCCTTCATCGCTGCGCCCGGCCACAAGCTGGTCTCGGCCGACTATTCGCAGATCGAGCTGCGTCTCTTGGCCGAGATCGCCGACACGCCGTCACTGCGGCAGGCCTTCCAGGACGGGCTCGATATCCATGCGATGACGGCGTCGGAGATGTTCGGCGTGCCGGTGGAAGGCATGCCGGGCGAGGTGCGCCGGCGGGCGAAGGCCATCAATTTCGGCATCATCTACGGCATCTCGGCGTTTGGTTTGGCTAACCAGCTCTCCATTCCCCGCGAGGAGGCCGGCGCCTACATCAAGCGCTATTTCGAGCGCTTCCCCGGCATCCGCGCCTATATGGACGAGACGCGCAACTTCGCCCGCGAGCACGGCTATGTGGAGACGCTGTTCGGCCGGCGCTGCCACTACCCGGACATATCAGCCAAGAACCCGTCCATCCGCGCCTTCAACGAGCGGGCGGCGATCAATGCAAGGCTACAAGGCTCGGCCGCCGACATCATCCGCCGCGCCATGGCGCGCATGGACGCGGCGCTGGAGAAGGCCGGCCTTTCCGCGCGCATGCTGCTGCAGGTGCATGACGAGCTGATCTTCGAGGTGCCCGACGATGAGATCGCCGCCACCATCCCCGTGGTGCGCGAGACCATGGAGCTGGCGCCGTTCCCCGCCGTGGCGCTGAAGGTGCCGCTGAAGGTCGACGCCCGCGCCGCGGAGAACTGGGACGAGGCGCACTGAGTTTTGGGGTGGTCGTCCCGGCCGAAGCGAAGCGGAGAGCCGGGATCGCGCCGCGAAAGCCTCGCCTTTGATGCATCCTCATCCTGAGGTGCCCGGCCATCGGCCGGGCCTCGAAGGATGCTCATCCGGGCGCTTCATAACGACCATCCTTCGAGGCTCGCTGCGCTCGCACCTCAGGATGAGGTCCCTTCGAAAAATCTCCCCTCAGAACTCGACGTCCAACTCCTCCATCTCCTCTGGCTCGTCGAGCGCGGCGGCGCTCCATTCCTGCATCGCCGGCAAGGCGAGCATGGTCTTGCAATAGGCCCGCGTCGGGGCGTCGAGCTTCACGTCATAGGTGGTGAAGCGCGAGCAGACCGGCGCGTACATCGCGTCCGCCATGGTCGGCGCAGGCCCGAACAGATACGGCCCGCCATATTTCTTCAGGCAGTCGCGCCAGATGGCGAGGATGTGCTCGATATCCGCCTGCGCGCCGGTCCACACCTTGAAGCCGGGATGGCTGGCCTTGATGTTCATCGGCAGCGCCGAGCGCAGATTGGCGAAGCCGGAATGCATCTCGCCTGAGATCGAGCGGCAATGCGCCCGCGCTGCCCGGTCCTTGGGCAGAAGCCCGGCGGCTGGCATCAATTCGTGCAGGTATTCGGCAATGGCGAGCGTGTCCCAGATGCGCAGGCCGTCATGGTCGAGCCGCGGCACCAGGAAGGACGAGGATTGCAGCAGCAGCTCGGCGCGGATCGAGGGATCGTCGGCCGAGACCCGCGCCTCGGCGATGTCCAGCCCGGCCAGCCGGCACAGCAGGAAGCCGCGCAGCGACCATGAGGAATAGTTCTTGCTACTGATGGTCAGGGTCGCCACAGGCGCCTTCGGCCGGGCTTTCGCCGTCTCGGATTTGGCCTTGGCGGCAGATTTGGCGCCCGCCGGCGCGGATGTGGCGGCTGCCGGCTTGCCTGCCGGCCGGGCCTTCGCCGCGGTTCTGGACTTGGAGGGCGAGGCGGGCATGGCAAGCGTCCTGTGCAGGGAAGCGTGATGATCGGTCGGCCTTCGGCAAACACTATTCGTGCCATCCCGGAGCCGGGAGCGCCCGACGGCCGTTCCTTCGCCTCTCCACCCCGCCGCCCCTACGATTTTGCCGTGAGCGCCGGGCCTATTTTCCTATCGTATGCTTTACGGCGCGGCCGCCGCGTGCTCGCATGCGACATGCGTATGACAGCCTCCCGCCTCCCCGGCGCCCGCCGCGGAACCCGCCCGACAAGCCGCCAGACCCGCCGCCGATGATCTATGCCGCCTACCAGGCCCAGGCCGACCTGTTCGATCCCGTCCGCATGGCGGCGCGCTTCACCCGCCGTGCGCTCGGCACGAGCCTGAACGGCTTCGGCGAGACCGCCTTCATGCGCAACTTCACCGCGGCGCTGGAGATGGTCGAGCGCGCCGGCCTCAGCCATGCCCGCCCGTCCTTCGGCGTCGACCGCGTGCCGGTGGGCAATCGCGAGGTCGAGGTTATCGAGGAAGTGGCGCTGGAACTGCCCTTCGGCTCGCTGCTGCATTTCGCCAAGGACGTCGACCAGCCGCAGCCGCGCATCCTCGTCGTCGCCCCGCTCTCCGGCCATTTCGCCACGCTGCTGCAGGACACGGTGAGGACGCTGCTGCCGGAGAACGACGTCTACGTCACCGACTGGGCCAATGCCCGCGACGTGCCGCTCTCGGCCGGGCGCTTCGGCTTCGACGACTACGTCGAGCACGTCATCCGCTTCATGGAGGCGATCGGGCCGGGCGGGCATGTGCTCGCCGTCTGCCAGCCCTGCGTGCAGGTGCTCACCGCCGCGGCAGTGATGGCGCAGCACGACAACCCCGCCCAGCCGCTCTCCATGACGCTGATGGCCGGCCCCGTCGACACCCGCGTCAGCCCGACCAAGGTGAACGAGCTCGCCACGTCCAAGCCGCTGGACTGGTTCGAGAAGAACCTCATCGCCACCGTGCCCGCGGGCTTTGCCGGCGCGGGCCGCCGCGTCTATCCCGGCTTCGTGCAGGTCGGCGCCTTCATGGCGATGAACATGGAGCGCCATGTGAAGGCGCATGTGGAGCTGTTCGAGAACCTCGCCATGGGCGAGCATGAGAAGGCGCACGCCACCAAGAGCTTCTACGACGAATATTTCGCCGTGCTCGACCTCGCCGCCGAGTTCTATCTCGAGACCATCGCCAAGGTGTTCCAGGAGCACGAGCTGCCGCGCGGCGTGCTCACCTATAAGGGCGAGAAGGTGGATTTCCGCGCTATCCGCCGCACGGCGCTGCTGACCGTCGAGGGCGAGCGCGACGACATCTGCGCGGTCGGCCAGACGGTCGCGGCGCAGGACATCTGCACCTCGCTGCGCCCGCATCTGCGCCGCCATCACATGCAGGCCGGCGTCGGCCATTACGGCGTGTTCTCCGGCCGCCGCTGGAAGGGCCAGGTCTACCCGCTGGTGCGCAGCCACGTGCTGGCGAGCGACGCGTAGGGCTTTTCCCTTCCCCCGCACGCCCTCATCCTGAGGTGCCCGGCCGCCGGCCGGGCCTCGAAGGATGCTCGTCCGGGCGTGCCAAGACGACCATCCTTCGAGGCTCGCTCCGCTCGCACCTCAGGATGAGGGCGTGCGGGAGAAGCGAGGCCTACCTTCCCCACCATTACCCCTGCAACCCGCCCGCACCTCGTCACGCACACGTCATCATTGACGCGGCACGCTGCGTCACCCCATGGTGCGCCCTCACTTTTCCCCTTGGAACCAAAGGAGTCCCCCCGAGAATGTCAGTTTGGCCGGTCTACGGAAAAATCGACGGTCCCATCGTGATGATCGGCTTCGGCTCGATCGGTCGCGGCACCTTGCCCCTCCTGGAGCGGCACTTCGATTTCGACAAGGATCGCCTGACCGTCATCGATCCGGTGGACGACCATCGCCACCTCCTCGACGAGCGCGGCATCACCTTCGTGCAGCAGCATGTGACGAAGGAAAACTATCGCGAACTACTCACCCCGCTGCTCACCACGGGCGGGCGCGGTTTCGTCGTCAATCTTTCCGTCGACACCGGCTCGGTCGACATCATGACGCTCGCCCGCGAACTGGGCGCGCTCTACATCGACACCGTCATCGAGCCGTGGCTCGGCTTCTATTTCGACAAGAACGCCACTCCCGCCAGCCGCTCCAACTACGCGCTGCGCGAATCCATGCTCAAGGCCAAGCGCGCCAATCCGGGCGGGCCGACCGCCGTCTCCTGCTGCGGCGCCAATCCGGGCATGGTGTCGTGGTTCGTGAAGCAGGCGCTGGTCGACGTCGCCCGCGACACCGGCGTCGCCTTCGAGGAGCCGACCACCCGGGAGGGCTGGGCGGCGCTGATGCAGCAGGCCGGCGTCAAGGGCATCCACATCGCCGAGCGCGACACCCAGCGCGCCCGCGATCCCCGGCCCTTCGGCACCTTCGTCAACACCTGGTCGGTCGAGGGCTTCGTCTCCGAGGGCCTGCAGCCGGCCGAGCTCGGCTGGGGCACGCATGAGAAATGGACGCCGGAGACCGCGCGCTCGCACAATCAGGGCTCGGGCGCGGCGATCTACCTGATGCAGGCCGGCGCCGCCACCAAGGTGCGCACCTGGTGCCCCTCGCTTGGCGCCCAGCACGGCTTCCTCGTCACCCATAACGAGTCGATCTCGATCGCCGACTATTTCACCGTGCGCAACGGTGCGCAGGTGGCCTACCGCCCGACCTGCCACTACGCCTACCATCCCTGCAACGACGCGCTGCTGTCCTGGCACGAGATGTTCGGCCATGAGGGCAAGGAGCTGGGCGACTGGACCATCCTCAGCGAGCACGAGATCGTCGACGGGCGCGACGAGCTCGGCGTGCTGCTCTTCGGCCACGCGAAGAACGCCTATTGGTTCGGCTCGCAGCTCACCATCGAGGAGGCGCGCGACCTCGCCCCCTACCAGACCGCCACCGGGCTCCAGGTCACCTCCGCCGTACTCGCCGGCATGGTGTGGGCGCTGGAGAACCCCGAGGCCGGCATCGTCGAGACCGACGAGATGGACTATCGCCGCTGCCTGGAGATCCAGAAGCCCTATCTCGGCACGGTGAAGGGCTACTACACCGACTGGACCCCGCTCGACGGCCGCCCCGGCCTGTTCCCCGAGGACATCGACACGAGCGACCCCTGGCAGTTCCGCAACATCCTGGTGCGGTGAGGCGCCGGACGGCACCGCCGAGGCGCGGTGCCGCGCCAGAGGAGCCAAGAGCCGAGGCGCGCCAAGTGCGCCGAAGGAGTTAAGGACCGAGGCGCGGTACCGCGCCTCGGGCACTCGTGATGGCGGAAGCCGCGCGAATTGGCTTATAAGCTCGCCCAGCGTAGTGGGTTTTCCCTGAGGCGAGGTGTGGCGATGAACGAGGCCGTTCCGGTGAAGGAGGGCGTTGCCCTGCGTCCCGGCCCCGATGGCGGGCTGCCGGCCGGCCATCCCGCCGTGGCCTATGGCAAGATCGGCGTGCTGATCGTCAATCTCGGCACGCCGGACGGCACCGACTACTGGTCGATGCGGCGCTATCTCAAGGAGTTCCTCTCCGACCGCCGCGTCATCGAGGTCAACCGCGCGCTGTGGTGGTTCCTGCTCAACGTCATCATCCTGTCCAGGCGCCCGCAGGCGAAGGGCAAGGATTACGAGACGATCTGGAACAAGGAGCGGAACGAGGGCCCGCTGCGCACCATCACCCGCTCGCAGTCGGACAAGCTCGGCGAGCGCCTCGGGCCGCTCGACGACCGCCTCGTCTTCGACTGGGCGATGCGCTACGGCAACCCCTCCATCGCCTCGCGCATCGAGGCCCTCCAGAGCCAGGGCTGCGAGCGCATCCTGCTGGTGCCGCTCTATCCGCAATATGCCGCCGCCACCTCGGCCACGGTCTGCGACGCCGCCTTCGACCAGCTCAAGAAGATGCGCTGGCAGCCGGTGCTGCGCGTCGCCCCGCACTGGCCGGACGAGCCGACCTATATCGAGGCGCTGGCCAATTCCATCACCTCGGAGCTGGCTAAGCTCGATTGGGAGCCGGAGCTGGTGCTCGCCTCCTTCCACGGCATTCCGAAGGAATATTTCGAGAAGGGCGACCCCTATCACTGCTACTGCTACAAGACCGTCCGGCTGGTGCGCGAGAAGCTCGGCTGGCCGGAGGGCAAGCTGCGCCTCACCTTCCAGTCGCGCTTCGGCAAGGCGGAATGGCTGCAGCCCTACACCGACAAGACGGTGGAGGCGCTGGCGCAGTCCGGCGTGAAGCGGCTCGCCGTCATCACCCCCGGCTTCGTCGCCGACTGCCTGGAGACGCTGGAGGAGATCGCCGGCGAGAACGCCGAGATCTTCCACCACAATGGTGGCGAGAAGTTCCACTTCATCCCGTGCCTCAACGAGAGCGAGGGCGGCATGAAGGTGCTGGAGGCCGTCATCCGCCGCGAGCTGAAGGGCTGGGCGGAGCTGGGGTAGAGCGGCGCGGCAGCGGGACGGGCCGACGCATCCCGAACAAGCGCCGTCATGCCCAGACTTGTCTGAGTTTCGGGCTCTCCCAAGACCAGCCTCATCCTGAGGTGCTTGGCCAACGGCCAAGCTCGAAGGATGCTCGTCCGGGCGCACTTGAACGAGCATCCTTCGAGGCTCGCGGAGCCTGTCCTCGGGCTTGCCGTAGGCAAGACCCGTGGGCTCGCACCTCAGGATCAGGATGCTCCCTGGTCGGTCCTCGAAGAGCCGAAGGCCGCACGTATCAGCCGCGAAACCCAACGTGTTTTGCACCGTCGCCCGGCTTGGCCGATGCAGGACGCCCCCGCGACATCCCCGACGAGGCGTGCCTTGCCCGACACCCCCTCCGCCGCCCGTACCGAAATGCAGAAGATGCTCGCCGGCGAGCTCTACCGGGCCGGAGACCCGGAGATCCAGGCCGCCGCCGCCGCGGCCTTCGCCTGGATGGCCCGCTACAATGCCTCCCTCGCCCTGTCGCGCGACGAACGCCGGGCGCTGCTGCGCGAAGGGCTGGGAGCGGTCGGGCCGGGCTCCGGCATCCGCCCGCCCTTCCATTGCGACTACGGCTTCAACATCAAGCTGGGCAAGGGCGTGTTCCTCAACTTCGACTGCGTCATCCTCGACGTGGTCGAGGTGACCATCGGCGACGACACGCAGATCGGCCCCGGCGTGCACATCTACACCGCCGACCATCCGCGCGATCCCGAAACCCGCGCCACGGGCCTGGAATTCGGCCGCCCCGTCCATATCGGCCGCAATGTCTGGATCGGCGGCAAGGCGATCATCCTGCCGGGGGTGACCATCGGCGACGACGCGGTGATCGGCGCCGGCGCGGTGGTGACGAAGGACGTGCCGGCCGGCGCCACCGCGCTGGGCAACCCGGCCCGGGTGCGCGGCTGAGGCGTCCCTAGCCCTCGTCTCCGCCATGGGTGAAGCGGTCGGTGAAGGCCAGCACCGCATAGGCGGCGAGGAACAGCACGCTCGCCGCCATCAGCCAGCGCACCTGCGTCTCGCTCACATCGGTCTCCAGCCGCATCAGCGCCTTGAGCAGGGTGATGGCGGCGATCGCCATCAGCGAGGCGAAGAGCTTGAGCTTCAGCCCGGAGAAGCTGATCCGCGTCATCCAGGCCGGCGAATCCGGCGCCTCGCGCCGGTCGATCCGCTCGACGAAATTCTCGTAGCCGGACTGGATCACGATCACCATCAGCCCGCCGACCAGCACGAGGTCGAGCAAAGTGAGCAGCTCCATGATCACCGCGGTCTCGCTGAGCGTGGTCAGCTGCATGGCGAACTGCCACAGCCGCAGCGCGAAGGCGACGACCAGCAGGACCAGCCCGATGGCGAGGCCGATGAACAGCGGCACCATCGCCCAGCGGCTCACCAGCACCAGCCGCACGACGAGGCGGCCGAACACTCCCGATTGCACGCGCGGCATGATCACCATGTCCCCCAGACGCGGCGGCAAGCACAGCCGATAGCGGGGGTCTGACGCATGGAAGCCTCCTATGGGCCGCGGCGGCGGCCGGAGGCGTGATGGTAACGGAGCCGCATGACGGCTTCAAAGATTCCTGCCGCTCGCGAGGCTCTCATTCATCCGTCATCCCGGACGGCCGAAGGCCGATCCGGGATCGGGCAAACATCGGAGGGCGATTCCCGGCTCTTGGGCTACGCCTACGGCCGGGATGACGGCTGGTGGAAAGCCGGGCACGCGTCGCCTCCGAAAACAAAACGGCCGGCGTGTCGCCACGCCGGCCGTCTTCGTGTCGTCTGCCGATCAGGTCGCCCGATCAGCCGGCGAGGATGATCCTCACTCGGCCTTCTCAGCCGCCTGCTTCTTCAGCGCGGCGCCGAGGATGTCGCCGAGCGAGGCGCCCGAATCCTGCGAGCCGAACTGGGCCACGGCTTCCTTCTCCTCGGCGATCTCCAGCGCCTTGATCGACACCTGGACCTTGCGGGCCTTGCGGTCGAACAGGATGACGCGGGCGTCGAACTTCTCGCCGACGGCGAAACGGTCCGGACGCTGGTCGCCGCGGTCGCGCGCGAGCTCCGAGCGCTTCACGAAGGTGGTCATGTCGGTGCCGGCGATCTTCACGTCGACGCCGCCTTCCTTCACGTCGATCACTTCGCAGGTCACGATCGCGCCCTTGCGGAGCTCGCCGGAATCCTGGAAGGGGTCGCCGCCGAGCTGCTTCACGCCGAGCGAGATGCGCTCCTTCTCGACGTCGACGTCGAGAACCTGCGCCTTGATCACGTCGCCCTTCTTGAACTCGTCGATGACCTGCTCGCCCGGACGGTTCCAGTCGAGGTCCGAGAGGTGCACCATGCCGTCGACGTCGCCGTCGAGACCCAGGAACAGACCGAACTCGGTCTTGTTCTTGACCTCGCCCTCGACGGTCGAGCCGGCCGGATACTTCTCGGCGAAGGCTTCCCACGGGTTCTGCAGGGTCTGCTTGAGGCCCAGCGAGATGCGGCGCTTGACCGGATCCACCTCGAGGATCGCGACTTCCACTTCCTGCGAAGTGGCGACGATCTTGCCGGGGTGGACGTTCTTCTTGGTCCAGCTCATCTCGGAGACGTGGATCAGGCCCTCGATCCCCGGCTCCAGCTCGACGAACGCGCCGTAGTCGGTGATGTTGGTCACGCGGCCCTTGAAGCGGGCGTTGACCGGGTACTTGGCCTCGATGCCCTCCCACGGATCGCCGAGCAGCTGCTTCATGCCGAGCGAGATGCGGTGGGTCTCGTGGTTGATCTTGATGATCTTCACCTTGACCGTCTGGCCGATGTTCAGCACCTCGGTCGGGTGGTTCACGCGGCGCCAGGCGATGTCGGTGACGTGCAGCAGGCCGTCAATGCCGCCGAGGTCGACGAACGCACCGTAATCGGTGATGTTCTTGACCACGCCGTCGATGACCTGACCCTCTTCGAGGTTCTGCACCAGCTCGTGGCGCTGCTCGGCGCGGGTCTCTTCGAGAACCGTGCGGCGCGAGACCACGATGTTGCCGCGGCGGCGATCCATCTTGAGGATCTGGAACGGCTGCGGGTTGTGCATCAGCGGGCCGACGTCGCGGATCGGACGGATGTCCACCTGCGAACGCGGCAGGAAGGCCACGGCGCCGTCGAGGTCGACGGTGAAGCCGCCCTTGACCTGGTTGAAGATCACGCCGGTGACCTTCTCCTGGGCGTTGAACGCCTTCTCGAGGCGGACCCAGCTCTCTTCGCGGCGGGCCTTGTCGCGCGAGAGGACGGCTTCGCCGAGCGCGTTCTCGACGCGCTCAAGGTAGACCTCGACCTCGTCGCCGACATTGATCGTCTGGTCACGGCCGGGGCCGGCGAATTCGCGCAGCGCCACGCGGCCTTCGGTCTTCAGGCCGATGTCGATGATCGCGAGATCCTTCTCGATCGCGACGACGATGCCCTTGACCACCGTGCCCTCGGCGGGCTCGGCATGGTTGAAGCTCTCTTCGAGCATCGCGGCGAAATCGTCGCGCGCGGCGCTCAGGGTTTGGGTTGCGGACATTAATGCTCCTGTCGCCAAAGCGCCGGCACGGGGTTGATCATCGTTCCGACCGCCGCGGGCATCGGGACATGGCGCTTCCCGATGCAACCTCTCGCGAAGCCCGGCGCATTGGCCGTGGCGTCCGGAACGTTTCCTTCGGCAGGCGCGGCGCGGGCCGTGCGGCCCGTCGGGCGATCTGCCGGAAGAAGCTGGATAGGCTCGCGCCGCCGGCGCCGAGGCGCCATCCGACGGGAGCGGAACTGATACTGGGTCGCCGCATGGAAGGTGCCGCGAAAGCTCGCGAACAGGACCGATGCGGCTCCGGCGCCGAAGCGCGGCAGGGGCGGGCTCGCCTCCAAGCTTGCGGCGACGCGCATCCCGCATCGCCGGCCCACCCGTCATCCGCCCTCATATAGGGCGCCGGGACGGGCGTTGCCATAGCGCAAGCACCCCGCAGACGCAAGGCACGAGCGGGTTATCGGCACGAGCGGGTTATCGGCACGCGCCGGCTATCGGCGGGATCATCCGGACATCCACCCGTTGAGACCGGGCGAAGATGCCGGAGCTGTGCTACCTTTGCCGAGAAGCAGAGGAACGTGCATGCGGCGCGCGCCGCCGGTCGGCCCTGCCCCGTGTCGGGTGGATCGCCGGGCGCCGCATCGAAGGAGTGCCCGTGCGTCGCTGGCGCGTGATCGTCGTCGCCGTGCTTCTTGCGCTGATCGGCACCACCGTGCCGCTCGCGGCGACGCTCTACATGTCCTGGCAGATGGCGCTGGCCGCCCAGCGCGAGCAGCTCGGCCACGCCGCCGAGCTCGCCCTCGCCCGCGCCGGGAGCATCTACGCCGACGCCGCCACGACGCTGCGCTCCATCGCGGCCACCGATTTCGAGCACTGCTCGCCCGCGCACATCGCCCTTATGCGCCAGTTCGCCATCGCCTCGCTGGCGACGCGGAACATCGGCTATGTGAACAGCGGCGTCCTCGAATGCGACATCTGGGGCATAACCCAGCAGCGCATCCCCCGCGAGGATGACGGCCGCCTGCAGCCCGACGGCCTCTCGCTCACCGTGAACGACAGGCCGCGCTACAGCGAGCAGCGCCCTTCCATGGTGCTGCGGTTCGGCGGCTACGAGGTGGTCGTCGACCAGCTGCGCTTCTTCCCCTCGCCCAGCCTGCAGCTCGCCGTGATCGAGATCCGCGCGCCGGGCGACATCCGCCTCGTCACCGAGGACCCCGGGCCGGAGGGGACGCCGATAGTCGCGGCCGAGATGAGGGCGACGCCGGGCGAGGCGCCCCTGGCGAGCGCCGCGCGCACCGCCAGGGGCTGGACGGTGATCGCCCGCGAGCCGCGCCTCTCGCTCGGCGAGCACATGCGCAACGCCCAGCTCCTGCTGCTGCCGCTGGCGCTGTTCCTCGCCGGGCTGTTCGCCGGCCTCGCCATATGGCTGTCGCGCCGGCGCCTCTCGCCGCGCGGCGAGCTGGCGCTCGCCGTGCGCAACCGCGAGTTCCTCGCGCATTACCAGCCGATCATCGAGCTCGCCACCGGCCGCTGCATCGGCGCCGAGGCACTGGTGCGCTGGCGGCGGCCGGACGGCAGCCTGGTGCGGCCGGACCTGTTCATCCCGCTGGCCGAGGAGACCGGCTTCATCGGCCCGATCACCGACCATGTGGTCGAGAGGGTCGTCGACGATCTCGGCGACCTGCTGCGCCGCGACCGGCGGCTGCACATCGCGATCAATCTCGGCGCCGCCGACATCAGCTCGGGGCGCATCCTGCCGGTGCTGGAGGCGGCGCTCGCCGACACCGGCATCGAGCCGCAGCAGATCTGGCTGGAGGCGACCGAGCGCGGCTTCGTCGACATAGAGGGCGCGCGTCACACGCTGGCGGCGCTGCGCCGGCGCGGCCACATGACGGCGATCGACGATTTCGGCACCGGCTATTCCGGCCTCAAATATCTCCAGCGCCTGCCGGTCGACGCGCTCAAGATCGACAAGTCCTTCATCGACGCGGTGGGCACGGAGGCGCCGACCAGCCACGTCACCGAGCACATCATCGCCATGGCGCGCGAGCTCAAGCTGCGCATCGTCGCGGAGGGGGTGGAGACCGAGGCGCAGGCCGCCTATCTGCGCCAGCGCGGCGTCGGCTTCGCGCAGGGCTGGCTGTTCTCGCGCGCTCTGCCGCCGGAGGAATTCGCCGCCTTCTGCACCCGCAACCGCAAGACCTTCGGCGTGCCGGCCAATGTGGAGACGCTGGCGGCGGAGTAGGGGCGGCCTGTCCGATAGTGCGCCCTCATGGCCGGGCTTGACCCGGCCACCCAGGGACCAGACCGTGCACCGGCGGAAGGTCTGGGTCCCGGGTCAAGCCCGGGGATGAGGGATTGTTGATCCCACCCAATCGCCTTCGGACGCCGGCAACCGAAGGTCTATCTTCCGACAGGCCCTAGCTGCGCGCCGCCCGCACCAGCGCGGCGGTCGAGAGCAGGATCGCCGCGATGAGGAAGCTCTGGCAACTCATAGATTGGCTAAGAGGGTGCTGTACTCATTCGACGAGGCCTTTAATGGTTAGAACTTTGGCTCCCTCACCAACCACACATCCATGATCCACCCGCGCTTCTCCCGCGCCTCGGCGCGCTGGCGCAGGATCTGCGGGCCGACCTGCGCCAGCGGGCCGGACATCAGAAGCTCGCCCTCCATGCCCAGATACGCGCCCCACCAGATGTGAAGCGGCGCGGCGCCGGCGGGGGGCACCTCGGCCTCGCGGGCGATCAGCGCGGCGAGCCCGGTGCCGTCGTCGAGCATGACGACCGTGGTGCCCTCACGGGAAAAATCCTCCAGCACCCGGCGGCCGGTGGTGAGGACGACCTTCGCGCCGACCTCGTTCAGCACCAGCCCGTGGGCGGTGGTGAGCGCCTGCACGGCGGAGATGCCGGGGACGACCTCGATGGCGAGGGGGAGCGTGGCGCGCACCGCCTCCAGCACGCGCAGGGTGGAATCGTAGAGCGCCGGGTCGCCCCAGACGAGCAGGGCGCCGACCCCGTCCTCGGGCAACTCCGCCTCGATCAGCGGGGCGAGCAGGGCCGCGCGGGCCGAATGCCAGTCCGCCACGTCGGCACGGTAGGTCGTCTCCCGCGCGGGCGTGCGGGCGCCGCCGTGGATATGCGCCTCGGCCCGGCGTTTCGGGCTGGCGAGCCGCGCCACCCGCCAGGGCGCGCGGCGATGGGCCTTGAGGATCGCTTCCCGTGCGGCCACCAGCTCGGCCGCCGCCTCGCTTTTGTCGAGTAGGAAGAACACCTCCGCCCGGTTGATCGCCTCGATCGCCTGTAGCGTGAGATGGCCCGGCGCGCCGGCGCCGATGCCGATGACGAGGAGGCGCCGGGTCATCGGCTGGCTCAGGGCTGCGGGGCGGAGGTCAGGCCGCGCTCGGCGAACACCTTGCGGGCGATGAACAGCGCGTCGAGCGCCGCCGGGAAGCCGGCATAGAGCGCCATCTGCATGATGACCTCCACCACCTCCTCCTTCGTCGCCCCGACATTCAGCGCCGAGCCGATATGCACCTCCAGCTCGCGCGCCGCATGGCCGAGCGCCACGAGGCCGGCGACGGTGGAGAGCATGCGGGTGCGCAGGTCGAGCCCCGGGCGGGAATAGATGTCGCCATAGCCGAACTCGAAGATGTAGCGGGCGAAGTCGGGCGCGATCTCGCCGAGCGCCGTCATCACCTCGGCGCCGGAACGGCCGGTGATCTCGGCGAGCTTCGCCTGGCCGCGGGCAAGGCGGTCGTCGGTGGTGCTGTCCTGCGTCATGCCGTCTTGCGTCCTCAGTTCCGGCCGATCCGTTCGGCGACGATGGCGAGCGCGCGGGCGATGCTGGCGTCGCGGTCGAGGCCGGTATTGTCGAGGGTGATCGCGTCCGGCGCCTGCACCAGCGGCGCGGCGGCGCGCCCGCTGTCGCGCGCATCGCGCCGGCGGATGTCGTCCAGCACCTGGTCGAAGGTCACCGCTTCGCCGCGCTTCAGGAGCTCGCTGAAGCGGCGCTCGGCGCGCGCCTCCGGCGTGGCGGTGACGAAGATCTTCACCTCCGCCTCGGGGGCGATGACGGTGCCGATGTCGCGCCCGTCCAGCACCGCCCCGCCCGGCTGGCGGGCGAAGTCGCGCTGGAGCTTCAGGAGCGCCGCGCGCACCTCCGGCACCGCGGCGACGCGGGACGCGGCCTCGCCCACCGGGCCGGCCTTGAGCGCCTCCTCGTCCAGCGCGGCGAGGTCGAGGCCGGCGGCGAGGGCGGCAAGCGCCGGGATGTCGTCGAAGCCGGTGCCGCTCGCCAGGGCGGCGGCGCCGACCCCGCGATAGAGCAGCCCGGTGTCGAGATGCGGCAGCCGGTGATGGCCGGCAAGCGCGCGGGCGATGGTGCCCTTTCCCGAGGCCGCCGGGCCGTCGATGGCGATGATCATGCCGCCGCTTCCACCCCTTCGACGATATCGGCGCCGAGCGCCCGCATCTGGGCCAGGAAGGTCGGGAAGCTGGTGGCGATGAAGGAGATGTCGTCCACCTTCAGCGGCGTGTCGGTGGCGAGGCCCATCACCAGGAAGCTCATGGCGATGCGGTGGTCCATATGGGTGGCGACCGTGCCGCCGCCGGCCGCGCCGGCCGCGCCCTCGACGAGGAGGTCGTCGCCCTCGATGCGGTGGGCGACGCCGGCGGCCTTGAGCCCGTCGGCGACGGCGGCGAGGCGGTCGGATTCCTTCACCCGAAGCTCGGACAAGCCGTTCATCCGCGTCGTGCCGCTGGCGAAGGCGGCGGCCACCGCCAGCACCGGATATTCGTCGATCATCGACGGCGCCCGCTCGGCCGGCACGTCGACCCCGTGCAGCGCGGAGGCGCGCACGCGGATGTCGGCGACGCTCTCGCCGCCCTCGACGCGCTCATTCTCGAAGGCGATGTCGGCGCCCATCTCCTTCAGCGTGATGAAGAGGCCGGTGCGCAGCGGATTGGTCATCACCCCCTCGATGACGACCTCCGAGCCGGGCACGATCAGCGCCGCCACCAGCGGGAAGGCGGCAGAGGACGGGTCGGCCGGCACGCGGATGGGCGCCGGCTTCAATTCCGGCCGACCCTTCAGCGTCACCTTGCGGCCATGCGCGCCATAGGGCTCGACCGAGACCTGCGCGCCGAAATGGGTGAGCATGCGTTCGGTATGGTCGCGGCTCGCCTCCTTCTCGATCACCGTGGTCTCGCCCGGCGCGCCGAGGCCGGCGAGCAGCACGGCCGACTTGATCTGCGCCGAGGCGACCGGGCTCTCATAGATGATCGGCACCAGTTCTTGCGGACCTTTGAGCGTCAGCGGCAGGCGCCCGCCCTCGGCGGCGTCGACCACCTGCACGCCCATCTTCTCGAGGGGATCGAGGATGCGGCGCATGGGGCGCTTGCGCAGGCTGGCATCGCCGTCGAAGGTGGCGACGATCGGGTTGCCGGCGACCACGCCCATCATCAGCCGCGAGCCGGTGCCGGCATTGCCGAAGTCGAGCACGCCCTCGGGCACCCGCAGCCCGCCGACGCCGACGCCCTCCACCCGCCATTCGCCCTCGCCGAGCCGCTCGACCGTGGCGCCGAGCGCGGCGCAGGCCTTGGCGGTGTTGAGCACGTCCTCGCCCTCAAGCAGGCCGGAGATGCGGGTCTCGCCGACGGCCAGCGTGCCGAAGATGAGCGAGCGGTGCGACACCGACTTGTCGCCGGGCACGCGCACCGTGCCCTTCAGCGCCGCCGAGCGGCGGGCGAAGGCGGGAACGGGGTTGGCTCCATGGCTGCTCATGACGGGATCCTGCTTGCGGAACGTTATTCGAGGCGGCCGGGAACGCGGCTTCCCGGCGCTGACGGGCGCTCGTCCTAGCACGAGCACGTTATTGCCGCCACGGCGCCCAAGATGCGGCTTGACTCCGCCTCACGGCCGGTTCAATGGGAGCACCCTTCAAATCACCTATTCCATTCCATCACCACCCGAGGTCCAAACCGTGGTGAAACCTGAACTTGGCACCAAGCGCATCTGCCCGGTCACCGGGCGGAAGTTCTACGACCTGAACAAGGATCCGGTGATCTCGCCCTATACCGGGCAGATCGTGCCGATCACGACGATCGTCGCCCGCGGCCGGCCCGAGGCTCCCCGCCCCGTCGCGGAGGCCGACAGCGACGTCGAGGAGAACACCGAGGTCGAGCTGGTCTCGCTGGAGGACGCCGACGAGGAAGCCGCCGGCACCAGCTCCAAGGCGGCGGCGACCGACGACGACATCGATGTCGACGAGGAAGTCGCCGGCGACGATGACGAGGACGCCTTCCTCGAAGAGGATGAGGACGGCGACGACGACGTCTCCGACCTGATCGGCGACGGCCTCGAGGACGACGAGGAAACCTGAAGCGCTGGGGATGGCGCGCCCGACGTGAAGTCGAGGCTTGCAGTCCGATCCGCCATGTGCTTTACGACCGTTCCGCTCCGGCCCGCGCCGGAGCGACCAGCCGGGTGAGACACCCAAGGCGTGGCGCTTTAAAAAGGCGCCCCGCGCATCCGGCGCCCCCGGTGGGGCCATAGCTCAGTTGGGAGAGCGCTTGAATGGCATTCAAGAGGTCGGCGGTTCGATTCCGCCTGGCTCCACCAATCATCTCCCTCAGATCAATCTAGAGCCTGTCGAGCCGCGACGCGGGCGTCTTGCCATGCGCCGGGTGCGACGCGTCGGTGATTCGCTCCGCCCGAGCCCTTCCCCCATCGCCACGGGCCGATTGTTAAGCTGAGCGCAACACCCCGTTTCGATCTGCGCCTATTATGCATGCCGCGGTGCACAACTATCTCCCGGTCATTCCAGGCGGCCCTAGGCCGCGCCTTTCGCCCTCTCCGGAGGAACGCAGGAGAATGACCATGAAGACGCTTGTCCTTACCCTCGCCGCCGCCACCGCGGTGCTCGCCCTCACCGCCACCGCCGATGCTGCCGGCGTCGACAAGACCTGGAACAAGGGCTGGCAGCAGAGCGTCAGCCAGACCGCTCCCGTCGTCGCGGCGCCCATCGAGGGCCGCAACGTCGCGGCCCCGGCGACGCAGGGCGTGGAGCCCTATATCGCCGACCAGATCGACGCCAACGCCCGCAGCTCGCGCTGACCGCCGGGCAGGCGACATCTCCCCGATCTTCGAGGAAGGCCCCGTTCGCGGGGCCTTCTTTTTATGGGCCCCGGCTAGGCGAAAGTTGAACGCGTTTCGCTGTCGTGCGCGTCACGCGCCCCATCTACCATGTCGGCAGTCAGACCCTCTGCCGGAGAACCCGACATGGCCCTCACCGTCATCCAGCACGTGCTCTCCCGCCTGCAGGACATCGGCATAGCCGACGTCTTCGGCGTGCCCGGCGACTTCGCCTTCCCGGTCAACGACGCCATCTGCCGCCAGCCCGGCATGCGCTGGATCGGCTGCGCCAACGAATTGAACGCCGCCTATGCCGCCGACGGCTATGCCCGCATCAAGGGCGTGGGCGCGCTCTCCACCACCTATGGCGTCGGCGAGCTCAGCGCGCTGGCCGGGGTCGCCGGCGCCTATGCCGAGCGGCTGCCGATCTTCCATCTCGTCGGCATGCCGCGCATGGCGGTGCAGCGGGCGCGCGCCATCGTCCATCACACGCTGGGCACCGGCGAGTACGAACTGTTCCGCCGCATGAGCGAGCCGGTGGTCTGCGCCCATGCGGTGATGACGCCGCAGAACGTCGCCTATGAGACCGAGCGGCTGATCGCTGAAGCGCTCTATCATCTGCGCCCGGTCTACATGGCCTTCCCGGCTGATCTCGCCAACCAGCCGGTGGTGAGCGCCGCCGCCCCGGTGCCGGCGCCGCAGAGCGACCCGACGCAGCTCGCCGCCGCGACACAGGCCGTCGTCGCCGCGCTGGAAGGGGTGGAGACCGCCTGCGTGCTGCCGGGCCTGCTGGTCGCCCGGCTGGGCATCGGCGACCGGCTGCAGGCGCTCATCGACGCCTCCGGCCTGCCCTTCGCCACCATGTTCCACGACAAGACCGTGCTCGACGAGCAGCAGCCCGCCTATGCCGGCATGTATGACGGCGCGCTGATGAACGAGGAGGTGCAGGCCTTCGTCGAGGACGCCGAGCGCATCGTCACCGTCGGCACGCTGATGACCGACTTCAACACCGGCGGCTTCACCTCCAACCTCGACCATGGGCGCACCATCGCCATCGACCATCACAGCGTCAGCGTCGACGGCCGCACCTATCCCAGCGTCGAGCTCGGCGACGTGCTGGCGTCGCTGGCGCAGGCGCTGCCGAAGCGCGACTGGCCGCGCCTCGTACCCGGCTCGCTCGGGCCGGTGACCGGCGCCGGCGACGAACCGATCACGGCCGAGGCGCTCTATCCGCGCTGGGCCGAGTTCATCCGTCCCGGCGACATCGTGGTGGCGGAGACCGGCACCGCCTCCATGGGCCTCGGCTTCGCCCGCATGCCCTCGGGCGCCAATTTCTACAATCAGGCGCTCTGGGGGGCGATCGGCTGGGCGACGCCGGCGGCGCTCGGCACCGCCGTTGCCGATCCCTCGCGCCGCACCGTGCTGATCACCGGCGAGGGCTCGCACCAGCTCACCGTGCAGGAGCTCGGCACCTTCGGCATGCTCGGGCTGAAGCCGGTGGTGTTCGTGCTGAACAATGACGGCTACCTGATCGAGCGGCTGCTCTGCAAGGACCCGGAGATCAGCTACAACGACGTCGCGCCCTGGCGCTATGCCGAGCTGCCGCGGGCGCTCGGCTGCGACGGCTGGACGGTCGCCCGCGCCGCCACCTGCGCCGAGTTCGACGCCGCGCTGACCGCCGCCGAAGGGGCCAATTCCGGCGCCTATGTCGAGGTCGTCACCGGCCGCTACGAGGCCTCGCCGCTGTCGCTGAAGCTGAGCGAGAAGCTGAAGCAGGCGGCGGCGGAGGGGTGAGGGCTACCGCCCCTCCACCCACGGGAAGGCCAGCACCTCGGCGGTATAGCTCTCGACCAGCGCGCTGAAGGGGCGGCCGTCCGGCAGGCTCAGCACCGCCCGGTGTTCCAGCACGAAGGGCGGCACGGCGAGCGGCGCGGCGCCGGCGGGCGGCAGGGGCGCACCCATCTCCCATCCCGCCGGCAGCGGCTGCCACAGCGGCTTGGCCGAGAGGGTCTGCCGGCGGAAGGAGAGCGGCTGCACCACCCGGCCGAAGGAAATATCGGTAGAATCTAGCTGCTTGTTCATGTCCTCGGTCAGCAGTGCCGGCACATACCAGTTGTCGGCCTCGGACAGCACGCGCTCGCCGCAGCGCAGCCGCACGCGGCGATATTTCACTTCTTCGTCTGGACCGACCTTCAAGACCCCGCGCATAGCGGCATCCGCCGGCTTGTCCTGGCCGGTGACCCGCTCGGCGAGGATCTTCGACCCCTCGGGTGCAAGACGGTGCGCCGCGCACCAGCGGTCCAACGTCAGCGTCGCGCTGGCATGGCTGAGCAGCTCGGCATTGAGGCTCTGCACCAGCGCCAGCGCCGCCAGCCGCGCGGTGAAGCTGTCCGGCCAGGCGGGACGCGCCGGCGGCTCCAACGCGTGCAGGGGCGAGGCGAGAAGGGCGAGGAAGCCGGCGGCGGCGAGCATTTGCGCGGCCGGGCGAGGAAGGCGGAAGGCGGGCACGGGCGGCACTCTCTGCGGGGACAAAGCGCGCCACCATGCCCGCTGCCGGCCAGATGGGGAAGGGCGGCTTACTCCGCCGCGCGGACCGGCGGCGGCTCCTGTTCCTTCGGGCGGATGGCGAGCACGGCGGCGACGTCCGGCTCGTCCATCTGGCCGCGGTCGAGATAGCGCTCGGCATAGTCGCGCCACAGGCCGGAGGTGAGGAACAGGTCCATGAGGTCCGGGTCGAGATGGTTGTCGCGCTTCATGAAGCCCATGATGCGGATGGCTTCGCTCAGCGACTTCGCCCTCTTATAGGGCCGGTCGGCGGCGGTGAGCGCCTCGAACACGTCGGCAATCGCCATCATCCGGGCGATCGGGCTCATCTGGTCGCGCGTCAGGCTGCGCGGATAGCCGGTGCCGTCCATGTGCTCGTGGTGGCCGCCGGCATATTCCGGCACCCGGGTCAGCGCGCCCGACAGCGGCAGGGCCTCCAGCATCAATATGGTGCGGGTGATGTGGCGGTTGATCTCGTAGCGTTCCTCGGCGGTCAGCGTGCCGCGCGCGATGGAGAGGTTGTAGACCTCGCCAAGGTTCAGCCGGTTGGCCGGGCGCACCAGGGTGAAGCCTTCCGCCGCCTCCATCTCGTCGAGGTGGTTGCGGAAGTGATGTATGATGTGGTGGGGGGCATCGGCCAGCAGCGGCTCCTCCACGGGGAGCGGCGCCTCGGCCACGCGCTCGCGGCGGCGGCGCTCGCTGGCGGAGATGCCGGCGCGGTCGCTCAGCGTGCGGGTCCAGGTCTGGGCGGCGATGCGCTTGAGGCGGGCGAGCCGCTCCGGCTCCATCGCCTCGCCACCGAGATTGCATTCGGCGACGAAGGCGAAGTCGTCGTCGATGCGCTGCAAGGCGGCATCGCGCGCGGCACGCAAAGCCGGCTCATCACCGCCCCCGGCGACGCCCTTCCAGTAGTCGGTCTCGGCCCTGGCCTTCAGCAGCTCGAAGCGCATCCGCACCTCATGGATGCGGTCGGTGATGGTCTCGAGCTTGGTCGCCTTGTCGATCACATATTCCGCCGTGGTCAGCTTGCCGCAATCGTGCAGCCAGCTCGCCACGTCGACCGCCTCCCATTCCTCCGGCGTCAGGTCGAAATCGGCGAAGGGGCCTTCACGCGTGTCGCAGGCGGCGCGGGCGAGCGCCTGGGTGAGCACCGGCACGCGCTGGCAATGGCCGTTCGTATAAGGCGACTTGGCGTCGATCGCCTGTGCCATCATGCGGATGACGGCGTCGAGCAGCGCCTTGCGCGACCTGAGCGCCAGCGTGGTCTCGATCGCCACCGCCGCATTGCCGGACAAGGCGCGGGCGAGGTCGAGATGGTCGTCGGAGATCTTGTCGTCCTGATCGACGCGGACGATCAGGACGAGCGCGCCGATGACGGCGTCGCCGCGGTCGAGCAGCGGGATGACGGAATGGCGCAGCACCTGTCCCAGCGTGAGCTTCAGCCCGCCGATGAGGGCCTGGCCGATGGGGTCCCCCACGAGATCGACGGCATCGAAATGCGACACCGTCTTGCGCCCGAGCGCATGGATGATGCGCCCGCCCATGCCGCCGGCATCGGCGGCGAGCCGGTTCGGCGCGTGCCCGCTCACCGGCCTGCCGTCGGCCCGGCGCATCACCAGCGCATAGCCCTTGCCGTCGTCCTCGCCGAGCAGGATCAGCCCCGCTTCGGCGCCGGTGATGCTGATCGTCTCCTGCAGCAGCCGGTCGACCAGCCGGTCCGGGTCGCGCTCGGCGGCCAGCGTGCGGCCGATCTCGATGAAGCGCTGGATGGTGAGGCGGGCATTGCGGATGGCGCGCGACAGCGTGTCGATCTCTGCCACCGAGGAATGCACGCCGTCCGGCGCGTCCTTGAAGCTGAAGGACTGGATCGCCTCGGCCTCGCGGGCGATGGCCATGAGCGGCAGGCTGACCGCACGGGCGGTGAGGCGGATGGCGACGATCACCAAGAGGATCAGGCCCAGGCTGATCCAGCCCAGCGTGGCGACGAGGCTGCGCACGCCGACCATCACCTCGTCATGCGGCATCGCCACCGCCATGGCGAAGGTCCAGGGCCCGGAATCCAGCGGCTCGACATGCATCATCCAGTCGCGGCCGCGCTCGACGATGGTGGCGGTCTCCTCGCGGGCGCCGCTGCGCACCGCCGCCAGCAGCGCCGGCACGATGGCGGGGATGGGGACGCTGTTGGCCCGGCTGCGGTTCGCGAGATTCCGGGCGGAGCTGGGCAGCGCCGCGTGCGGGTTGCTCGCCGCGATCACCGTCCCGTCCTCGTCGGCGATCAGGATCTCGGTCGAGGGCGTGCTCTTCATCCGCCGCAGCTCCTGCGACAGGTCGGCGAGGGACAGGTCGATGCCGACCACGCCGCGCCCGCTGGCCAGCCTGTGGGCGATGGTGACACCGATCTCCGCCGTGGCGAAGAAGCGATAGGGGGCGGTCAGCACCGGCCCGTCCCGCGCCATCGCCTCGTCGTACCAGCCGCGCCGGCGCGGATCGAAGGTGAAGTCCGGCCGGTCGAGCGAGCCGACGAGGCGCAGCGCGCCGTCGAGGAAGCTCAGCGTCGTCTTGGTGCCGGCCGGGCGGTGCTCGATGGTCTGCAGGAAATAGGCGGCGTCGTCCCCCGCCATCAGGCTGCGCCGGGCATCCTCGGAGGTGAGGTGGCGCAGCAGCAGGAAGTCGCCATTGTCGTAGCCGACATAGATCGCCGAGGTGTAGGGCATCGTGTCCATGACGACGCGGAACCGCTCGATCACCGCGCGCCGATCGACGATCTGCGGCGCGGCCAGCTCCGGCTCATTGGCGAAGACCCGCGTCAGCATGTCGAGCGTGTTGAAGCTCTTGTCGATATGCGAGCGACTTTCCCCGGCCATGCGGGCGAACAGGATCCCGGTCGCATCGTGCAGGATCGAGGCGGCGCGGCTGTTGACGAAGAAGACGATGCCGGCGAGCGCAACGGTGACGGTGACACCGAACACCAGCGCCAGATGGGTATCGAGACGCCTCTTCACCATGCCGGCGGCCTCCCGAGCGGACAGCGCCGCCATGCGACCGCTGCGAAGGTTCAGATTAGGAAGGGAATTCGAACTGATACAAGCGAATTTACTATCTCCGGCATGAAGAACCGCGCGGATGACGGTCTCGACGTCCGCCCCTTTCCAATTGTCGCATGCCCGGCATAGGGTTGGCCTAGATGTAACGGGCGCGGACCGTGATGGCGGACGCCCGTGCGGTCGGGGACGCTTCAGGAGGAAAATCGATGCAGCTCGGTATTGTCGGCCTCGGCCGCATGGGGGGAAACATTGCGCGCCGGCTCACCCTGGCGGGTCATAGCTGCGTGGTGTGGGACCGCAACGAGGCGGCCGTGCAGGGCCTGGCGGCGGAAGGCAACACGCCCGCCGGGGGCCTCGAGGACCTCGTCGCCAAGCTAGACGCGCCGCGCGCCGTATGGGTGATGCTGCCGGCCGGCGGGCCGACCGAGGCGACGGTGAAGGCGCTCGCCGAGGTGATGTCGCCGGGCGACGTCATCATCGACGGCGGCAACACCTTCTACAAGGACGACATCCGCCGCGCCGCCGAGCTGGCGCCCAAGGGCATCCATTATGTCGACGTCGGCACCTCCGGCGGCGTCTGGGGTCTGGAGCGCGGCTACTGCATGATGATCGGCGGCGCCAAGGAAGCGGTCGACCGTCTCGACCCGATCTTCGCCGCGCTGGCCCCCGGCCTCGGCGACATCCCGCGCACCCCCGGCCGCGAGAGCCGCGACGCGCGCGTCGAGCAGGGCTACATCCACACCGGGCCGGCGGGCTCGGGCCACTTCGTCAAAATGGTCCATAACGGCATCGAATACGGCTTGATGCAGGCCTATGCCGAGGGCTTCGAGATCCTGAAGAAGAAGGATTCGACCGACCTGCCGGAGAATGAGCGCTTCACGCTCGACATGGCCGACATCGCCGAAGTGTGGCGGCGCGGCAGCGTGGTCTCCTCCTGGCTGCTCGACCTCACCGCCATCGCCCTGACCAAGGACGACCAGCTCTCCGACTTCCCCGGCGCCGTGGCCGATTCCGGCGAGGGCCGCTGGACGGTGATGGCGGCGATCGAGGAGGCGGTCTCCGCCGAGGTGCTCTCGGCCGCGCTCTACACCCGCTTCCGCTCGCGCCAGGACCACACCTTCGGCGAGAAGCTGCTTTCGGCCATGCGCTTCCAGTTCGGCGGCCATACCGAATTCAAGTCCAAGTGAGCGGCGGGCGAGCGTTCCATGGGAAGCGAGACCGTCGTCCTCGGCCAGAAGGTGCTGGCGCCCGATACGGCGCCGGCGCCGGCCTCGACCTTCTTCATCTTCGGCGCCTCCGGCGACCTGACCAAGCGCCTGCTGCTGCCCTCGCTCTACAACCTCGCCCATGAGGGTGTGCTCGACGACGACTTTGCCATCATCGGCGTCGACCACATCGAGCAGAGCGAGGAGGACTACCGCGCCTATCTCAGCGACGAGGTGGCGAACCTGCCGGGCCATCTCGACACCGAGGGCGAGACCTGGAAATGGCTGATGGCCCGCATCGGCTACGTCGCCGGCGACTTCGAGGATCCGGCCACCTATGGCCGCATCCGCGAGAAGCTGGAACAGCGGGCGAAGCAGACCGGCAACGCGGTGTTCTACCTCGCCGTGGCGCCGCGCTTCTTCGCCACCATCTCCGAGCAGCTCGGCGCCGCCGGTCTGCTCAAGGAGGAAGCGGAGACCTTCCGCCACGTCGTGGTGGAAAAGCCCTTCGGCACCGACCTGCCCTCGGCCCGCGCCTTGAACCGGCGCCTGCTGGCGGTGGCCGGCGAGCGGCAGATCTACCGGATCGATCATTTCCTCGGCAAGGAAACGGTCCAGAACATGATGGCGCTGCGCTTCGGCAACGGCATCTTCGAGCCGATCTGGAGCAAGGAATATATCGACCACATCCAGATCACCGCCGCCGAAACGGTGACGGTGGAGCAGCGCGGGCGCTTCTACGACGCCACCGGCGCCATGCGCGACATGGTGCCGAACCATATGTTCCAGCTCCTCGCCATGACGGCGATGGAGCCGCCCAACTCCTTCGACGCCGACGCCGTGCGCACCGAGAAGACCAAGGTGATCGAGGCCATCCGGCACATGCGCCCGAACGACGCCATCGGCGCCGCCGTGCGCGGCCAATACCGCGCCGGCTTCGTCAATGGCGAGGCGGTGAAGGACTATCGCGCCGAGAAGGACGTCGACCCCAACAGCCGCACCGAGACCTATGTGGCGCTGAAATGCTTCGTCGATTCCTGGCGCTGGAACGGCGTGCCCTTCTATGTGCGCACCGGCAAGGCGCTGGCCACGCGGCGCACCGAGATCGCCATCCAGTTCAAGCGGGCGCCGGGCGTGCTTTTCCGCCATCTCCCGACCGCCTTGAAGCCTAATTTGATGGTGATCCACGTCCAGCCGGACGAGGGCGTCTCCCTGCGCTTCGCCGCCAAGGTGCCGGGCCGCAAGGTGAAGCTCTCCGAGGTGGAGATGGACTTCAAATACACCGACTACTTCAACGCCGCCCCGTCCACCGGCTACGAGACGCTGATCTATGACTGCCTGTGCGGCGACCCGACGCTGTTCCAGCGCGCCGACACCATCGAGGCGGGCTGGGAGGCGGTGGAGCCGATCCTCGAGGCCGTCGCCGGCGGCGAGGACGAGGTGCAGTTCTATTCCGCCGGCTCCAACGGACCGGCCATGGCCGACGTGATGCTGGCGCAGGACGGCTTCCAGTGGCTGCCGCTCGAAAGGGAACGCCGATGACCGCAACCGATGCCGCGCCCGCCACGAAGCACACGCCCTCCGGGCGCATCCGCCTCATGGTGTCGGATGTCGACGGCACGCTGGTGAACAAGGAGAAGCAGGTCACGCCCGGCACCATCGAGGCGGTGCGGCGGCTGCGCGAGGCGGGCGTCGCCTTCGCCGCCGTCTCGGCCCGTCCCCCGCGCGGCATGAAGCTGCTGGTCGAGGCGCTGAAGCTCGATTTGTTCGGCGGCTTCAATGGCGGCTCCATCCTGCGCGGCGACTTCTCGCTGGTGGAGCAGCACTTCGTGGCGGCGGACGCGGCGCGGAAGGGCATCGAGGTTATGAAGCCGCGCGGCGCCTATATCTGGGTGTTCGCCGACGACGAGTGGTTCATCACCGACCCCTCGAACCAGTATGTCGCCGGCGAGATCCGCACCGTGGCGTTCCAGCCGACGGTGGTGGAGGATTTCGGCGACCACGTCACCCGCGCCGGCAAGATCGTCTTCTCCTCGACCGATTTCGACATGCTGGCGGCGAGCGAGCCGGAGCTGCAGGCGCTGGTGGGCGACGGCGCCACGGCGCGGCGCTCGCAGGCCAAGTACCTCGACCTCACCCCGCCCGGCACCGACAAGGGCTATGCGGTGCGCGCCTTCGCCCGCCATTTCGGCGTGCCGCTGGAAGAGGTCGCGGTGATCGGCGACATGCAGAACGACCTGCCGATGTTCGGCGTCGCCGGCCTTCGCCTCGCCATGGGCAACGGCGCCGCGGAGGTGAAGGAGCAGGCCGACTTCGTCTCGACCGCCAACGACCAGGACGGCGTCGCCCACGCCATCGAGCAGTTCGTCCTGCCCCGCGCGGCGCGGTGATCGCCCCGCCGCCCGGCCATCCACGCCTTGGCTTCCATTGATCTGACGCGCTGAAAGTCGTGGATCCCCGGGCCAAGCCCGGGGATGACGGTGTAAATGCACCTCTCCCACAATACGCCCTCATCCTGAGGTGCGAGCGCAGCGAGCCTCGAAGGATGATCGCGACAGCGCGCCCGGGCGAGCATCCTTCGAGGCTCGGCGAAACGCCGAGCACCTCAGGATGAGGTCGCGACTGGGGGAAAGAGTCGGACCCTAGCCCGAGAACTCCGTCTCGTGCTTCAGCACGTCCTCGGCTTCCTCGTTCAGCGGGCGGGCGGTGCGCTCGGGCCGCATCAGCGGTTCCGGCGTGATCAGCGACGGGCCGCGATCCTCGCCCTCGACGATCTGCCGCCTGAGCCGCTCGAGATCGCGCTGGCGTATGTCAGCGATCGTCGTCTGCGCCGTCTCGGCGTCGATGCCGTTGGCGCGCAGCGTCGCCTCGCCGAAGGCGAGCGCGGATTCGAAGGTCTCGCGGATCTCGAAGTCGACCCCGCCATGGCGCAGCGCCACCGCATGGTTGCGGTCATAGGCGCGCACATAGAGCCGGGCATCCGGCATGTTGGCCTTCAATATCTCGACGATGCGGTCGGCGGTGCCGCGCTGGTCGACGCAGACCGCCACCACCCGCGCCCGCTCGGCGCCGGCGGCGCGCAGCACGTCGAGCCGCGTGCCGTCGCCGTAATAGATGCGGAAGCCGAACAGGCCGGCGCTCTGGATCATCTCGACGTCGTTGTCGATGATCGTCACCTCCAGCCCCTGCGCCAGCAGGCACTGCGAGACGATCTGGCCGAAGCGGCCGAAACCGACCACCAGCACCGCGCCATGCGCGTCGCTGAAATCGTCCACCGGCTCGCTCACCGTGCGCCGCTCCAGCCGGCGGGCCAGCCGCTCGCCGATCAGCGCCACCGGCGGGCCGAGCAGCATGGTCATGGCGGCGCAGGCGGCCAGCATGTCGGTCTGGCGGGAATCGATGAGGCCGAGTTCCAGCGCTAAGGGGAACAGCACGAAGGAGAACTCGCCGGCCGGGGTCAGCACCGAGGCCGAGCGTACCGCATCGGCGCGGGTGCCGTCGGAGAGGCGGAACACCGCCCAGACCGACACCGCCTTCACCAGCGTGACCAGCAGCGTGCCGGCGATCAGCAGCGGCGCATTGGCCAGCACCACGTCGAGATTCATCGACATGCCGACGCCCATGAAGAACAGCGCGATCAAGAGGCCGCGGAAGGCGTCGACATTGGCTTCCAGCTCGTGGCGGAAGCTCGATTCCGACAGCATGACGCCGGCCAGGAAGGCGCCGAGCGCCATCGACATGCCGGCCGAGGCCATCAGCACGCCGGCGCCCAGCACCACGAGCAGCGCCGCGGCGGTCATCACCTCGCGCGCGCCGGAATGGGCGAGGATGCGGAACATCGGGGTGAGCAGGTAGCGCCCGACGATGATCACCAGCGCCAGCGCGCCGAGGATCATGCCGACATGGCCGATCGATTCGGCAAGGCTCCGCTCCTCATGCGTGCCCTGCGCCAGCAGCGGCATCAGCGCGATCAGCGGCACCACCGCCATGTCCTGGAACAGCAGCACGCCGAACGCCCGCTGGCCGTAGGGCTGGGACATGCCGCCCTTCTCCTCCAGCAATTGCAGCGCGATGGAGGTAGCGGAGAGCGCCAGCGCCAGGCCGGCGACCAGCGAGGCGCGCCAGCCGAACTCGTCGCCGGCATAATGGGTGAGCACGGCGATGGCGGCGCCGCTGAAGATGAGCTGCGCCGTGCCGATGCCGAAGATCGCCTTCCTCAGCGCCAGCAGGCGCGAGACCTGCAATTCCAGCCCGATGATGAACAGCAGCAGCACCACGCCGATCTCGGCGACGGTGATGATGCGCTCGGGATCGCTGAAGGCGCCGATGCCGGCCGGGCCGATGGCGACGCCCGCCAATATGTAGCCGACGATGGGCGAGAGACCGAGCCGCCGCGCGATCGGTACCGCGATGACCGCGGTGGCGAGGAAGATCACCGCCCCGAGCAGCAGTCCGTGTCCGTCGTCATGCATGGATTGCCGCTCCTTCGCCCTGCCCGCGCCGATCCGAGGCTAGCGCATCCGATGCCGCCCGCGCATGGCGGAAGCGTGGTCGATTCGGGATGAATCGGCCATAGGCCGGGCGAGGAGATAATTTTCCGGATGGACCGGCCGGGCGGATGGCGGCCTTACTCGGCGTCATCCCGGCCGAAGCGAAGCGCGGAGCCGGGATCGCAAGCAGGAATCGGGACGCGATCCCGGCTCGCCCTATGGGCGTCCGGGATGACGGCTTCAGGGGTTGAGGCCGGGCGCCTCAGTGATGGGCGGCGGTCGGTCCGGGCGGGTTCAGCGTCGGATGGGCGGCCGGGATGGTGTCGCGCTTCACCGGCGGCAGGCTCTTCAGCGCCTCGAACACGGAGGGCGTGAGGCCCGCGCCGCCGGCGGCGATGTGGTCCTCGATGCGCGCGCGCATGCGCGGATCCCAGAAGTCCTTGATGTGCTTGGCGACGCCCTTGACGGCCTTCTCATGGCCCTGCGGCTCGAAGAACTTGCCGATCTGGTTCGCCATGTAGACGAGGCGATCCATCGTGTTAGCCGACATGGGCGATACGCTCCTTCTCTGCCCCGCCGATCTCGATGCGATGGGGGTGGGTAAACACTTCGAATCCGTCGTCGCGGGCGATGGCCGCCAGCGTGATGCCTGCCTTCTCCGCCGTGCGCACGGCGAGCGCGGTCGGCGCCGACACCGCCACCAGCACGCTCGCGCCGAGCATGGCGGTCTTCTGCACCATCTCGATCGACACGCGGCTGGTCAGCAGCACGATGCCTCCCGCGGCGTCGCGGCCCTCGCGCACGAGATGGCCGACGAGCTTGTCGAGCGCGTTGTGGCGGCCGACATCCTCGCGCACCGCCACCAGTCCCGTCGCCGGCTCCCAGAAGGCGGCGGCATGGACGGCGCGGGTCTCGTGGTTCAGCACCTGCGCCGGCGGCAGCGAGGCGATGGCACGGGAAATCTCCGCCGCGGTGAAGACACGCCCCTCCGCGACCTGCTTTGCCGGCTTCACCGCCAGTTCCAGGCTCTCGACGCCGCACAGGCCGCAGCCCGTGGGACCGGCGATCTGCCGGCGGCGCGCCACCTGCTGGCCGGCGCGCTCCTGGTTGAGCCACAGGCGGATCTCGACGCCTTCCTCGAACTCCAGCGTCTCGATCGCCTCGACGTCGGAAAGCGCGCCGATCACGCCCTCGGTGAGGCTGAAGCCGTAGCCGAAATCCTCGAGGTCGCTAGGCGTCGCCATCATCACGGCATAGGTCGAGCCGTTATGCACGATGGCGACGGGCGTCTCCTCGGGGATCGCCCGCTCGCCCGCCTTCGCTCCCGACGAGGAGACGGCAAGGCGCGAGACGCGGACGACCGGCGGGATCATCAGTCTCCTCCGCTCACTCCGCCGCGACGGCGATGCGCCGGCTCTGGCGGGCGAAGTCGTCATAGTCCTCCTGCCACTCGGACGGGCCGTTCGAGCGGGCGATCTGCACCGCCGTGACCTTGAACTCGGGGCAGTTGGTGGCCCAGTCGGAGAAGTCCGTGGTCACCACATTGGCCTGCGTGCCCGGGTGGTGGAAGGTGGTGTAGACGACGCCCGGCGCCACGCGGTCGGTGATCTCCGCGCGCAGCGTGGTGGAGCCGGCGCGGCTGTCGATGCGCACCCAGTCGCCGTCGCGCACGCCGCGCTGCTCGGCGTCGTGCGGGTGGATCTCCAGCACGTCCTCCGGATGCCAGGCGACATTCGCCGTGCGGCGGGTCTGCGCGCCGACATTGTAGTGCGAGAGGATGCGGCCGGTGGTGAGCAGCAGCGGGAAGCGGGCGCCGGTGCGCTCGTCGGTCGGCACGTATTCGGTGACGACGAACTTGCCCTTGCCGCGCGCGAACCCGTTGATGTGCATGATCGGCATGCCCTCGGGATTGGCGTCGTTGCAGGGCCACTGCACCGAGCCCATCTCGTCGAGCTTCTTGAAGGAGACGCCGGCAAAGGTCGGGGTCAGCGCCGCGATCTCGTCCATGATCTGCGCGGGGTGGGTGTAGTTCCAGTTCAGGCCGATGGCGTTGGCGAGGAGCTGGGTGACCTCCCAGTCGCCATAGCCGTTCTTCGGCGCCATCACCTTGCGCACGAGCTGGATGCGGCGCTCGGCATTGGTGAAGGTGCCGTCCTTCTCGAGGAAGGTGCAGCCCGGCAGGAAGACATGCGCGTAGTTGGCGGTCTCGTTCAGGAACAGGTCCTGCACGATCACCAGCTCCATGGCCGCGAGGCCCGCGGCGACATGCTTGGTGTCCGGGTCGGACTGGAGGATGTCCTCGCCCTGGATGTAGATCGCCTTGAAGGTGCCGTCGACGGCCGCGTCCAGCATGTTCGGGATGCGCAGGCCAGGCTCGGGATCGAGCGGGGTGCCCCACATCGCCTCGAAGGTGGCGCGGGTGGCGTCGTCGGAGATGTGGCGGTAGCCCGGCAGCTCGTGCGGGAACGAGCCCATGTCGCACGAGCCCTGCACGTTGTTCTGACCGCGCAGCGGGTTCACGCCGACGCCGCGGCGGCCGATATTGCCGGTCGCCATGGCGAGGTTGGCGATCGCCATGACGGTGGTCGAACCCTGCGAGTGCTCGGTGACGCCGAGGCCGTAATAGATCGCCGCATTGCCGCCGGTGGCGTAGAGCCGGGCGGCGCCGCGGATCAGCTCGGCCGGCACGCCGGAAAGCTTCTCGACCTCTTCCGGCGAGTGGCGCGCATCGGCGACGAACTCGGCCCAGTCCTGGAACTCGTCCCAGTCGCAGAACTGGCGGACATATTCCTCGTTCACCAGCCCCTCGGTGACCACGACATGCGCCAGCGCGGTGACGATGGCGACGTTGGTGCCGGGCTGCAGCGGCAGGTGGAACTCGGCCTTGATGTGCGGCGACTTGACGAGGTCGATGCGGCGCGGATCGACGACGATCAGCTTGGCACCCTCGCGCAGGCGCTTCTTCATGCGCGAGCCGAAGACGGGGTGGCCGTCGGTCGGGTTGGCGCCGATCACCATGATGACGTCGCTGTCCTCGACCGAGTCGAAGTCCTGTGTGCCCGCCGAGGTGCCGAAGGCCTGGTTCAGGCCGTAGCCGGTCGGCGAGTGGCAGACGCGGGCGCAGGTGTCGACGTTGTTGGTGCCGAAGCCGGCGCGGATGATCTTCTGGACGAGATAGGCTTCCTCGTTGGTGCAGCGCGAGGAGGTGATGCCGCCGACCGCCTTGCGGCCGTAGCTGTCCTGGATGCGCTTCAGCTCGAAGGCGGTGTGGTTGATCGCCTCCTCCCACGAGACCTCGCGCCACGGGTCGGTGACCTTGGCGCGGATCATCGGCTTGGTGATGCGGTCCTGATGGGTGGCGTAGCCCCAGGCGAAGCGGCCCTTGACGCAGCTATGGCCGCGATTGGCCTTGCCGTCCTTCCACGGCACCATGCGCACCACTTCCTGGCCGCGCATCTCCGCCTTGAAGGTGCAGCCGACGCCGCAATAGGCGCAGGTGGTGACCACCGAGTGCTCGGGCGTGCCGATCTCGATCAGGCGCTTCTCGGAGAGGGTGGCGGTCGGGCAGGCCTGCACGCAGGCGCCGCAGGACACGCATTCCGAGGTGAGGAAAGCTTCCGACTGGCCCGGCGAGACGCGCGAGCCGAAGCCGCGGCCGGAAATCGTCAGCGCGAACGTGCCCTGCACCTCTTCGCAGGCGCGGACGCAGCGGTTGCAGACGATGCACTTGGCCGGGTCATAGGTGAAATAGGGGTTGGACTCGTCCTTCGGCATGACGAGCTCGGAGGTGGGGGCGAAGTGGTTCGCGCCCTCCATGCCGTAGCGCACCTCGCGCAGGCCGACCGCGCCGGCCATGTCCTGCAGCTCGCAGTCGCCGTTGGCGGCGCAGGTCAGGCAGTCCAGCGGGTGGTCGGAGATATAGAGCTCCATCACGCCCTTGCGCAGCTGGGCGAGACGAGGCGTCTGGGTGTGGACCTTGATGCCCGGCGCCACCGGCGTGGTGCAGGAGGCCGGCGTGCCGTTGCGGCCCTCGATCTCGATCAGGCAGAGGCGGCAGGAGCCGAACGCCTCCAGGCTGTCGGTGGCACAGAGCTTGGGGATCTGCGTCCCCATCTCCATCGCCGCGCGCATGATGGAGGTACCCTCGGGCACCGTCACTTCCATGCCGTCGATGGTGAGCGTCACCATCTTGTCGGTCTTGGGAGCGGGTGTTCCGTAGTCGATCTCATGGACGAGGGACATGGTGGCTCCTCACTCGGCGGCTTCGAGGTGGCGCGGCGGCGCGCCGAAATCCTCGGGGAAATGGTTCAGCGCGCTCAGCACCGGATATGGGGTGAAACCCCCGAGGGCGCAAAGCGATCCAAGCTTCATGGTCTGGCAGAGGTCGGTGAGCGTGGCGAGGTTCGCCTCGACGCGCTGGCCGGCCATGATGCGGTCCATCAGTTCGACGCCGCGCGTCGAGCCGATGCGGCAGGGCGTGCACTTGCCGCAGCTCTCCACGGAGCAGAACTCCATGGCGAAGCGCGCCATCTTGGCGAGGTCCGTGGTCTCGTCGAACACGACGATGCCGCCATGGCCGATCAGCGCGTCCTTGGCCGCGAAGGCCTCGTAGTCGAAGGGCAGGTCGAACTGCCAGGTCGGCACATAGGCGCCGAGCGGGCCGCCCACCTGCGCCGCTTTGACCGGACGGCCGGAGGCGGTGCCGCCGCCGATGTCGTTGATCAACTCGCCCAGCGTGATGCCGAAGGCGGTCTCGAACAGGCCACCGAACTTCACGTTGCCGGCGATCTGGATCGGCATCGTGCCGCGCGAGCGGCCCATGCCGAAATTGGCGTAGAACTCGCCGCCATCGGCCAGGATATGCGGCACGGCGGTCAGCGAGAGCACGTTGTTGATGACGGTCGGCTTCTGGAACAGGCCCTTATGCGCCGGCAGCGGCGGCTTGGCGCGGACCACGCCGCGCTTGCCTTCCAGGCTGTCGAGCAGCGCCGTCTCCTCGCCGCACACATAGGCGCCGGCGCCCATGCGCACTTCCATGTCGAAGCTGTACTGCGAGCCGGCGATGTTGACGCCGAGCATGCCATGGGCGCGGGCGACCTCGATCGCCTTCTCCATCGCCCAGATGGCGTGGGGATATTCCGAGCGGGTGTAGACGAAGCCCTTGGTGGCGCCCACCGCGATGCCGGCGATGGTCATGCCCTCGATCAGCTCGAAGGGGTCGCCTTCCATGATCATGCGGTCGGCGAAGGTGCCGCTATCGCCCTCGTCGGCGTTGCAGACGATGTACTTGCGGTCGGCCTTGGCGTCCGCCACCGTCTTCCACTTGATGGCGGTGGGGAAGCCGGCGCCGCCGCGGCCGCGCAGGCCGGACTTCTTGACTTCCTCGATGATCTCCGCCGGGCCGAGCGCAAGCGCGCGCTCGAGGCCCTTATAGCCGCCATGGGCGCGGTAGTCGGCGTAGGAGGCGGGATCGATGATGCCGCAGCGCGCGAAGGTGAGGCGCGTCTGCTTGGCGAGGAAGGGGTGCTCCTCCGGCTTGCCGATGCGCAGCGCGTGGTCGCCGCCGGTCAGGAAGCCGGCCGCGAACAGGCCCTCGACGTCCTCCTCGGCCACCGGGCCATAGGCGATGCGGCCTTCCGGCGTCACCACCTCGATCATCGGCTCCAGCCACAGCATGCCGCGCGAGCCGTTGCGCACGATCTCGATCGGCTGGCGGCGGGAAAGCGCCGCCGCCTCGATGGCCGCAGCCACCTCGTCGGCGCCGCAGGCGATGGAACAGGCGTCCTTGGGAACGTAGATACGAACGCTCACGACTGCGCCTCCGCGATCAGCGCGTCGAGGCGACGCTCGTTGAGCCGGGCCACGATCCTGCCGTCCAGCATGGCGGACGGCGCGGTGGCGCACAGGCCGAGGCAGTAGATCGGCTCGACGGTGACGCGGCCATCGGCCGTCGTCTCGCCGAGCTTGCAGCCGAGCCGGTGCTCGGCATGGTCGGCCAGCGCATCGCCGCCCGCCGCCTGGCAGGCCTCGGCACGGCAGAGCTTCAGCACATGGCGGCCGGCCGGCTCGTGGCGGAAATCATGATAGAAGGTGACCACGCCATGGACTTCGGCGCGGGAGATGTTCAGCATCTCGGCGAGCATGGGCACGACGGCCTCCGGCACATAGCCGAAGGTTTCCTGCACCGCATGGAGCATCGGCATCAGCGGGCCTTCGAGGTGAGAGAATTCCTCGATCACCGCGCGGGCGCGCTCTTCGCTCCAAGGTTCGTAATGCGGCATTTTCTCCCGTGCCTTCTTTTGGATTTTTCCAAACGAAAGGATCGTACGCGGCGAAACTGAAATCAATTCAGGTGTTCCGTGCCTTGATAGAATTCTTCTATCGAAAAGGTGCCGTGCCGCTACGGCGCATTCCGCTGCGTCATTCGCGGCAAATGTTCGCTAAATGTTCTTGACGCGGCGCCGATAGACCTTAATCTGGCACCATCCGCGGAGGCATTCGGCGAGGGGCGGGAATGGTCCAGCGCGTGGCGACGGTGGCGTTCGAGGGTGTCGAGGCACGCCCGGTCGACGTTCAGGTGCAGGTTTCCCCGGGCCTTCCGGCCTTCAACCTCGTGGGGCTCGCCGACAAGGCGGTGACCGAGGCCAAGGAGCGGGTGCGTGCCGCGCTCATCGCCTCCGGCCTCGCGCTGCCGGCGCGGCGCATCACCGTCAATCTCGCCCCCGCGGACCTGCCGAAGGAAGGCAGTCATTATGATCTGCCTATCGCGCTCGGGCTGATGGCGGCCATCGGCGCCCTGCCGGCGGACGCGCTCGACGGCTTCACCGTGGTCGGCGAGCTGGCGCTCGACGGGCGCATCGCCCCGGTCGCCGGCGTGCTGCCCGCCGCCATCGGCGCCAATGCACGCGGCCATGGGCTGATCTGCCCCGCCGCCTGCGGCCCGGAAGCCGCCTGGGCGAGCCCGGACATGCCGGTGCTGGCGCCCCTCTCCCTGATCCAACTGGTCAATCACTTCGCCGGACGGCAGATGCTCTCGCGCCCGGAGCCGCGGCTGGAGCCGGGCACGTCGGTTCTGCCCGACCTCGCCGAGGTGAAGGGCCAGGAAGTCGCCAAGCGCGCTCTGGAGATCGCCGCCGCCGGCCGGCACAACCTCCTGCTCTCAGGCCCGCCGGGGGCCGGCAAGTCGATGCTGGCGCAGCGCCTGCCCTCCATCCTGCCGCCGCTCACCCCGGGCGAGCTGCTCGAAGTCTCGATGATCGCGTCGGTCGCCGGGGCGCTGCAGGGCGGGGCGCTCACCAGCCGGCGGCCGTTCCGCGCCCCGCACCATTCCGCCAGCATGGCGGCGATGGTGGGCGGGGGCATGCGGGCAAGGCCCGGCGAGGTCTCCCTCGCCCATAACGGCGTGCTGTTCCTCGACGAATTGCCGGAATTCGCCCCGGCGGTGCTGGATTCGCTGCGCCAGCCGCTGGAAACGGGGGAAGCGGTGATCGCCCGCGCCAATCACCGCATCTCCTATCCCGCCCGCTTCCAGCTGGTCGCGGCGATGAACCCCTGCCGCTGCGGGCGTGCCGGCGAACCCGGCCACAGTTGCGCGCGCGGCCCGCGCTGCGCCGCCGAGTATCAGGGCCGGCTGTCCGGCCCCTTCCTTGACCGGGTGGACCTGCATCTCGACGTGCCCTCGGTCTCCGCCGTCGACCTCGTGCGCCCCGGCCCCACCGAACCGAGCGCCGCGGTCGCCGCCCGCGTCGCCGAGGCGCGGGCGCTCCAGCGCGAGCGCTTCCTCGCGCTCGGCCGTCCCGATCTGTTCACCAATGCCGAGGCCAGCGGCCCGATCCTGGAGGAGATCGCCGCGCCCGACGCCGCCGGCACCGCGCTGCTGACCGAGGCGGCGCGGATCATGCGGCTGTCGGCGCGCGGCTATCACCGCGTCATGCGGGTGGCGCGCACGTTGGCCGATCTTTCCGGAGCCGAAACGGTCAGCCGCGGCCATCTCGCCGAGGCGCTGGCCTACCGCACCGCCGCCGACCGCACCGCCGCCGCGGCGTAAGGGCCGGGCCGTGGCGGGAGGACCTGCCTCGGCCGGAATGCCGACCCTTCTGTTGGCACTCTTTGGACGGTCTTATCGCGAGGGTGAGACAGGGAACTCACATCATTCCGATGCCCCTCATCCTGAGGTGCCCGGCCTCGGGCCGGGCCTCGAAGGATGTTCGCCTTGGTGTACGCTGACGAGTATCCCTCGAGGCTCGTGGCCTGTCCTCGGGCTTGCCGAAGGCAAGACCCGTGGGCTCGCACCTCGGGATGACGGTGTAGAGCGGGACTCCCAGGCTGGGCCGCTTTTCCGAAGAGAGTCCGGCGGGATGGCAACCCGAAGCGCCGTCCCGAGGCCTCTCCGGCACGCCCCGTCATCGGCCGCACCGTCCGCCACATGCCGCAACGGCATGTCCCGACCTGCCGGTCACGCTCTGTCACATGAGCGTCCGAGAAATGTGATTCTTGTCACAAATCGCTATAATGCGACCGGGCTGAGGGGCTGTTCATGACGCAAATGCTCGCCGACGGGAATGTCGAGGCGGCGCCGGCCGCGGGCGCTTCGGCGCTGCGGAATTTCCTGAAGCCGAGCCTGCTCAATCCCTTCACGCCCAAGCCCCGCGCCACGGAAGAGCGCGCCAAGGATCACGCAAAGGACCAGCGCGCCAGGATAGAGCCGCTGCGCCTCGTTCCGGCGGCCTTCACGCCCTCGCGCTTCATGCCGGCGCTGCGCTCCTATTCGGGCCTGCGCCACCGCGAGAGCCGCAGCGACCGCGGCCCGGTGACGCTCGGCCGCATCGGCCCGCTGGAGGTGCGCCTCGCCGTCACCGCGGCCGATGTGCGCCGCGCCCAGCGCCTGCGCTACGAGGTGTTCTACGAGGAGATGTCGGCCGTCCCCGCCGCCGCCATGCGGCTCGCCCGGCGCGACTTCGACGCCTTCGACGGCTTCTGCGACCACCTCCTGGTGCTCGACCACGATTCCTGCCGCATGGTGCGCGGCAAACGCGTGCCGCGCGTCGTCGGCACCTACCGCCTGCTGCGCCAGGAGATCGCCGCCCGCCATGGCGGCTTCTACACCGCCGGCGAGTTCGACATCGCCCCGCTGCTGGCGCGCCACCCGCACCGGCGCTTCCTCGAGCTCGGCCGCTCCTGCGTGCTCTCCTCCTACCGCAACAAGCGCACGGTGGAACTGCTCTGGCACGGCATCTGGGCCTATGTCCGCCACCACCGCATCGACGTGATGTTCGGCTGCGCCAGCCTCGAGGGCGTCGACCCGCGCTCGCTCGCCCGCCCGCTCGCCTTCCTGCACCATTTCGCCCCGACCGACCCGGAGTGGTCGGCCGACGCGCTGCCGAGGAACGCCGCGGCGATGGACCTGATGGCGGTGGAGGCGATCGACACCAAGGCGGCGCTCGTCGAGCTGCCGCCGCTGATCAAGGGCTATCTGCGGCTCGGCGCGCAGATCGGCCGCGGCGCCGTGGTCGACCGCCAGTTCGGCACCACCGACGTGCTGATCGTCCTGCCGATCGAGCGGATAAACCCCCGTTATCTCGATCATTTCGGCGTGAACGGCGAGCGCCACGCCGCCTGAAAACCCGCAGTCTTGCCGATTGCCCCGGCCCTTGGCGGCCGGCCTTAGGTCGCGCGCGGCGTTTTTCCGCCGTGCACGGCGGTGTCTTCTTGCGCACCCCCGCACCCCCGCCCATATGCTCACTCAACGGGATGCCCTTGTGGGGTCCCATCACGCAAAGTCGCTTCTAGACGAGGACTTTGGGAGCATGTCACGCATTCCCTCGCTGTCGAGCCCCTTCCTGCTCGGCTTCGATGAGGTCGAGCGAGCGCTCGACCGCGTCGTCAAAGGCTCCGACGGCTATCCGCCCTACAATGTCGAGCGGGTGGTGCTGCCGGGCCAGCCGGACAGGCTCCGCATCACATTGGCGGTCGCCGGTTTCACCCGGGACCAGCTGGATGTGACGGTGGAGGAGAAGGAGCTCGTCATCCGCGGCCGGCAGGTCGAGGAGCCGGAGCGGATCTATCTTCATCGGGGCATCGCCGCCCGTCAGTTCCAGCGCACCTTCGTGCTGGCCGACGGCATGAAGGTGCTCGGCGCCGATCTGAAGAACGGTCTGCTGTCGGTCGACCTTGTTCGGCCGGAACCGGAACGCGTCGTTCGGCGTATCACCATTGCGACCGACGAGTGAGGGCACCCGAAGCCGGTCTCGACAGTGAGTAACGAGGAGTCGTGGACCATGACGAACGAATTCCAGATCACCGGACCTGCCACGGGTGCCGCTCTCGCTGGTGCCCTGACCCCCGAGGCCTTCGCGAGCCTCGGTGACGGCCGCATCGCCTATGTGCGCTCCATCCGCTCGGAGGACGCTGCCGAGATGTTCCCGCAGGCGCACCTCGCGCCGGGACTGCAGCTCTTCACCCTGCACGCGGCGGACGGCACGCCGATCATGCTGACCGACAGCCGCGAGGCGGCGATCGCCAGCGCGACGCAGAACGAGCTGGTGACGCTCAGCGTGCACTGACCGCACGCACCCTAGGAATGGGATATGGGCCCGGCCGGCCGACGGCCGGGCCTTTTCTTTTGTCGGCCGCTCAGCCGCGCCGCTTGGCCTCGATCACGTCCCAGATCAGCGCCGCGATATCGGCGCCGCCGAGCCGGCGTATGGCGCGGATGCCGGTCGGCGAGGTCACGTTGATCTCGGTGAGGTTGCCGTCGATCACGTCGATGCCGGTGAAGAGGAGGCCCATGCGCTTGAGATGCGGGCCGAGCCGCTCGCAGATCTCCTTCTCGCGCGGGGTCAGGTCCGTCTCCTTCGCCGCGCCGCCGCGCACCATGTTGGAGCGCAGGTCGCCCTCGCTCGGCACGCGGTTGACCGCGCCGGCGAACTCCCCATCGACCAGGATGATGCGCTTGTCGCCGTGCTTCACCTCGGGGATGAAGCGCTGCACCACCCAGGGCTCGCGGAAGGTGGTGGCGAACAGGTCGTAGAGCGAGCCGAAATTCAGGTCGTCGCGGGTGAGGCGGAACACCGCCGCGCCGCCATTGCCGTAGAGCGGCTTGACCACGATGTCGCCGAACTCGTCGCGGAACGCCTTGATCTCCTCGAGGTCGCGGGTGATCAGCGTCGGCGGCATCAGATCGGGGAATTCGGTGACGAAGATCTTCTCCGGCGCGTTGCGCACATGAGCGGGGTCGTTCACCACCAGCGTCTTCGGGTGGATGCGCTCCAAGAGGTGCGTGGCGGTGACATAGTTCATGTCGAAGGGCGGGTCCTGCCGCATCAGGATCGCGTCGAAGCTGTCGAGCCGCACGCGGCGTGCCTCGCCAAGGGTGAAATGCTCGCCCTTCACGTCGCGGACCTCGAGGTCCTGCACGGTGCCGAACAATTCGCCGTCACGCAGGGCGAGGCGGTCGGTGGTGTAGTAGGCGAGCCTGTGCCCGCGGGCCTGCGCTTCCAGCAGCAGGGCGAAGGTGGAATCGCCCGCAATGTTGATGCGGTCGATCGGGTCCATCTGGACGGCGACGTTGAGGCTCATGGGGCGTCCCGGAACAGGAGGGGCCACGCGCGGCGCGGCATGTCCCCTCTTGTCTAGCCGCTCGCGGGGCGGGGCGCCACGCGCCCGATCTTGCACGATCGCAATGACGTCACTCGGCGTCGAAGGCGCCGGGCAGGTGCATGGGCGCGGCGCCGGGCGCCACCAGCACCACGTCGAGCCGCATGTCGAAGCCGTCATAAGACGGGTTGCGGGCGAGGAAGATCTCCGCCGCCCCGGCGATGCGTCGCCTCTGGCGCGGCAGGATGGATTCGGCCGCCACCGTCAGGCTGGCGCGTGCCTTCACCTCGACGAAGACCAGGAGCCCCTCGCGGGCGACGATCAGGTCGATCTCGCCGCGCGGCGTGCGCACGCGCTTCGCGACGACCTCGAATCCCTGCGCCTCGAACAGCGCCGCGGCCGCCGCCTCGGCGTCGAGGCCGCGGGTGAAGGCGGCGCGGCGCCGCTCAGTCATCGTCCCCTGCATCGCCCGCCTGCAAGGCGAGCGCGCGGGCATAGATGGTGCGCCTCGGCAGGCCGGTGGCGGTCGCCACCGCCGCCGCCGCGTCCTTGACCGAGAGCGTCGCCAGCGCCTGCCGGAGAGCCGCGTCGACATCCTCCTCGCGCGCCTCTTCCTCCAGCGGCGCACCGACGACCAGCACGATCTCACCCTTCGGCGCCCCGGCCTCGGCGTAATGGGCGGCCAGCGCGTCGAGCGGGCCGCGTCGCACCTCCTCGAAGCTCTTGGTCAATTCGCGGCACACCGCCGCCGGGCGCGGCCCGAGCACGTCGGCGAGGTCGGCGAGGCTCTCGGGCAGGCGCGGGCCGGTCTCGTAGATCACCAGCGTCGCCGGCAGCGTCTTGATCTCGGCGAGGCGGTTGCGCCGCGCCCCGCTCTTCGGCGGCAGGAAGCCCTCGAAGAAGAAGCGGTCGGTCGGCAGCCCCGCCGCCACCAGCGCGGCGAGGCTCGCCGAGGCGCCGGGAACGGGGATGACGCGGTGGCCGGCGGCGAGTGCCGCTTCCACCAGCTTGTAGCCGGGATCGGAGATCAGCGGCGTGCCGGCATCCGACACCTGCGCCACCGCCGCGCCTTCCTCCAGCCGCGCCAGCAGGCGCGGGCGCACCTGCTCGGCATTGTGGTCGTGATAGGCGACGAGAGGCGTTTCGATGCCGTAACGATCCAGCAGACGCCGCGTGATCCGCGTGTCCTCGCAGGCGATGAGGTCGGCCCCGGCCAGCGTCTCCAGCGCCCGCAGCGTGACGTCGCCGAGATTGCCGATCGGCGTGGCGACGATGTGCAGCCCGCGCTCGGGCCGGGCGGCGGGAAGGCTGTGGCCGGCGATGCGGAAGGAACGGCGGCTGGCCGCCTCGGTGGGAGCGTTCATGGCGCCGTCATTCTAGGCCGCGCGGCCGGCGGCGTCATGCCCGGCGGGCGCGTGCGGCGTGGATATGTCGGCGCAGCGCCCGTCACCGGCCGGTCACGAGGTGACAGGGCGCGCCCCGCCGTCCTACAAAGGGACAACGTCGGCCGGATGGCAGGCGCACCATCCGAGCCGAACCACGAGCCCGAATGAGCGAGAAGGACATATCCGCGCCGGCCGAGATCCGCAGCCCGGCGCGCGAGGCGACACGCGGCGCGGCGCATGGCGCGACCCGTCGCGGCTTCCTGCTCGCCGCCGGCGCGGCGGGAGCCGCTGTCGGGCTCGCCGCCTGTGGCTCCACGCTCGATTCCGCGCCGCCGCAGGCCGCGCTCCCCTCGTCCGAGCCGCTGCCCGATCCCAACGCCATGGCTGGCACCGGCACGCCGGTCGCGCTCATCCTGCCACTCGGCGCCAGCGGCAATGCCGCGGCGGTGGCGCAGGCGCTGCGCAATTCCGCCGAGATGGCGGTGGCCGAGTTCGCCGGCGCCCGCATCCGGCTCATCGTCAAGGATGACGGCGGCACCGGGCCGGGCGCGCAGGCCGCCGCCCAGCAGGCGCTCGACGAGGGCGCGCGCGCCGTCCTCGGCCCGCTCTTCGCCCACTCGGTGGCCGCCGCCGGCCAGGTGACGCGCCAGCGCGGCGTGCCGCTCGTCGGCTTCTCCACCGACACCAATGTCGCGACGCAGGGCGTCTATTTGCTCAGCTTCCTGCCACAGACCGATGTCGAGCGCGCCGTGCGCTACGCCGCCTCCACCGGCCGGCGCTCCTATGTCGGGCTGGTGCCGGACAATGCCTATGGCTCGGTGGTCGAGGCCGCCTTCCGCGAGACCGTGCCGACGGTGGGCGGGCGCATCGTCGGGCTGGAGCGCTACGCGGCGGGGCAATATGCCGAGGCCGCACGGCGCATCGCCGGCTCGGCGGTGCAGGCGGACGCGGTGTTCCTGCCCGACGCCGCCGACACCGTGCCGCAGGTGCTGCAGGCGATGACGGCCGCGGGGGTGAACCTTAACGGCAAGCAGCTCATCGGCACCGGCCTGTGGGACGACCCGAAGCTGTTCGCCGCGCCCTCGGTGAATGGCGGCATCTTCGCCGCGCCGGACCCGGCGGGCTTCCGCGCCTTCGCCGCGCGCTACCGCGCCCGCTACGGCCGCGAGCCGGTGCGCACCGCCGCCCTCGCCCATGACGGCGTGTCGCTGATGGCGGCGCTGGTGAACAGCTATGGCGAAGCCGGCATCACCGATCAGGCGATCCAGAACCCGTCGGGCTTCTCCGGCGTCGACGGCATCTTCCGCTTCCGCGCCGACGGCACCAACCAGCGCGGCCTCGCGGTCATGCAGATCTCAGGGGGCGCGACGCAGATCGTCAGCCCCGCCCCGCGCAGCTTCGCGCAGGGGATTTGAGCGTCCTTCTCGTCCGCCACATGGCGCGACGTCATCCTGAGGTGCAATCAACAACGCACCGTCATCCTGAGGTGCTCGCGCAGCGAGCCTCGAAGGATGGTCACCTAGGTGTGCCTGGATGAGCATACTTCGAGGCCCGGCTGACGCCGGGCACCTCAGGATGACGGTCTTCGGGAGCAGGTAGAAACGAGAGAACCTCACGCCGCCAGATCGGCCACGATGGCGTCCAGCACCGGCAGGCCGAGCGCGGTGGCGCGCAGGCGCTCGCCGGGCAGTTCCTCGATCATGGCGTCCTCGATGAGCGTCGCCACCCGGCCGGCGTCGAGATCGTGCCCGGCGAGGCGAGCGAAGCGGGCGCGGTCGATGCCTTCGGCAAGACGCAGGCCCATCAGCAGATATTCGTCGGCCTGCTCGGCGCGGGTCAGCCTCTCGTCGACGATCACGCCATGGCCGGCGTGCTCGACCCGCGCGACCCAGTCCTCCGGGCCGCGCTCGGTGGACGTGGCGACGCGCCCCTCCGGCGTGTCGAGCCGGCCATGCGCGCCCGGCCCGAGGCCGGCATATTCGCCATAGCGCCAGTAGAGCAGATTGTGCCGGCTCTCCGCGCCCGGGCGGGCGTGGTTGGAGACCTCGTAGGACGGCAGGCCGGCCTCGCGCGTCGTCTCCTGCGTCACGTCCCACAGCGCGCGGGCGACCTCGTCCTCCGGCACGATCAGCTTGCCGGCGCGGTGCAGCGCGGCGAAGGGCGTGCCGTCCTCGATGGTGAGCTGGTAGAGCGACAGGTGCTCGCAGCCCTCCTCGATGGCGCGCTTCAGCTCGGCCGCCCAGGCTTCCGGCTTCTGGTCGGGCCGGGCATAGATCAGGTCAAAGGACACCCGCTCGAAGGCCGCGCGCGCCACCGCCACCGCGCCGAGCGCCTCCTGCGCCGTGTGCATGCGGCCGAGCGCCTTCAGCGAGGCGTCGTCCAGCGCCTGCACGCCGAGCGAGACGCGGTTGACCCCGGCGGCGCGGTAGCCGCGGAAACGGCCGGCCTCGACGCTGGTCGGGTTGGCCTCCAGCGTCACCTCGGCGCGGGCGTCGAGCGGCCAGGCTTCATTGATGGCGTCGAGTATGGCGCCGACCGTTGCCGGCTCCATCAGCGAGGGCGTGCCGCCGCCGAAGAACACGCTCTGCGTCCGCCGCTGGCCGATGCGCTCGCGCGTATGGGCGATCTCGGCCCTGAAGGCTTTGAGGAAGCGCGCCTGGTCTGGCGGGGAATGGCGGACGTGGCTGTTGAAGTCGCAATAGGGGCACTTGGCCTTGCAGAACGGCCAGTGGACATAGACGCCGAAGCCGGGATCCACCGGAGGCGGCGGCGCGAGAGGCCGCCTATGGTCGACTTCAGTCAAAATTCGCCCCGAGGGAGGCCGTCGCCAGCGCGATGAAGGCGCGGGCGCGGTGCGACAGGCCGCGGCCGAGCGGCGGCAGGCCGTGCTTCTCCGCGCCGGTCATCTCGCCGAAGGTGCGCTCATAGCCGTCCGGCTGGAACATGGGGTCGTAGCCGAAGCCGGCCGGGCCGCGCGGCGGCCAGACCAGCGTGCCCTCGACCACGCCCTCGAAATCCTCGGCATGGCCGTCTGGCCAGGCGAGGCAGAGCGCGGAGATGAAATAGGCGCGGCGCAGGTCCGGCAGCTCGGCGCCGGCCGCGCGCAGCTCGGTCTCGACCCGCGTCATCGCCGCCATGAAGTCCTTCTCCGGCCCGGCCCAGCGCGCGGTGAGCAATCCCGGCGCACCGCCCAGCGCCTCGACGCACAGCCCGGAATCGTCGGCGAAGGCCGGCAGGCCGGAGGCCTTGGCGGCCGAGACCGCCTTGATGCGGGCGTTCTCGGCGAAGGTGAGGCCGGTCTCCTCCGGCTCCGGCAGGCCGAGCTCGCCGGCCGAGACCGCGTCGACGCCATAGGGGGCCAGCAGGCCGCGCATCTCCTCCAGCTTGCCGGGGTTATGCGTGGCGATGACGATGCGGCCTTCCAGGCGGCGGTGCGGCTCGGCGGCGCTCATGACACCGCCAGCTTCTGCAGGTCGACCAGCTTGGCGACGCCCTTGCGGGCAAGGCCGAGCATGGCGCCGAACTCGTCCTCGGTGAACGGCGTCTTCTCCGCCGTGCCCTGGATCTCGACGAAGCCGCCGGTGCCGGTCATGACGAAGTTGACGTCGGTATGGGCCGAGGAATCCTCCACATAGTCGAGGTCGAGCCGCGGCTCGCCGTCGACGATGCCGCAGGAGACGGCGGCGATGTGGTCGCGAAGGGGAATCGTTGCCAGCATTCCCCGCGTTTTCATCCAGCTCAGGCAGTCGTGCAGGGCGATCCAGGCGCCGGTGATGGAGGCGGTGCGGGTGCCGCCATCGGCCTGGATGACGTCGCAGTCGACGGTGATCTGGCGCTCGCCGAGCTTCTCCAGGTCCACCACGGTGCGCAGCGAGCGGCCGATCAGGCGCTGGATCTCGTGGGTGCGGCCGGAGGGCTTGCCGGCGGTGACCTCGCGGCGGGTGCGCTCATGGGTGGCGCGCGGCAGCATGCCGTATTCCGCCGTGACCCAGCCGCGCCCCTGCCCCTTCAGCCAGGGCGGCAGGCGCTCTTCCAGCGTGGCGGCGACGAGCACATGCGTCTCGCCGAACTTGACCAGGCACGAGCCCTCGGCATGGCGCAGCACGCCGCGCTCGAAGCTGACGGCCCGCATCTCGTCGGGCTGGCGGCGGGAAGGGCGCATGCGGAACTCTCCTGAAACCTTGATGGCCGGCCCTTGTAAGGGCGCCGCCGCCCCGGCGCAATCGGCCGGCCGGGCGCGGTTGCCGACGGTTGCTTGAATGCGCCGGCCGAATGCCGAAATATAGCGGGGTCACGAACGGAATAGGCGCGTGAACGCACAGATATGGTGATGCCCTTCGATCCGCTGCTCTCCGCCACCGCCCCGCAGCTCGCGCGGCTCGACGAGCGCTCGCGCGAGATCTTCCGCCAGATCGTCGAGACCTATCTCGCCACCGGCGAGCCGGCGGGGTCCCGGAATATTTCTCGCCTGATCCCCATGACGCTTTCCCCGGCCTCGGTGCGCAACGTCATGGCGGACCTGGAGGCGGCCGGGCTGATCTTCGCGCCGCACACCAGCGCCGGTCGGCTGCCGACCGAGCGGGGGCTGCGCTTCTTCGTCGACGCGCTGCTGGAGATCGGCGACGTCTCGGAGGACGAGCGCAACTCGATCGAGACGCAGGTGCGCGCCGCCGCCCGCGCCCAGACGGTGGAAGGCGTGCTGGCGGAGGCCTCGAACCTGCTGTCGGGCCTGTCGCGCGGCGCCGGCGTCGTCACCGCCGGCAAGACCGACGTGCGGCTCAAGCACATCGAATTCGTGCCGCTCGACCCGAGCCGCGCCTTGCTCATCCTCGTCTCCGAGGATGGCGAGGTGGAGAACCGGCTGGTGCCGCTGCCGCCGGGCCTCCCGGCTTCGGCGCTGGTGGAGGCGACCAATTTCCTCAGCGCGCTCACCCGCGGGCGCACCATCGCCGAATTGCGCGCCGAGGTGGAGCGCACGCTCGCCGCCCGCCGCGCCGAGCTGGACGAGGTCACCGCCCGCGTGGTCGAGACCGGCCTTGCCAGCTGGTCCGGCGGCGACAAGGCCGACCGGCGGCTCATCGTGCGCGGCCAGACCCGGCTGCTGCACGACCTCAAGGCCATCGAGGACCTCGAGCGCGTGCGCCTGCTGTTCGACGACCTCGAAGCCAAGCAGGAGGTGGTCGACCTGCTCGGCCGCGCCGAGGACGCGCAGGGGCTGCGCATCTTCATCGGCTCGGAGAACAAGCTGTTCTCGCTGTCGGGCTCCTCCACCATCGTCGCGCCCTATCGCGACGGGCAGGGCCGGGTGGTCGGCGTGCTCGGCGTCATCGGGCCGACGCGGCTCAACTATGCCCGCATCGTGCCGATGGTCGACTTCACCGCCCGCGTGGTGAGCCGCGTCCTGGCCGGTCCGGGCATCGACGCGGCTTGATTTTTCAACCATCCGACCCGATATGGCGGGCGTCCGCACGAAAAAGTGTGCGGGCAAATCCATTCTCCCGACGAGGTGCTTATGAGCGACGAGAACCGCAAGCCGGCGGACCAGCCTGATGTGGCGGACGAGGCGCGTGCCGCCGAGAACGACGCGCTCGCGGCGACCGACGACCTTGCCGCCCATTTCACCGCCGAGAAGGATCGGCTGGAAGGCGAGATCGCCACGCTCAAGGACAAGTTCCTGCGAGCCTTCGCCGAGGCCGACAATGTGCGCCGCCGCGCCGAGCGCGAGGTCGCCGACGCCAAGGTCTACGGCATCACCGGCTTCGCCCGCGACATCCTCACCGTGGCCGACGATTTCGAGCGGGCGCTCGGCGCCGTCGATGCCGAGGCGCGCGAGAAGGCGGAAGGGCCGCTGAAGACGGTGCTCGACGGCATCGACATCACCGCCCGCGCGCTGACCCAGACGCTCGCCAAGCACGGCGTCGCCCGCATCGAGGCGGAAGGCGCCAAGTTCGACCCGAACCTGCATCAGGCGATGTTCGAGGTGCCGAACACCGAGCTGCCCTCGGGCACGGTCGTGCAGGTGATCCAGCCCGGCTACAAGATCGGCGAGCGCGTGCTGCGCCCGGCGCTGGTCGGCGTCTCCAAGGGCGGCCCGAAGGCGGCCCCGGCCGAGACCCCCGCCGCCGAGGGGTGAGGGCAGGTCCTACCTACACAGGTCCTGCCTACACAGGTCCTGCCTACCAACTGAACGTCATGGCCGGGCTTGTCCCGGCCATCCACGTCTTTGGTGCCTAAGGAAGTCGTGGATCTCCGGGCCAAGCCCGGGGATGACGGCCGAGGGTGGCTCGGCAGCCGAGGACTGATCTTCAGCGCAGTTCGGTTCTGCTCGCGTCTTCCACCATTTCTGCCCTCATGGCCGGGCTTGACCCGGCCACCCAGGGGCCACGCCGTGCGTCGGCGGATAGGCTGGGTCCCCGGGTCAAGCCTGGGGATGAGGGAAGAGGAATGCCGAGCGGTGGTGATCCTCAGCGCAGCTCGATGCCGTCGCGCAGGCCGCGCATGGCGCCGAAATCGGCGTCGAAGCTCGCGGCCGGCGCCACACCCACCATACGCAGATTGGCGGTGCGGCCGAAGCGCAGCCACTGCGCCACCTTCACCGGCTTGCCGGACTTGGCGTCGAGCGCATTGGCGATCAGCTCATAGCCGGGCTGGCCGCCAATGCGCAGCGGGCCGCCACGCTCCACCCGCAGCTCCTTGACGCCCGGCACGCTGGAGATCGCCCGCTTGGCGACGCTCTCGCGCTCCTCCTCGCGCACCTCGCCCGGCCCGGCGGCGACGATGAAGAAGGGCTGGGTGGAGGGATCGGGCTCGGCATCGCCCTTGGTCAGCAGCACGGCGCTGCCGCCGAGCACCTTGAACACCTTGAAGCCTTCCATGTCGTCGAAGGTGAAGGGCAGCCGCGCCATCAGCTCCTCATTGCTGGGCGGGGCACGGAACACCACGGTCTTCAGCGCCGCCTCGACCGCCTTGTCGGGATAGCGGGCGGAGGCCTCCTCCGGGAACTGCACCGTGATCATGCCGGTCTGCTGCTTGCCGCCGGCGATCAGGATCCACTTCTTCAGCGTCGTGCCGGCGTTGGGAATGGACTGGTAGCCCTTGAGCAGCACCGCCTTGACCCCGTCGGCGAGCTCGACGTCGCGGCGCTCCTCCACCGTGACGTTCTGCTTCTTCAGTTCCGCCGGCGCGAAATGGCTGGTGATCTCCTGGAACGCCGGCTGCGGCATCTCCAGCACCAGGATCGAGGCCTTGGTGGCGCGGTCCTGGAAGCCCGGCACGTTGGGGATCTCGCTCATGCCTTCGGGCGGCACGAGGCCGATCGTACCCTGATTGGGGAAGACAGCCTGCGCGCCAGCGGGAACGCTGAGGGCAAGCAGCGGAAGAACCAGGGCGGCAACGCGGACAACAAGGCGCATTCGCAATCCTTCACATTCTGGGAGCCGACGATGGCTCAGCAGCGCAACTTGGCCTTTTCTGCGGGTTCAACAAGGCGGAATTTCGCTCGTCGCGCCCGGATGTACCCGGCGTAACGTCAGATTGATGCGGCCGGACTGCTTCAGCAGCGTCGAAGTGTCCGGCAGGATGCGGTCTATGCCGTGAAAGGCGAGCCGCGCCGGGCCGGAGAGCAGCAGCGCGTCGCCCGAGGCGAGGCGGATGGAACGCGTCGGGTCCTTTCGCGAGGTGCCGCCGACGCGGAACAGCGCGGTATCGCCCAGCGACAGCGAGAGGACGGGCGCGGCGAATTCCTCCTCGTCGCGGTCCTGATGCAGCCCCATGCGCGTGCCGGGCGCGTACCAGTTGATGAGGCAGGCCTCGGGCTGGAGCGGCGAGCCGGCGAGCGCGTCCCATGCTTTTAGAAGCATGTCCGGCATGGGCGGCCAGGGCTTGCCGGTCTCGGGATGGGTCGGCTGATAGCGGTAGCCGGTCTCGTCCGAGACCCAGCCGAGCGGCCCGCAATTCGACATGCGCACCGAGAAGGGCTTGCCGGTGCGCGGCATGCGCGGGGTGAACAGCGGCGCGCCAGCGAGCACCTGCCGGAGCTCCTCCGCCAGCGCCTCCTGCGCCGGCCGGTCGAGCCAGCCGGGCCAGTAGAGGCAGCCGGGAACGATCTCGACGGCGGCGGTCATTCTCTCACCCGTCATCCCGGACGGCCGAAGGCCGATGCGGGATCGCGACCCGATTGGAGAGCGATCCCGGCTCCACGGCTTCGCCTTCGGCCGGGATGACGACGAAGGGCATCACAGCTTCCTCAGCGAAACCGCCTCGACCTCATGGTCGCCGCCCTTGCGCAGGATAAGGTCGGCGCGCTGGCGCGTCGGCAGGATGTTCTCGCGCAGATTGACGAGGTTGATCGAGCGCCAGATCGAGCGCGCCGTGGCGTCGGCTTCCTCGTCGGAGAGGCTGGAATAGCGGTGGAAATAGGCCTTCGGGTCGCGGAAGGCTGAATCGCGCAGCCGCATGAAGCGCTCGACATACCAGCGCTCCAGGATCGCCTCGTCGGCGTCGATGTAGATCTTGAAGTCGAAGAAGTCGGAGACGAAGGGGATGGCCTTGCCGTCCTTGGGCGGCCGGCCGGTCTGCAGCACGTTCAGCCCCTCGACGATGAGGATGTCCGGCTGGTCGACCTCGACCGAGGCGTTCGGCATCACGTCGTAGTCGAAATGGCTGTAGACCGGCCCGCGCACCGGCCGCCGCCCGGCCTTGATGTCGTGCAGGAAGAGCAGCAGCGCCGGCAGGTCGTAGCTCTCGGGAAAGCCCTTGCGGCCCATCAGCCCTTCGCGTTCCAGCACCGCGTTGGGCAGCAGGAAGCCGTCGGTCGTGACCAGCGCGACCTTCGGGGTGTTCGGCCAGCGCCCCAGCAGCGCCTGCAGCACGCGCGAGGTGGTGGACTTGCCCACCGCCACCGAGCCGCCGACACCGATGATGTAGGGCATCTTGCCGTTCTCCTCGGGCCCGAGGAATTTCTGCATGGCCCGGAACAGCTTCTGCGCCGACCCGACATACATGGAAAGCAGGCGCGAGAGCGGCAGGTAGATGTCCTCGATCTCATGGATCGACAGGCGGTCGTTGAGGCCCTGCAGGCGCTGGATCTCGTCCGGCTGCAGGGGCTGGGGCGTATCGGCGCGAAGGCCGGCCCATTCCGAACGGGAGAAGTTGCGGAACGGCGATAGCCGCCCGGCTTCGTCGAGCTTCAGGTCCATAGATGCGTTTCCCGGCTCGCCCGGACATTCAAGCCGCCGGGCGTTGGTCGACTGTATACCACACGGGAACCGGCTTCGATACAGTGCCGGCCGAGGGCATCGGCCGGGCGCGGCACCGCTTCCTCATTCCTTCGAACGGGAAGCCTTCTCCTCGAGGCCGGACTGACGCGTCCGGCGGCCCAGTTCCGCATAGACGTCTTCCAGGGAAACGCCGCGCGCCTGAAGCAGCACGACCAGATGGTAGAGAAGATCGGCGGTCTCGGAAACGACCGCTTTGGTATCGGTGCCAACCGCCGCGAGCGCGGTCTCGACCGCCTCCTCGCCGAGTTTCTGGGCGCATTTGGCGACGCCCTTGGCGATCAGCGTGCGCGTATAGGAGGCCTCGCCCTCCCCGGCCGCGCGGCGGGCGACGAGCGCGGCGAGGTCGTCGAGTGTCACCCTTGATGTCACCGGTGCGGCCATGAATGTCACCTTATTGGTCACCACCGCCGAGGCGCACCGGAAGCCCGGCTTCGGCGAGGCGCTGCTTGGCGGCACCGATGGTGAAGGTACCGAAATGGAAGATCGAGGCGGCGAGCACGGCCGAGGCATGGCCGTCGCGGATGCCGTCGACCAGGTGATCGAGCGTGCCGACCCCGCCCGAAGCGATGACCGGCACCGGCACGGCATCGGAGATGGCGCGGGTCAAGGCGAGGTCGAAGCCCTCGCCGGTGCCGTCGCGGTCCATGGAGGTCAAAAGGATCTCGCCGGCCCCGAGCGCGACGACTTCCTTAGCATATTCAATGGCATCGATGCCGGTGCGGTTGCGTCCGCCATGGGTGAAGATCTCCCAGCGGTCGGGTTCACCCGGCTCCGAGACCTTCTTGGCGTCGATGGCGACGACGATGCACTGCTCGCCGAACTTCGTAGCCGCCTCGCGCACGAACTCGCGCCGATTCACCGCGGCGGTGTTGATCGACACCTTGTCGGCACCGGCATTGAGCAGCGCGCGGATGTCCTCCACCGTGCGCACGCCCCCGCCGACGGTCAGCGGCATGAAGCACTGCTCGGCGGTGCGGCTGACCACGTCGATCAGCGTACCGCGCGCCTCGTGACTGGCGGTGATGTCGAGGAAGCAGAGCTCGTCGGCGCCCGCGGCGTCATAGGCCTTGGCGGCCTCGACCGGGTCACCGGCGTCACGCAGATCGACGAACTTCACGCCCTTGACGACGCGGCCGTCCTTCACGTCGAGGCAGGGGATGACGCGCACCTTGAGCATGGAATCCCCGCCGGTTGTTGAGCGATTCATGCCGGCAATCCGGCGACGAGCGCCAGTGCGGCGTGCGGGTCGAGCCGGCCATCATAGAGCGCGCGGCCGGTGATGGCACCTTCGAGCTTGCTTGCGCGTGGCTCCAGCAGCGCCTTCACGTCGTCGAGGGAGGCGAGGCCGCCGGAGGCGATGACGGGGATGGTGATGGCGTCGGCCAGCGCGATGGTGGCGTCGAGGTTCAGCCCCTTGAGCAGGCCGTCGCGGGCGATGTCGGTGTAGATGATGGCGGCGACGCCGGCATCCTCGAAGCGCCGGGCGAGCTCGGCGGCCTCGAGGTCCGAGGTCTCCGCCCAGCCCTCCACCGCGACGCGGCCGTCGCGTGCGTCGATGCCCACCGCCACACGGCCCGGAAAGCGGCGCGCCGCCTCCTTCACGAAGGCCGGATCGCGCACCGCGGCGGTGCCGAGGATGACGCGGGTGATGCCCTTCGTAAGCCACGCCTCGACGCCCGCGAGGTCGCGTATGCCCCCGCCGAGCTGCACCGGCATGGCGACGGATTCGAGAATGCGCTCAACGGCATGGGCGTTGACCGGCTTGCCGGCGAAGGCGCCGTCGAGGTCGACGATGTGCAGATAGCGGAAGCCGTCATGCTCGAACTGCGCGGCCTGCTGCGCGGGATCGTGGTTGAACACGGTGGCGCGCGCCATGTCGCCCTGCACGAGGCGCACGCACTTGCCGTCCTTGAGATCGATGGCGGGAAAGAGGATCACGGCGTCCATTTCAGGAAATTGGCGAGGAGGGCGAGGCCGAGGCGCTGGCTCTTCTCGGGATGGAACTGGGTGCCGGCGATGTTGTCGCGGCCGACGACAGCGGTGACCTTGCCGCCGTAGTCGCTAGTTGCCACGACGTCGGCGGGGTTGGCGGCCGCGAGGTGGTAGGAGTGGACGAAATAGGCGTCCAGCCCTTCCGGACCCGTCGGAATGCCCTCCAGGATCGGGTGCGGGCGCACGACGTCGAGCGAATTCCAGCCCATATGGGGGATCTTCAGCGCGGAGTCACTGGTGACGATTTTGGTGACATCACCCTCGATCCAGCCGAGGCCACCGGTGACACCGTGCTCCAGCCCGCGCGTCGCCATCAGCTGAAGGCCGACGCAGATGCCGAGGAAGGGCCGGCCACGCTCGCGCACCACCTCGGTCAGCGCCTCGACCATGCCGGGAACGGCATCGAGCCCGCGCCGGCAGTCGGCATAGGCGCCGACGCCGGGCAGCACCACGCGGTCGGCGAGGCGCACCACTTCCGGGTCGGCAGTGACGAGGACCGTCTTGTTGGTGCCGCTCTCGCGCGCGGCCCGCTCCAGCGCCTTGCCAGCCGAGTGCAGATTGCCGGAGCCGTAGTCGATCAGGGCGACGGGGGCGGGCGGGATCATCGGCTCGCCTCCGGGAACAGGCCGAGCACGCCGCTTTCCGCCGGCCGGGCCGGGGCGTAAGCGCGGGGAGACGCTGGCACGGGCGCCACGGGCGTGAACGTGCCCAGCCGCGCCTCGAAATAGCGCTGCTCGGCGCCTTCCAGTTTCGGTGCGGCGACGGTGCCGACCTCCTCATAGCCGCGCGCGACCAGCTTGGCGCGGCGCAGGCCGGGAAGCTCCACCGCCACCATTATGTTGGCGACGAGAAGCAGCGCGAAAGCGTCGCCGTCGAGGTCGAGCAAGAAGATGGCAGCGACCACCGCCACCTGCACGAGGGCATAGACGATGAAGGCCAGCCACAGACGGTGGAACAGCAGCACCAGCGGCGCCAGCGGCAGCGCGCTCCACGACAGGCGCTCGGGCACGAAGGCGAAGCCGTCCGCCCAGTCGCGGGTCGTGCGCGCCTCGTCCGCCGCCTCGGGCTCGAAGACCGTCCACACCGCCATATTCGTCTCAGCCTTCCGTCTCAGCCAATGAGATCAGCCACCAAGGCTGCCCTTGGTGGAGGGGATCTCCCCCGCCGCCGCCGGGTCGATCGCCACCGCCGCGCGCAGTGCACGGGCGAGGCCCTTGAAGCAGCTCTCCGCTATATGGTGTGCGTTGACGCCATACAGAGTCTCGACATGCAGCGTCAGCCCGGCATTGATCGCGAAGCCCTGGAAGAACTCGCGCACCAGCTCGGTGTCGAACTCGCCGATCTTCGCCGCCGGGAACTCGGTGCGGAAGACCAGGAAGGGCCGACCGGAGATGTCGAGCGCGACGCGGGTCAGCGTCTCGTCCATCGGCAGATGCAGGCTGGCATAGCGGGTGATGCCGCGCATGTCGCCGAGCGCCTGCCGCACCGCCTGGCCGAGCGCGATGCCGACATCCTCCACCGTGTGGTGGAAGTCGATGTGCAGGTCGCCCGTCGCTTCGATCTCCATGTCGATGCGCGAATGGCGGGCGAGCAGGTCCAGCATGTGGTCGAAGAAGCCGACCCCGGTCGCGATCTTCGCCTTCCCCGTGCCGTCGAGGTCGACGGCGAGGCGGATCTGCGTTTCCTTGGTGGCGCGGGTGATGCTGGCCGTGCGCATAGCTTCGGGCTCCCGGAAGAGCCGGCGTCTTAGCAGCTATGCTGTTGCGATGCCATATGCGCGTCATCTACGCCCGCCGGGCTTGACGATGCGGTATCGCGCTGGCGCATCGTGCCGAATACCCGCATCATTCCCGCCTCGCCCCCCGGAGCCTCTCGATGGACATGGCCACGCTGCGCGCCCGCGCCCCGCTCTTCCTTGCCGTCTTCATCGACATCTTCTCCTTCGGGCTGATGTACCCGCTGCTGGTCGCCCTGTTCGAGAACGGATCGATCGTGGCGGGCTATGCGCCGGCGACGCGCGACACGCTGCTGTCGCTGGCCTTCGCGCTGTTTCCCATCGGCATGTTCTTCGGCGCCTCGCTGCTCGGCGACCTCTCCGACGCGCTCGGCCGCAAGAAGACGCTGATGATCTGCATGGCGGGACTGGCGGGAAGCTATGCGCTGATGTGGCTGGCGCTGGAGATCGGCCATCTCTGGCTGTTCTTCCTCGGCCGGCTCTCCTCCGGCCAGATGGCCGGCACCGCGCCCATCGCCCAGGCCTCGGTGGTCGATGCCGCGCCGGAGGACCAGCGCAGCGCCGCCATGGCGCAGGTTGTGCTGGTCAACACCATCGGCATGGTGGCGGGGCCGGCGATCGGCGGCGTGCTCGGCCATTGGGACTTCCGCCTCCCGCTCGGCGTGGCGCTGGTGCTGTGCCTTCTCACCCTCGCGCTGCTGAGCCGCGCGCATTTCGCCAAGGACGAGGCGCGCCGGGCGCTGAGCCTCGACTGGAAGCAGCCCTTCGTCCTGCTTGCCCGGGTCAAGGACCGGCCGGCGATCATCGTGCCGGCGCTGTCCTTCTTCCTGTTCCAGTTCGGCTTCCTGATCTACTACACCTTCATCCTCATCGAGATGCAGCGCTCCTACGGCTTCACCACCGCCGAGCTCGGCCTGTTTTCCATGGTGATGGGCATAGGCTGCGCCTTCTCCTCCGCCATCGGCTTCAAATTCGTCCGGGCCCGGCTCGGCAGCGACAAGCCGACCGCCCTGCTGGGCCTCGCGCTCTGCGGCATGTTCCTCATCATCAGCGGGCTGCCGCTGCCGGCCTGGGGGCAGGTCGCGGTCGGGCTCCTTTCGACCGCCAGCAACATCCTCGCCTTCATCACGCTGCTCGCCGCCATCTCCTCCTCGGTCGACGCGAGCGAACGCGGCTGGGCGCTCGGCATCGCCAATGCCGGAGTGGCGCTCTCGGTGTTCCTCGCCGGGCTGATGACGGGGCTGCTGGTGTTCCTGCCGGCGGATATCTTCCTCATCGCCGGCGGCGTCATCGTGCTCGCGGGCATCCTGCCGGGGCTGAAGCTGGCGGAGCCTGCGACGGGCGCAGAACCCGCCGCCGAGTTGCGCTGAAGCGGGGACGACTTAAGTAAGGCTCTCGACCCCAGCCTGCATCCAGCGTCCTGCATCCCGAGTCCTGAATGAACCACGCCCCCGACACGATCTACGGCACCACCATCGTCTCCGTCCGCTCCGGTTCGCGCGTCGCCATCGGCGGCGACGGGCAGGTGACGCTCGGCAATACGGTGATGAAGGCCAATGCCCGCAAGGTGCGGCGCCTCGGCAAGGGCGACGTGATCGGCGGCTTCGCCGGCGCCACGGCCGACGCCTTCACTTTGTTCGAGCGGCTGGAAGCCAAGCTCGAGCAGTATCCCGGCCAGCTGCAGCGCGCCGCGGTCGAGCTCGCCAAGGACTGGCGCACGGACCGCTATCTGCGGCGGCTGGAAGCGATGATGATCGTGGCGGACAAGAACATCACCCTCGTGCTCACCGGCACCGGCGACGTGCTGGAGCCGGAGAATGGCATCACCGCCATAGGCTCGGGCGGCGGCTTCGCGCTGGCGGCGGCGCGTGCGCTCGCCGATAGCGGGCAGGACCCGGAGGCGATCGTGCGCAAGAGCCTGGGCATCGCCGCCGACATCTGCATCTACACCAACGGCCAGCTCACCATCGAGACCATCGATGCGGCCTGAGACCGGCGCGACCTACGGCTTCCGGCCGCTGGCGCAGGCGGATTTCCCGCTGCTGGCGCGCTGGTTCGGGAAGCCGCATGTCGCGCAGTGGTGGAATCCGGCGGAGGAGGCGATGGCCGAGGTGGCGCAGGCGATGGCCGAGCCCTGGGTGCAGCCCTATCTCGTGCTGATCGACGGGCGTGAGGCCGGTTACATCCAGAGCTACGATCCGCATGCGGAGGACGGCCACCCCTATCGCGACCAGCCGCCGGGCACGCTCGGCATCGACCAGTTCATCGGCGAGCCGGAGCTGCTCGGGCAGGGCCATGGCTCCGCCTTCATCGCGCGCTTCGTCGAGCGATGCGGGCAGGCCGGCGCCTCCCATGTCGTCACCGATCCCGACCCGACCAATTCGCGCGCCATCCGGGCCTATGAGAAGGCCGGATTCGGCGCCCTCGACCACCGTTCTACGCCGTTCGGCCGCGTGCTCCTGATGAGACGTGCCGCAAGGATCTCCGCTCAATGACCAGCTTCTCCCCCCGCGAAATCGTCTCCGAGCTCGACCGCTTCATCGTCGGCCAGCACAAGGCCAAGCGCGCGGTCGCCATCGCCCTGCGCAACCGCTGGCGGCGCCAGCAGCTGGAGGGTCAGCTGCGCGAGGAGGTGCTGCCGAAGAACATCCTGATGATCGGCCCGACGGGCGTCGGCAAGACCGAGATCTCCCGTCGCCTCGCCCGGCTCGCCGGCGCGCCCTTCCTCAAGGTGGAGGCGACCAAGTTCACCGAGGTCGGCTATGTCGGGCGCGACGTCGAGCAGATCGTGCGCGACCTCGTCGAGGTCGGCATCGGCCTCGTGCGCGAGGTGCGGCGCAAGGGCGTCGAAGCCAAGGCACATCTCGCCGCCGAGGAACGCGTGCTCGACGCGCTGGTCGGCACCACCGCCTCGGCGGGGACCCGCGAGAGCTTCCGCAAGAAGCTGCGCGACGGGCTGCTCGACGACAAGGAGGTCGAGATCGAGGTGGCGAGCAGCGGCGGCCAGGGCATGCCGATGTTCGAGATCCCCGGCATGCCGGGTGCGCAGATGGGCGCGATCTCGATCGGCGACATGCTCGGCAAGGCCTTTGGCGGCCGCTCCAAGCCGCGCCGCGTCACGGTGAAGGACGCCCACCCGCTGCTGATGTCGGAAGAGGCCGACAAGCTCATCGACCAGGACGCCATCGTGCAGGAGGCGATCCGCGCGGTGGAGGAGAACGGCATCGTCTTCCTCGACGAGATCGACAAGATCGCCGGCAGCGACCGCCGCGGCGGCGCCGACGTGTCGCGCGAGGGCGTGCAGCGCGACCTGCTGCCGCTGATCGAGGGCACGACGGTCTCGACCAAGCACGGGCCGGTGAAGACCGACCATATCCTGTTCATCGCCTCGGGCGCCTTCCATGTGTCGAAGCCGTCCGACCTGCTGCCCGAATTACAGGGCCGCCTGCCGATCCGCGTCGAGCTGGAGGCGCTGACCCGCGAGGACTTCAAGCGCATCCTCACCGAGACCGAGGCGAGCCTGGTCAAGCAGTCGGTAGCGCTGATGGGCACGGAAGGCGTCGAGCTCTCCATCACCGAGGATGCGGTGGAGGCGATCGCCGACATCGCCGTGCAGGTGAATGCCAGCGTCGAGAATATCGGCGCGCGGCGGCTGCAGACGGTGATCGAGCGGGTGCTGGATGATCTGTCCTTCAACGCGCCGGACCGCTCGGGCGAGACCATCGTCATCGACGGCGCCTATGTGCGCGAGCGCGTGGCGGATCTGGCCGGCAATACCGACCTAAGCCGCTATATCCTCTGAGGCATAGCGGGACCGGTTTCACGTGAAACCGGCCTATCCCGGCCGGCCGAGAATCTTGAGCCGGCCGAGCAGCTCGGCCACGGCTTCCGGCGGCAGGGTGGCGATCTCGCGGGCGAGCAGGTTGGCGAGCTCGGTCGCCTCGGGTGAGAGGCCCGACGTGTCGACGACCACGCGCGGGTCGGAGATCTCCGCCAGCATGCGCAGCGCTTCCGCCTCGTCCCAGATGACGTTGAAATAGGCCGTGATGCGCTGGAGCATGAGGAAGGTCGGCTGGCCGCGCTTGCCGTGCTCCAGCGCCGAGAGATAGGCGGCGGAGACGCCGATGCCCTCGGCCATCTGGCTCAGCGTCACCCCGCGCTCGGCGCGCATCTCGCGCATGCGGCGGCCGAACGGGGTCATCGCCGGAACTCCCTGACGCGCCTTATCCGCACATAGAGCGCGCCCTCGCCGCCATGGCCGCGCGCGGCGGTCTGGAAGCCGACCACAAGCGCCCGCATCTCCGGCGCGGCGAGCCATTGCGGCACGAGGCGGCGCAGCACGCCGCGCCCGCCCTCGCCGGCCAATATCGTCGTGCCCTCGCCGCCCTTGCCCGTGATCACCAGCACCAGCGAATGGCCCTCGCCCTGCGCGCCGCGCAGGAAGCCGATCAGCCGGCCGTGGGCGGCAGCCTGGGTCATGCCGTGCAGGTCGAGCCGGGCGTCGACCTCGGCGCCGCGCGAGAGCTTTCGCCGCAGCTTCGGCTCCAGCGGCGCGAGCGGCGGCGGACCGGGCGGGGCTTTCGGTGCCGGGGCGGCGGCTTCGGCGATCCGACGCTTGGGCCGGGACTTCTCTGCCGCCTCCGCAATCTCTGCCGGCGGCTCGGCGGGCAGCGCCAGCTTCGGCGCCGGGCGCATCGGCGCGATGGAGCGGGTGACGTGCTCCCACAGCGCCTTCTCCTCCGGATGGAGGGGGCGCCGGCGCCGTGGCCGGCCGGTGCCGTCGGCGCTCATGGCGTTTCCGACATGGTGGCGGGAACAGCCGGGCGCGGCTTCGGCAGCGGCACATGCCGGCGCGAGGGATCGAGTGCCCGCGGCAGCAGCACGGCGAAGGCGCCGGGATGCTGGATGCGGCCCGCCACCGCGCCGGCCTCCTTGCCGGCACCGAAGAAAATGTCGGCCCGCGCCGGCCCGACGATGGCCGAGCCCGTATCCTGCGCGATCATCAGCCGCCCGAAGGGCTCGATCGCCCCCGCCTCGCCGGTCGGCAGGTCGGCGGCGATGAAGAAGGGCGTGCCATAGACATGGATCGCCTTGTCCACGGCGATGGAGCGGCCGGCGGCGAGCGGCAGGCCCTGCGCACCCACAGCGCCGTCGTCGCCCTTCAGCTCATGGGCGACGCGGAAGAAGATGTAGGATTTGTTCTGCCGCATCAGCTCGCGCCCTTCCTCGGGATGAGCCTCGATATAGGCGCGGATCGCGTCCATCGACATCTTCTCGCGCGGCACCAGGCCGCGATCGATGAGCAGGCGGCCGATGGGCGTGTAGGGCTGGCCGTTATGGCCGTCATAATTGAGCCGCAGCACATGGCCGTCCGGCAGCCGCACCCTGAGCGAGCCCTGTATATGGGCGAAGAAGGCGTCGGCCGGGTCGCGGATCCAGGCGACCTCCAGCCCCTTGTCCTTCAGCGCGCCGTCCTCGATGGCGGGCCGGTCGTAATAGGGCACGAGCTTGCCGTCGACCCGGCGATAGGCCGGCCCCTTGTTCACCGGCGGGCCATCCTTGGGCGGCGGGCCGAGGATGAGGTCGGGCGGGCGGCGGTAGAGCGGGATGCTGAATTCCGCCGAGCGCGTCAGCGATCCCTCCACCTCCGGCTCGTAATAGCCGGTGAGGAAGCCTGCCGGCTGGTCGATCGCGGCGATGCGGAAAGGGCGGAATTCCTTCTCGAAGAAGTGCCGGGCCGCGGCGTCGGACGGCTTGCGTGGCAGGTGTGCCGCCTGCGCGCAGACGTGCCGCAGCGCGGTGAAGACCGGGCGCGGCGGATCGACGAGATCGGGCTTGGCGTGGATGCGCCCGCAGCTCCGGCGGAAGGCGACCAGCGCACCGGCATGGTCGTCCTGCTCCCAGCCGGGCAGCGTGTCGAAACCGATGGGCTCCAGCGCGGCCTGCGGGAACAGCACGCGCGGCGGCGCCGCGGAAGCGAGGGCCGCTCCGCCGGTCAGGACACAGGAAAAAGCGAGGATGACGAGATGGGCGCGCACCTCGTCATATTCTCACGAAGCCGCTTCGGTGGCGACCAGCTTCCAGTTCGGGTCGCGCGTGCCGAGCTCGCGGGCGAAGGTCCACACATCGGTGACATCCGCCACCTGCTCGGGATCGCCGTCGATCACCCGGCCCGCCTTGTCGCGGGTCACCGAGATGAGCTGCGAGAGGAAGCGCAGGGTCATCTGGGCGCTACGGCCCTTCACCCCGGCCTCGATGATCTCGACCTTCTCGATGCCGACGAACTGGGTTTCCATCTTCTCGCCGCGCTGCTCACGCTCGGCGATGGCGGCGGAGAAGCCTTCGAACACCTCGCGGGCGAGGAGCTCCTTCAGCGCGGCACGGTCGCCATTGGCAAAGGCGACGACGATCATCTCATAGGCGGCGCGGGCGCCGGTGAGGAAATGCTGGGCGTCAAAGCCGCGCTCCTGCGCCGCGATGGCGTCGAGGCCGTTGGCCACCGCCGAGCCGACCTCGGCGACGCCGGCCCAGCGGGCGGGCGCCGGCTCGTCGCTCTCAGTGGCCTCGGCCGGCTCGGGAACGGACGGCTTCTCGGCGGCGCCGGGGAAGCTCACCACCTTGTCGGCAGGGCCGGCCGGCGCCTTGGCGGGATCACGGCGCGAATAGGGATCGTAAGGCGGGCGCTCGCGGCCCGTCCGCTGACCCAGCACACTGCGCAGCCGTATGAAGATGAACACGGCGAGGGCCAGGAAGATGATCGTATAGATATCGAACACGTCGCAGTTCGCCGTTGCTGTACGCCGCCGAAATACCCTTTCGGCGATGGGATGACTCTCATGTGGTGCGCATTCCGCCGCGTTCCAGTCGGAACAAGCCGAGGCACCCTCCATGACCTATTTACGACGTCTGGCCGATTTCGCCACCCCGTGAATGCCGCTGGGTCATCACTTCGCACGGAAGAGCCGTTGCCGGGCGATGCGATTTGAACAGTAGAGCAAGCCGGCGCACCGCGCCAAGCGGCTGCCAAGCCCCTCACCTTCATGGCGGCGGCGCAAGGCTTTCCACGGGCGCGCGCTTGCTAGCCTGCGGGCAACCATGTTAGCGACACCCGCCTTATCGCCCAAGACCGTCTGCGGCGGAATTACCGACCCAGCGGCACCATGCGCCGGCGCCCTCGCGGCGCGCCCGGCGGACCCCAGGAGATATTCATGGCCGAGACCGAAAACGCCGCGCCGATGCCGACGCTGCAGGTGCTGACGCAGTACACCAAGGACCTGTCGTTCGAGAATCCCGGCGCGCCGGAATCGCTGATCGTCAAGGGCCAGCCGCAGATCGGCATCCAGATCAACGTCAATGCGCGCCCGGTGCGCGAGGGCGGCGAGTACGAGGTCGAGCTGAAGATCGAGGCCAAGGCCGAGCTCTCCGGCAAGACCATGTTCGCGCTGGAGCTGGTCTATGCCGGCATCTTCCGCGCCCAGAACGTGGCACAGGAGACGATCCACCCCTTCATCCTGATCGAATGCCCGCGCATGCTGTTCCCGTTCGCGCGCCAGATCGTCGCCGACACCGTGCGCAATGGCGGCTTCCCGCCGCTGATGATCGATCCGGTGGACTTCGTCACCCTCTACCGCCAGCGCATGGCGCAGCAGCAGCCGAGCAACGTGCTCGCCTCCTGAGCCCTTTGGGCACAAGGCGCGGCCGGAAGAATCACTCGCCGGCCGCGTAGTCCTTCCAGATGGCGCTGTCGCCCAGCGTGGCGACGAAGGCCTCGTGCGTGGCGACCTGCGCGGCATCGAGCCGCGGCGCCAGCGGGCGCGGGCGCTGCAACGGTGCCGCTGACTGCCGCTCGGCCAGCACGACCGTGGTCTCTACGACGGTGAGCCCGAGAGCGGTCTGCCGGCCGCCGCACAGCTCGGCATAGACATCCGCCAGCAATTCCGAATCGAGCAGCGCCCCGTGCTTGGTGCGGCGCGAGCCGTCGATGCCGTAGCGGTTCATCAGGTCGTCGAGACGATTCGACGCACCGGGATGGCGGCGGCGGGCGAGGCTCAGCGTGTCCACCACCCGGTCGAAAGTGAGCGCCGGGCGGGCGAGGCGCGCCAATTCGGCATTGATGAAGCCGATGTCGAAGGCGGCGTTGTGGATCACCAGTGGGTCGCCGGCGATGAAGGCGAGGAAATCGTCGACGACCGCCGCGAAGAGCGGCTTGTCGGACAGGAATTCGGCGGACAGGCCGTGGACGTTGAACGCCTCGAGCGGCATGTCGCGCTCGGGGTTGAGATAGACGTGGAAGGTCTGGCCGGTCGGGATGCGGTTGAAGATCTCGACGCAGCCGATCTCCACCAGCCGGTCGCCGGTGAGCGGATTGAGGCCGGTGGTCTCGGTATCGAGCACGATCTCACGCATCGCGATCTCCGTTGCGCATCCCTTGCCGCAGCTCTGCCAGCAGCTTCTCGACCTCGGCGCGGGCATGGTCGAGGCCATGGCCGGTGTCGATCAGATAGTCGGCGCGGCGGCGCTTTTCCGAATCGGGCATCTGCCGAGCAAGGATCGCCGCGAATTTCTCCTCCGTCATGCCCGGACGGGCGAGAACGCGGGCGCGCTGCACAGATTCTGGCGCAGTGACGACGACGGTGGCGTCGACGCGGCCTTGCGCCCCGCTCTCGAACAGCAGGGGGATGTCGAGCACGGCGATGTCGTTGCCGGCCTGCGCCGCGCGTTCGAGGAAGGCGTGCTCGCGGGCCCGCACCAGCGGGTGGACGATGGCTTCGAGCCGCTTCATCGCCGCATCGTCGCCGAGCACCTTGGCGCCGAGCAGGGTGCGGTCGATCCGGCCACCGATGGCGACGCCGGGAAAGGCGGCCTCGACCGGCGCAACGCCCTCCTCGCCATAGATGGCGTGGACGGCCGCGTCGGCGTCATGCACGGGCACGCCGAACTCGCGGAAAATCTGCGCGGTGGTCGATTTGCCCATGCCGATCGAGCCGGTGAGGCCGAGGCGGAAGGGCTTTGATGCCGTCACGTGAGCTGCCCTTTGGCGGCGAGGTCTGCCAAGGCCAGCTCCCGCAGCTCGGGCGTGACTTCCGGGCGCACACCGAACCAGCGCTCGAAGCCGGGCACCGCCTGGTGCAGCAGCATACCGAGCCCGTCCACCGTGGCGAGGCCACGCGCCTTGGCGGCTTTGAGCAGCGGCGTCTCCAGCGGCACATAGACGATGTCGGTCACCAGCGCGTCCGGCGACAGGGCGGTGAGCTCGATATCGAGCGGCGGCTGGCCCTTCATGCTGAGCGATGTGGTGTTAACCAGAAGCCGGCAGCCATTGAGCCGCCCGGCGAGGTCGCGCCAGTCGACGGGAAGCACGCGCGGGCCGAATTTCTCGCGCAGCGCTTCTGCGCGGGCCAAAGTGCGGTTCGCCACCACCACACGGTCGATACCACGGCTGAGCAGGGCGTAGACGATGGCGCGCGAGGCGCCGCCGGCTCCCAGCACCACCGCCTCGCCGAGCGCACGGGTCCAGTCCGGCTCGGCGGCGTCGAGATTGGCGAGGAAGCCGTAGACGTCGGTATTGCCACCGCAGAGCCGCCCACCCTCCAGCCACAGCGTATTGGCGGCGCCGAGCGCGCGGGCGACCTGATCCGCCTCGGCCAGCGCCCGGAAGGCGGCTTCCTTGTGCGGCACGGTGACGTTGCAGCCCACGAGGCCACTGTCAGCAAAGTTCGCGAAGAAGGTATCCGCCTCCTCCGGCGCCACGTCGCGCAGGCCGTAAGTGCCGTCTATGCCGTGCTTCTTCAGCCAGTAGCCATGGATCAGCGGCGAGCGCGAATGGGCGACCGGATGGCCGATGACGGCGGCGTGGCGGGTCACAGGAGAACTCCGAGGCGGCGCAGGAAGGCGAGCAGCGGCAAGAGCGGCAGACCCAGTATCACCGAATGGTCGCCCTCGACACGCTCGAACAGATGGATGCCGAGCCCTTCCAGCTGGTAGCCGCCGACGCTGGAGCGCACCGCCTCGCCGGCAGCGGCGAGATAGGCGTCGAGCGCGGCGTCATCCAGCGGGCGCATGGCGAGATAGGCGCTCTCCACCGTCTCGAACAGGACCTTCCCATCCCGCGCTACCACGATGGCCGAATGCAGCGCATGGGTGCGGCCAGCTAGGCGGGCGATCTGCGCGCGGACGGCCGCGAGGTCCGCCGGCTTGTGGAAGGCCTGGTCGCCGAGGGCAAGCGTCTGGTCGGCGCCGATGACCAGCCTATCCGGGTGATGCGCGCTTCCCGCCAGCGCCTTGGCGCGGGCGAGAGCGGCGGCGACCTCGGAAGGACCGGCGCCACCGGCCACCGCTTCCGCCTCCAGCGCGCGTTCGTCGACCTCGACGCTGAGCGCCTCGAAAGGCAGCCGCGCCGCTTCCAGCAATGCCCGCCGGGCCGCGCTTTTCGAGGCGAGAACGAGCGGTGCCTCGCCCCGCCACAGAGGATTTTTCGGCGAACTATCCGACACTTGCGTCCTCGGACAGCTTGCGCCGGTGCTCCTGCAGCAGCCCGATGATGGCCGCCGCCGTCTCCTCGATGGAACGGCGGGTGACGTCGATCATCGGCCAGCCATGCTTGGCGCAGAGCCGGCGGGAGAAGGCAATCTCCTCGGCCACCGAGTCGCGATCGGTATAGGCGTCGGCCGCCTGCGCCGCGTTCAGCCCGAGCAGCCGGTTGCGGCGGATCTCCACCACCCGCTCGGCGCTGGCGACGAGCCCGACGACCAATGGCCGCTTCAATTCAGACAGGCCGGGCGGCACGGGAATGCTCGGGACCAGCGGTATATTGGCGGCCTTGATGCCGCGATTGGCGAGATAGATGCTGGTCGGCGTCTTCGACGAGCGGGAGATGCCGAGCAGCACCACGTCCGCCGCCTCCAGCCCGTCCACATGCTGGCCGTCATCGTGCATGACGGTGAAGTTCATCGCGTCGATGCGGCGGAAATAATCGCCGTCGAGCTGGTGCTGACCGCCGACGCGGGGCTCGGGAGCGCCGCCGAGATAGGCCTGGAACAGCCGCACCACCGGAGCGAGAACCGAAAGCACAGGTATGCCATTGGCGAGACAATAGGTTTTCAGCCGGTTACGCAGCTCCGGCTCGGTCAGCGTGTAGAGCACGATGCCGGGATATTCGTCGATCGCCTGGATGACTTTGTCGAGCTGCTTCTGCGTGCGCACCAGCGGATAGATGTGCTCGATCGGCTTCACGTCGTACTGCGCCGCCGCGGCGCGGCCGACGCTGATCAGCGTCTCGCCGGTCGAATCCGACACGAGATGCAGGTGGTAATAGCTTTCGGACGGGCGAGAGGGGTCAGTCACGCCGGTCATCCACAGGGCTGTGCATAGCGATGGAACAAGCCATGCCGAGCCGGCGTTAGCAAGTCCGGGCTGGGGAAAGCGGGGCACGTCCTCCACAGGGCTGCCCCTGTGATCGGAATCAAAGCCCTCTTTGCGAACTGCGTGGATAATCCGCCGCGGTTCGGATAAGCCCTTGTTTCGCCTCGATATCAGGCACGCCCGCGGGCGCCCGCCCGGAGGCCAGGCTGGGGGTGGCTTGTGAGGGCCGAGGAACCCGTCTAATGCCCTCACCTAAACAAAGACTACCTTCCTTCAATAGAGATTAAAAAAGTATGAAAGAGCCGGGGGACAAGGCGGGTTCATCCATCCTGCTGCAGGCGCTCGACGGCCATGTGCCGAAACGCACGCCGATCTGGATGATGCGCCAGGCGGGGCGCTATCTCCCGGAGTACCGGGAGGTGCGCGAAAAGGCCGGCGACTTCCTCACGCTCTGCTATACGCCCGAGCATGCGGTCGAAGTGACGCTTCAGCCGATCCGCCGCTTCGGCTTCGATGCGGCGATCCTGTTCTCCGACATCCTCGTCGTGCCGCACGCGCTGGGCTGTCCCCTCACCTTCGAGGCCGGCGAGGGTCCGCGCCTCCAGCCGGTGACCGATGCCGACGATCTCAAGGCATTGAGGGACGATCTCGATCCGTCGAAGATCGACCGCGTGCTGGAGACGGTCTCCCGCGTGCGTGCCGAATTGCCCGGCGAGACGGCGCTGCTCGGCTTCTGCGGCGCACCTTGGACGGTCGCGACCTACATGGTCGCCGGCCGCGGCACGCCGGACCAGGCGCCGGCACGGCTGGCGGCTTTGATCAACCCGGATTTCTTCGAGGCGCTGATCGACCGACTGGTCGAGGCCTCGGTGGGCTATCTCGTCGGGCAGCTCAGGGCCGGTGCCGATGCGGTGCAGATCTTCGACACCTGGTCGGGCGTGTTGGACCCGGAGAGCTTCCGGCGCTGGTCCATCCAACCGATCAAGCGGATTGTCGACGGCGTGCGGGCACAGGTTCCCGGCGCGCGCATCATAGCCTTTCCCAAGGGAGCGACGCTGGCCGGTCTGACCGAGTTGGTGCTGAGGACCGGGGTGAACGGCGTCGGCCTCGACTGGACGGCAGAGCGGCGCGCCACGCGGCTCGCTTTGGGCGGGCGCTGCGCCTTGCAGGGCAATCTCGATCCGCTGGCGCTGATCGCCGGCGGCGACGCGCTCGACCGCGGCATTGACGCGCTGATGGAGGATTTCCACGGCGCGGCGCATATCTTCAATCTCGGCCACGGCATCCGCCCGGAAACGCCGATCACGCATGTCGAGCGGATGGTCGCGAAGGTGCGGGGATTCTGAGGAAAGCGTGGATGGCCGGCGCGTCGCTCGGCCGGCACGGGGCGTAATGGGTTAGCCTTCGCCATGCTCTACGAATGGATCAAGGCGCTGCATGTGATCGCCGTCATCTCCTGGATGGCGGGGATGCTCTATCTGCCGCGGCTGATGGTCTATCACTGCGACGCGCCGGTCGGCTCGCAGCAATCCGAGACCTTCAAGGTCATGGAGCGACGGCTGCTCAAGGCGATCATCAATCCGGCGATGGGCGTCACCTGGCTCCCCGGGCTTTATCTCGCCTGGGACGGCGGCTGGTATCTCTCCGGCTGGTTCCACGCCAAATTCGCGCTGGTGCTCGTCATGAGCGGCTTCCACGGTGCGCTGTCGCGCTGGGTGAAAGATTTCGCCGCCGACCGCAACATCCGTCCGGCGCGATTCTACCGCATCGCCAACGAGGTACCGACGGTGCTGATGATCGGCATCGTCATCCTCGTCATCGTAAAGCCGTTTTGACGCGGTCAAAGCCTGTTGAGGCAGGCTTGCGTCGAATCGTGGCATTGCCTATGTTGCCGCTACTTCCACGAAGCTGGCTGACGCACCACTTTGAACGGCATCTTCCCCGGTGCTGTCCGGTGTGCCGGATAAGAGGCCGATAACCTTCGGCCCGTTCCGCAGACCAGCGCTTCCCATCTCTTCCGATGCCCGGCGAGTTGAAAGACTAGGCCGGGGTCCATCCAAAATTCGAGGCCTTTTCCCATGGGGGAAATGAAGCTCCAGGACCTCAAGTCCAAGAATCCGGCCGAACTTCTCGTGTTCGCGGAGGAACTTGAGGTCGAGAACGCCAGCACGCTGCGCAAGCAGGAGCTGATGTTCGCCATTCTCAAGCAGCTCGCCGCCCGTGAGACCGACATTATCGGCGAGGGCGTCGTCGAGATCCTCTCTGACGGCTTCGGCTTCCTGCGCTCGCCGGATGCCAATTATCTGCCCGGTCCCGACGACATCTATGTCTCGCCGAGCCAGATCCGCCGCTTCGGCCTGCGCACCGGCGACACCGTCGAGGGGCAGATCCGTAGCCCCAAGGACGGCGAGCGCTACTTCGCGCTGCTCAAGGTCAACACCATCAATTTCGAAGACCCGGACAAGATCCGGCACAAGATCAACTTCGACAACCTCACCCCGCTCTATCCCGACGAGCGGCTGAAGCTCGAGATCGAAGACCCGACGCGCAAGGACTTCTCCGCCCGCGTCATCGACATCGTGGCGCCGATCGGCAAGGGCCAGCGCGGCCTGATCGTGGCGCCGCCGCGCACCGGCAAGACGGTACTGCTGCAGAACATCGCCCAGTCCATCACCACCAACCATCCCGAGTGCTACCTCATCGTGCTGCTCATCGACGAGCGGCCGGAGGAAGTCACCGACATGCAGCGCTCGGTGAAGGGCGAGGTGGTGTCCTCCACCTTCGACGAGCCGGCCCAGCGCCATGTGCAGGTCGCCGAGATGGTGATCGAGAAGGCCAAGCGCCTCGTCGAGCACAAGCGCGACGTCGTCATCCTGCTCGATTCGATCACCCGCCTCGGCCGCGCCTACAACACCGTCGTGCCGTCCTCCGGCAAGGTGCTGACCGGCGGTGTCGACGCCAACGCCCTGCAGCGCCCCAAGCGCTTCTTCGGCGCGGCGCGCAACATCGAGGAAGGCGGCTCGCTGACCATCATCGCCACGGCGCTGATCGAGACTGGCTCGCGCATGGACGAGGTGATCTTCGAAGAGTTCAAGGGCACCGGCAATTCCGAGGTCATCCTCGACCGCAAGGTTTCCGACAAGCGCGTCTTCCCGGCGATCGACATCACCCGCTCGGGCACCCGCAAGGAAGAGCTGCTTGTGCCGGCCGACGTTTTGAAGAAAATGTACGTCCTGCGGCGCATCCTGAACCCGATGGGCACGGTCGATGCCATCGAGTTCCTGGTCGACAAGCTGCGCCAGACCAAGACCAATGGCGACTTCTTCGATTCGATGAACACCTGATCGGAGACGCCGCGAGGGCGGGGAGGAGAGAGCGATGCGTAGGAGCCGGTTCGATCTGGCGGCCGCCGCTCTCGCTTTCGCCGCCTTCGCCTCGATGGCGGCCGTCCCCGCTCATGCCACCGTCATCACCGAGCGCGAGCCGCCCTCCGCGGTGCTGTGGCTGCTGGTCATCGGCGTCGCGGCGCTGAGCTGGGTGATGGCCTGCCGGCGCTGGTGGCTGCCGCTCGCCATCTGGCTGCCCACCGCGCTGTTCGTCTCCAGCCTCGTCGCCGACTTCGCCGACCCGGTGATCGGGCCGGCGGTGCGCGAGGAGCTGGGGATCGCATACATCTTCCAGGCCGACCTCGTCGGGGCCCTTGTGCTGGTCATGCCGCTGATGTTCGCCAACATCCGCTTCACGCGGAAAGGCTGACGCGACAACTTCTGCAATCATCCATGCGAAATATACAACCAGAAATATAATTTCGCCTGCGAAACGACGCCCCTCACAATTGACTCAGGACGGCGATTTCGCATGTCGCCCGATCCATCGGTCGTAAACAGGCCCTAGCCTGCCAGCGGTCAATTCTGGCCAATCTGGCGCTTGCGGCCGTTTCATGCACAACTTGTCCACAGGCTTGTCCCCTACTGGCTGAGGACGCCCGCGCGCACCACTTCCACCAGCCGATTCGCGTCCGTAACGGGGAGCGAGCAGACAGAGCCGGCGCAGACGAAGGCGGCGGCGCCGTCGATCGACTCGGCCTTGGCGCGTGCCGGATGATTTTCCGGCAGGCTCGCCGGATCGCTGACGCGCTCGATCATCAGGTCGACGCGCGGCAGCCGGCGGGCGGCGTCGAGCAGTGCGTCTGCCACCTCGCCCGAACCGACCACGACGATCTCCGGCGCCCGCAGCCGCGTGTCGAGCGCGTTGAGCAGGCCGGCATGGCTGTAGAGGCTGGGCGCCGCGCGCGGCAGCAGGCCGTCGAACAACCGGTCCGCCCGCTCCCGATAGCCGTCATCGCCCGTCACCGCGGCGAGCCGCACGAGGTTGCGGGCGATCAGCGCATTTGGGTTGGTGACGGCATCGTCCGCCGCCGCATCCGGGCGCAGGATCAGCCCTTCGGCGTCGTCGGCGGTGAGGTAATAGCCGCCGTCCTCGGCCGCGTGATGTGCCTCCAATTGGGCCTGCCAGGCGACGGCGTGGTCGAAATAAGAGGCCTCGCCCGTCGCCTGGTGCAGGGCCAGCGCCGCGCCGATCATGGCCGCGTAGTCCGAGGACAGGCCCGGAAACACCAGCCGCCCCTCGCGCCAGCTATGGCCGAGCCGTCCCTCCCTGGCCATCGATTCGGCAATGAAACGGAAGGCGCGAGCCGCCAGCTCCACCCATTCCGGCCGCCCGAAGCGCGGCGCGACATTGGCGAGCGCGGCGATCATCAGCCCGTTCCAGTCGGCCAGCACCTTGTCGTCGCGGCCGGGCGGCACCCGCGTCTCGCGGACCTTGAGCAGCTTGTCGCGCAGCATGGCGAGGCGCATCTCGTCGGCGGGAGAGCGCTCCATCTCCTTGAGCCGGTTCGGGATCGACACGCCCTCCCAATTGCCGAAGGGCGCGATGTCATAGTGCCGAGCGAAGAACTCGGCATCCTCGGCGCCGAGCGCATCGAGAACCTGCTTCAGCGTCCAGACGTAATAGCGGCCCTCATGGCCTTCCGAATCCGCGTCGAGGCTGGCGGCGAAGGCGCCGCTTGTCGTGAGCATCTCGCGCTGAAGCCAGCCGACCGTCTCCTCGGCGCGGGCGCGGAACAGGTCGGCCAGCGTCTCGGAATAGGCGAGGCCGAGCAGCTCGAGGATCTGCGCATTGTCGTAGAGCATCTTCTCGAAATGCGGCACCAGCCAGCGCTCGTCGACCGAGTAGCGGGCATAGCCGCCGCCGACATGGTCGTAGATGCCGCCCTCGCTCATGCCGTCGAGCGCATGCAGCGCGGCGTCGCGCAGGCGCTGGCGGCCGGTGCGCTCCCAGGCCCGCCAGAGCAGCTCCAGGAAGGGCGTGTTGGGGAATTTGGGCGAGCCCTGCAGCCCGCCATGCTGCGAATCCATGATGCCGAGGATGCGGCCGGCGACGTCGTCGAGCTCGTTCGGCCCGATGGTGACCTTGCCCACCGGCGCCGCCTTCTGCCGCAGCCGCGCCAGCAGCGCCTCGCGGTTGGAGGCGATGCGCGGGTCGCCCGAACCATAGGCGTTCGCCATGGTCTTCAGCACATCGGTGAAGGCCGGCTGGCCGTAGCGCGCCTCCTTGGGGAAATAGGTGCCGCCCCAGAAGGGCGCGCCCTCGGCGTCGAGGAACATGGTCATCGGCCAGCCGCCCTGCACGCCGAGCTGCTGCAGGGCGGACATGTAGATCTGGTCGACTTCGGGCCGCTCCTCGCGATCGACCTTGATGTTCACGAACAGCTCGTTCATCACGGCGGCCGTCGCTTCGTCCTCGAAGCTCTCATGCGCCATGACGTGGCACCAGTGGCAGGCGGCGTAGCCGATGGAGAGCAGGATGGGCCGTCCGCTGCGGCGCGCCTCCTCGAAGGCTTCCGGCTGCCATTGCCACCAGTCGACGGGGTTGTCGCTGTGCTGGAGGAGATAGGGGCTGGCGGCATGCTGGAGGCGGTTCGGCACGCTGGTTCTCCGGCGAGGATCGATGGATTCGATAGATAGGGCGTAGCGGGTGGACGGTCAGCAGGAAAGCGCATTTGCCGCGGCGGGGAGGGACACCATCGCGGCCGTCTCCTCCGGCACCGGCGGCGCGGTGGCGGTGATCCGCATCTCCGGGCCGGCGGCGGGGGAGGCGCTTGTCGCGCTCGCCGACCGCCTGCCCGAGCCGCGCCGGGCGATGCTGGCGAAGTTGCGCGATCCGTCGAGCGGCGAGGTGCTGGACGAGGGGCTGGCGCTGTGGTTTCCCGGCCCGCGTAGCGCCACCGGCGAGGACATGGCCGAATTGCAGATCCATGGCGGGCGCGCCGTGGTCGCCGCCGTGCTTGGCGCGCTGTTCGCCCTGCCCGGCCTGCGCCCGGCCGAGCGGGGCGAGTTCACCCGCCGCGCCTTCCTCAATGGGCGGTTGGACCTCACCCAGGCCGAGGGCCTCGCCGACCTCATCGCCGCCGAGACCGAAGGTCAGCGCAGGCTCGCCTTCGCCCATGCCTTCGGCCATCTCGGCCAGCGTGTGGAGGAATGGCGGCGCCGGCTGATCCGCGCCATGGCGCTGATCGAGGCCGGCATCGACTTTTCCGACGAGGAGGACGTGCCGGCCGAGGCGCGGGTCATGGCGCGGCCGGAGGTGGAGGCGCTGCTCGGAGAGCTCGACGCCGCGCTCGCCGACCGGCGCGGCGCCATGGTGCGCGAGGGCGCGCTGATCGCCATCGCCGGCCTGCCCAATGCCGGCAAGTCGTCGCTGATCAACGCGCTCGCCGCGCGCGAGATCGCCATCGTCTCCGACGAGCCGGGCACGACTCGCGACGTGCTGGAGGTCGCGCTCGACCTCTCCGGCCATAAGGTGACGCTCGTCGACACCGCCGGCCTGCGCGAGGCGGAGGGAAAGGTGGAGGCGGAAGGCATACGCCGCGCCCATGCCCGCATCGCCGAGGCCGACCTGGTGCTGTGGGTGCACGATGCGGCCGAGGGTCCGCCCCCGGTCGCGCGGCCGCAGATCGAGGCGGCTGCCGGCGCCGAACTCTGGCTGGTCGCCAACAAGCTGGACGAAGTCGGCGCCGTGCCTCCCACTGGCGGCTGGACGGATCGTGCCTTTGCCATCTCAGCTAAGTACGGCACCGGGCTGGAAGCCCTGATCGACGCGGTCGGTGCCTTCGTGGCGGAACGCGCAAGAGGAGCCGAACATCCCGCGCTCATCCGCGAGCGGCATCGCATGAGCGCGCTGGAAGCGGCGGGGCATCTGCGCGTCGCGCTCTGGGAGTGGGATTGTCTCGACGACGAACTGCTCGCCGAGGAGCTGCGCCTCGCTGGCCGGGCGCTCGGCCGCATGACCGGCACGATCGGCGTCGAAGACCTGCTCGATGTCGTGTTCCGCGAATTCTGCATCGGCAAATGAGCCGCGCAGGATTCACGTGAAACAAGGCCCCGCCGGGCTCGATTCGTTAACGGAATGTTTCACGTGAATCAGCCGGCTGGGACCGGCACAGCCAAGCGTGCCTTGACGCCGCCGGCTTTCGCTGGCTTTGAAGGGCGATCATGAGCGCGCACGATCTTTCCTTCGACGTCGTCGTCATCGGCGGCGGCCATGCCGGCACCGAGGCCGCCGCGGCCGCGGCCCGCCTTGGCGCGCGCACCGCGCTGGTGACGCATGCCTTCGCCACCATCGGCGCCATGTCCTGCAACCCGGCCATAGGCGGGCTCGGCAAGGGGCACCTCGTGCGCGAGGTCGACGCGCTGGATGGGCTGATGGGCCGCGTCGCCGACCAGGGCGGCATTCAGTTCCGCGTGCTCAACCGCCGCAAGGGGCCGGCTGTGCGCGGCCCGCGCGCGCAGGCCGACCGCAAGCTCTATGCGCAGGCGATGCAGCGGGCGATCGATTCGCAGCCGAACCTTTCCGTCCTCGAAGGGGAGGCGGACACGCTGCTGATGCAAGACGGCCGCGTCGCCGGGCTGAAGCTGGCGGACGGACGGAGCATCGGCGCGGGCGCGGTGGTCATTACCACCGGCACTTTCCTCAACGGGCTGATCCATATCGGTGACCGGCAGATGCCGGCGGGCCGCATGGGCGAGCAGCCGGCGCGCGGCTTGTCCGGCTCGCTGACGGCGATCGGGTTGACGCTCGGCCGGCTGAAGACCGGAACGCCGCCGCGGCTGGACGGCCGCACCATCGACTGGGCCGGGCTGGAGATGCAGGACGGCGATTCGCCTCCGGAACCATTCTCGACCCTGACCGACGCCATCACCAATCCCCAGGTGAAGTGCGGCATCACCCGCACCACGCCAGCGACGCATGCGGTGATCCGCGCCAACATCGCCCGCTCGGCCATGTACTCCGGCAACATACAGAGCGTCGGGCCGCGCTACTGTCCGTCCATCGAGGACAAGATCGTCCGCTTCGGCGAGCGCGAGGGGCACCAGATCTTCCTCGAGCCGGAGGGGCTGGACGATCCCACCGTCTATCCGAACGGCATCTCCACCTCGCTGCCGGAGGATGTGCAACTCGCGCTGCTCGCCACGATTCCGGGACTGGAAAGGGTGGCGATGCTGCGGCCGGGCTATGCCATCGAATATGACCACGTCGATCCGCGTGAGCTGGAGCCGACGCTCGAGACCCGCAAGGCGAGGGGGCTGTTCCTCGCCGGGCAGATCAACGGCACGACCGGCTACGAGGAGGCGGCGGCGCAGGGGTTGGTCGCCGGGCTGAACGCGGCACGGCGGGCGGCTGGGATGGAGGGCGCGACCTTCGACCGGGCAGAGGCCTATATCGGCGTGATGATCGACGATCTCGTCACGCGGGGGGTGAGCGAGCCCTACCGCATGTTCACCTCGCGTGCCGAATACCGCCTGTCGCTGCGGGCCGACAATGCCGATCAGCGGCTGACTGCGCGGGGGGACGATCTTGGCTTGATAGGTTCTGAGCGACGCGCGCGCTATGCTGGGAAGAGCACAGCGCTGGCCCGCGTGCGCGAATGGAGCCGCTCGGTCGCGCTCACCCCGGCGGAGGGCGACCGCCATGGGCTGACGCTCAACCGCGACGGCCAGCGCCGCAGCGCCTTCGACCTGCTGTCCTACCCGCATGTAGGTTGGGCCGACATTTGCCGCATCTGGCCGGAGGCGTCAGGGGAGGATGCCCGCATCGGCGAGCAGGTGGAGATCGACGCAAAATACGCCGTCTATCTGCATCGCCAGGAAGCGGACATCGCTTCTTTCCGGCGGGACGAGGCGGCCCAGCTACCACAGGTCGATTACCGTTCGCTCGCCGGAATCTCCAACGAGATCAAGGCGAAGCTTGAATCGATTCGGCCCCGTACCATTGGCCAGGCGAGCCGCATCGACGGCATGACGCCGGCCGCACTGGCGCTGCTGGCGGCGCATGCGCGGCGCGCGCAATAAGCCTCGTCGCGCTATGATGGCGCATGAACGCTAGCGATTCGTCCGACCGCGCCCGAGCGCTCCGCCTCACACCTGTTTCACGTGAAACAGAGGACCGGCTGGTCGCCATAGTGGCACTTCTGGAGAAGTGGCAGCGCACGATCAATCTGGTGGCGCCAGCGACGCTGCCGGTCGTCTGGACCCGGCATGTCGCCGATTCGCTGCAGCTGATCCCGCTCGCCGGCGAGGCGACGCGCTGGGTCGATCTCGGTTCGGGCGGCGGCTTCCCCGGCCTCGTCGTTGCGGCGGTTCTCGCCGAGCGTCCGGGCGCCGACGTGACGCTGGTCGAGAGCGACAGCCGCAAGGCGGCCTTCCTGCGCGAGGCGGCGCGCATCGCCGAGCTGCCCGCGACCGTGCTGCCTTCCCGCATTGAGCAGGTGGCGCCCAAGATCGCTGAAGGCGTCGAGATCGTCTCCGCCCGCGCGCTTGCACCGCTGCCGAAACTTCTCGATCTTGCGGCGCCCTTCCTTGCGCAGGGAGCGACGGGACTGTTCCTCAAGGGACAAGATGTTGATAACGAATTGACCGAAGCCTCTAAATCTTGGAAGATTCAAGCCGAGATTAAGGACAGCCTGACCGACCCCGGCGGCCATGTCCTGATCGTCCGGGCGGCTGAGCCGCTGAAACCCGCATCCTAGGGCACCGTGCCCCATCAGCAGGGTCGACACCATGACCGATGAGGTTTCGCTCGCACCGACCGCGCCGCGCCCCGTGGCCCCGCGCGTGCTCGCCCTCGCCAACCAGAAGGGCGGCGTCGGCAAGACCACGACGGCGATCAATCTCGGCACGGCGCTCGCGGCAATCGGCGAGAGCGTGCTGGTGGTCGATCTCGACCCGCAAGGCAACGCCTCGACCGGCCTCGGCATCGACCGCCGCAGCCGGCGCGTCTCGACCTATGACGTGCTGACGGGTGAGGTGAGCTTGCGTGAGGCGATCCTCGAGACCGCGGTGCCGCGTTTGCACATCGCGGCCTCTACCATGGACCTCTCCGGCCTGGAGCTGGAGCTCGCCAGCCAGCGCGACCGCGCCTACCGGCTGCGGGATGCCATCCGTCGGCTGAACCTGCGTGACGACTCGTTCCAGGTTCGGAACAATGTCGAGTACAGCTACGTACTGATCGACTGCCCGCCCTCGCTGAACCTGATCACCGTCAACGCCATGGCGGCGGCGAACGCGATTCTGGTGCCGCTGCAATGCGAGTTCTTCGCGCTGGAGGGTCTGTCGCAGCTCCTGAAGACCGTTGAACAGGTGCGCTCGACCCTCAATCCCGAGCTTTCCATCCACGGCATCGTGCTGACCATGTACGATGCGCGCAACAACCTCTCGGCCCAGGTGGTCGAGGATGTGCGCCAGTTCATGGGCGAGAAGGTCTACGAGACCATCATCCCGCGCAATGTGCGGGTCTCCGAGGCGCCGTCCTATGGCAAGCCGGTGCTGCTCTACGATCTCAAATGCGTCGGATCGCAGGCCTATCTTCGTCTCGCATCCGAAATAATCCAGCGTGAGCGCGCTTTGCGCGCGCCAGCGGCGTAAGGGAGGCGCGTGATGGCGATGGCGGAAGATGGCGGACGTTCACGGCTCGGGCGCGGCCTAGCAGCGCTGATCGGCGACATGAGCGAGGATGCCGGCGCGGCGAACGACCGCGGTGGCCGTCCCTCCGGCGGCGGCGCGCGCAAGGTGCCGCTCGCCTTCCTCGCGCCGAATCCGCGCAATCCGCGGCGCAGCTTCGTCGAGGAGGATCTGGAGGACCTCGCTGCCTCCATCCACGAGCGCGGCATCATCCAGCCCATCGTGGTGCGCCAGGTCGCCGGCGAGCGTGACGCCTATGAGATCGTCGCCGGCGAGCGCCGCTGGCGCGCGGCCCAGCGCGCCGGCATCCACGAGGTGCCGATCGTCGTCGTCGAGGTCAATGACCGCGAGGCGCTCGAAATCGCCATCATCGAGAATGTGCAGCGCGCCGACCTCAACCCGCTGGAGGAGGCGGCCGGCTATCAGGCGCTGTCCGACCAGTTCGGCTATTCGCAGAACGACCTCGCCAAGGTGATCGGCAAGAGCCGCTCGCATGTCGCCAACACGATGCGGCTGCTGCGCCTGCCGGAGACGGTGAAGACCTATCTCGCCGATGGCCGCCTCTCGGCCGGCCATGCCCGCGCGCTGCTGACGCAGGACGACCCGGAGACGCTGGCCCGCGCCATCGTCGAGCAGGGCATGAATGTGCGCGCCATCGAGGCGCTGGCGCAGGAGCTGAACGTTGCCAAGGCGGAAGCGGCCGGCAAGCCGGCGCGCAAGGCCAAGGCGATACCCGCGCTCGACGCCGACACGGCGGCATTGCAGCGCAAGCTTTCCGACGAACTCGGCCTGCAGGTGGTGCTGAAGCACAATGGCGAGGCGGGCGAGATCCGCATCCGCTATTCCTCGCTCGACCAACTCGACGAGGTCTGCCGCCGCCTCGCAACCCACTGAGCGATCAGGCGAAAATCAGCCGCGCCGGGCCTGTCCGGCGACCTGCAGCAGCGCGCGCTCGGCGATTGCCGGGCCTAACGCCGCGTTGCGGCGGGCGGCGAGCAGCGCGTCGTCGAGGGCGAGCAGGGCGGCCTCCAGCCGGGCCGCGCTCCAGCTGCGGAGCGCCTTTTCGATCAACGGCTTGCGCCGGAAATGGATGGCTGGCCGGGCGCTCTCGATCGCCCGCTCTATGCTGCCGGCATCGGCTGCAAGCCGTAAGAGATGCAGTGCCTGACCAGTTCGGCATACCGAGCCGAGGATGATGTCCGCCCGCATGCCCTCGCCGGACGCCTTGGCGAAGGCCGAGGCCATCTCGGTCGGCTGCCCGGCAAAGGCGGAATCAGCGATCTCGTCGAGCGCCAGGCTGGAAGCGTCGCCGACGATGGCGCGCACATGCTCGGCGGTGATGCGCGGCTCGCCGGCGGCGTAGAGCAGAAGCTTGGCGATCTCGCCGCGCGAGGCCAGCCGGTCGCCGCCGAGCAGGCCCATCAGCTCGGCGCGGGCGTCGCGGTCGATCGAAAGGCCGGCCTCCGTCACCATGGTGTCGATCAGCCGGGTAAGGTCGCGGTCGGTGTCGGCATAACAGGTGATCGCCAGCGCGCGCGGGGAGGCCTCGCACAAGGCCCGCAGGCCCTGGCCACGCTTGAGGTCGCCAGCCTCGATCACCACGATCGCGTCGCCCGGCGGGGCGGCGAGCAGCGCCTCCACCGCCGGCACGACGTTGCGCGAGCCGACCCGGAGCGAGATAACCCGCCTTCCGCCGAACAGCGCCACCGTGCCCGCTTCGTCGACCAGGCGACCCGGATCGCCGGCGATCTCGTCGCCGTCGAGCCGCACCAGGCCGAAGGGGTCGCTGGAGCCTTCCGCGGCGCGGGCGAGATAGGCGCGGGCACGCTCGCGCACCAGCCCGCTATCCGGGCCGAACAGCAGCAGCACCGGACGCAGCGGATCGATGCGGGTGAGCGTCGCCTCGACGTCGGCGGGCCGGACCGCGACCATGGCGGCTCAGGTCTTGGGCGTGGCGTAGTTGGGCAGAGGCGGTGGCGCGGCGACCGGGGCGGCAGCCGTCGGGTTGACGAAATAAGCCGCCAGCTGCGTGCGGATCGATTCGGCGGCGACACGAGACGAGCGGTTCTCGGCGTCGCGTATGGCGCGGTTGCGGGCGAAGCGCTGATAGCCGCTGTCCAGCGAGGCCTTGCCGATGGCGTTGCCGGTGGCGACCGGAACCTTGAGGTTGCCAACGTCGTAGAGCTGCCAGCGGACGTCGACGGTGACCAGCTCAACCTCGGGCAGGCCGGTCAGAGGGCTCACCACCGCGGCGGCGGTGGTCGAGTTGCGGACGTTGAGCAGCAGGCGGTAGGGCGCCCCCGCCGGGTTGCCGGCGCCGCCGGTGAGCTCGAAGATGAGATCGTTGCGCACCTCGTTGGCGACACGCCCGCTGGCGAAGACGATCTCGATCTGCCCGAACTTGTCCGCCAGCGCGGAGCCCTCGCCGGGGCTCGTCTCGGCATACATGGGCCGGAAGCAGCCGGCGGTGGAGAGCGCGAGCAGCGCCGCGCAGGCGAGGCCAACGGCCCGTCGACGGGTGAGGCGGCGGGTCGGCATCGGGTTCATCCGGTCAGGCGACGACATTCACGATCCTCTGCGGCACCACGATGATACGCTTTGGCGCGCGCCCGTCGAGTGCCTGCGCCACGAGATCGAGTTCGAGCACGGCCTTCTCGACGTCGGCCGGGGCGGCATCCTTCGGCACGGTGATCTCGCCGCGCCGCTTGCCGTTGATCTGTATCGGCAGCGTAACGGTATCGTCGACCAGCAGTGCGGGGTCGACAACGGGCCAGGCGGCCTCGGCGATCAGACCCGTGCCGCCGAGCACGGTCCAGCACTCTTCGGCGAGATGCGGCACCATCGGCGAGACGGTGGCGACGAGGAAGTGCGCCGCTTCGCGCAGGGCGAAGGCAAGGTCCGCTGGCACGTCACCGGCCTTGCGGGCGGTGGTCAGCACGTCGCCGAACACATTGGCGAAGGCGTGCACGCGGGCGACGGCGACGTTGAAGCGCAGCCGCTCGACATCGTCGGCGACCTGCGCGGCCAGCTTGTGGGTGGCACGGCGCAGGGTGGTCGATTCGGCTCCGAAACTCTCCGGCCGGGCGATGTCGGCGGGCGCCAGCGCCGCCGCCTCGCCGACGAGGCGCCAGATGCGCTGGACGAAGCGCCAGGCACCTTCGATGCCGGCGCTGGTCCACTCGCTGTCGCGCTCGGGCGGGGTGTCGGCGAGCATGAACCAGCGGGCGCAGTCGACGCCGAACGTGTCGGCGACGATCTCCGGCGGCACCACGTTCTTCTTCGACTTCGACATCTTCTCCGGTGAGCCGATGGTCACCGGCTCGCTGGTGCCCGTCTTGACCGGCGTGCCGTCCTCGCGCTTCTCGACCTCCTCGGGGAACAGCCAGCGGCCTTCCGGGTCCTTGTAGGTCTCGTGGACGATCATGCCTTGTGTGAACAGGCCGGCGAAGGGCTCCTCCAGCGAGACACGGCCGAGCTTCTTCAGCGCGCGGATGAAGAAGCGCGAATAGAGCAGGTGCAGGATCGCGTGCTCGATGCCGCCAATGTACTGGTTGACCGGCAGCCAGTGGTCGGCCGCGCCCTTCTGCAGCGGCGCCGTGCCGGGCTCCGAGGCGAAGCGGGCGAAGTACCAGGACGAATCCACGAAGGTGTCCATGGTGTCGGTCTCGCGCCGGGCCGGGCCGCCGCATTGCGGGCAGTTCACGTGCTTCCAGGTCGGATGCCGGTCGAGCGGATTGCCCGGCGCATCGAAGGAGACGTCGTCCGGCAGCCGCACGGGGAGCTGGTCCTCGGGGACCGGCACCGGGCCGCAGGTCTCGCAATGGATGATCGGGATCGGGCAGCCCCAGTAGCGCTGGCGCGAGATGCCCCAGTCGCGCAGGCGGAAATTGATCGCCCGCTCGCCGACCGGCTCGTTGCCGAGCGTCTGCTTCTCCAGCTTCGCGGCCACCGCCTCCTTGGCGTCGGGAATGGAGAGCCCGTCGAGGAAGCCGGAATGATAGAGCGTGCCCTCGCCGTCATAGGCGACGTCGCCGATCTCGAACGCGGCCGGGTCGGTGTCGGGCGGCAGCACGACGGGGGTGACCGGCAGGCCGTATTTGCGGGCGAAGTCGAGGTCGCGCTGGTCATGCGCCGGGCAGCCGAAGATGGCGCCGGTGCCGTATTCCATCAGCACGAAGTTGGCGACGTAGACCGGCAGATGCGGTCCGCCCAGCGGGTGGGCGACCTTCAGGCCGGTGTCGTAGCCCATCTTCTCCTGGGTCTCGATCTCGGCGGTCGAGGTGCCGCCACGCCGGCATTCCTCGACGAAGGCGGCGAGCGCCGGGTCGTTGGCGGCGAGCGCCTCGGTTAGCGGATGGCCGGGCGAGAGGGCGAGGAAGGAGGCGCCGAACAGCGTGTCCGGACGGGTGGTGTAGACCTTGACCTCGCGCGGCAGCTCAGCCGGCGCGTTCTCCAGCGCAAAGCGCACATGCAGGCCCTCGGACCGGCCGATCCAGTTGCGCTGCATGAGGCGCACCTTGTCGGGCCAGCGATCAAGCGTGTCGAGCCCGTCGAGCAGCTCCTGCGCCAGTGCGGTGATGCGGAAGAACCACTGGGCGAGCTTGCGCCGTTCCACCAGCGCGCCGGAGCGCCAGCCGCGGCCGTCGATCACCTGCTCATTGGCGAGCACGGTGTTGTCGACCGGGTCCCAGTTCACCTCGCTCTCGCGGCGATAGACGAAACCGCCCTTGAGGAATTCGAGGAAGATGCGCTGCTGTTCGCCGTAATAGGAGGGGTCGCAGGTGGCGATCTCGCGCGACCAGTCGAGCGACAGGCCGAGCAGCTTGAGCTGCTCGCGCATGGTGGCGATGTTCTCGTAGGTCCATTCGCGCGGATGCGACTTGCGCTCGATCGCGGCGTTCTCGGCCGGCAGGCCGAAGGCGTCCCAGCCCATGGGATGCAGGACGTTGAAGCCCTTCATGCGCTTGAAGCGCGCGACCACGTCGCCCATCACATAGTTGCGGCCATGGCCGATATGGATGCGCCCGGACGGGTAGGGGAACATCTCGAGCACGTAGTACTTCGGGCGCGGGTCGTCGTTGCGGGTGCGGAAGATCCCGCGTTCGTCCCAGATCTTCTGCCAGCGGGGCTCGGCCTCGCGGGCATTGTAACGCTCGGTGCTCATGTCAGGCTTCTTGGGCAGGCAATGTCTTGAGGGATCTCGGTCCGAACGGGCCGATGGCGCGGGACTAGGCACCAAGTCGCGCGCCCGGTCAACCTTTCGCGCTGCAACGGCGGGCTAGATCGGCGCCAGCCGGGTACTGCCGGCGCTCGGCTGCACGGCACCGGCGACCCGCACCTCGTTGCGGCCGGCGGCCTTGGCCTCGTAGAGCGCCCTATCGGCGGCGACCATGAGGTCGCTGGAGGTCAGCCCAGGCTCCGGCTCGCAGGCGGCGCAGCCGATGCTCACCGTCACCACCCCAGCCGGTCCGCCGCGATGGGGTACGGCGACGGTCTCGACCGCCCGGCGCAGCCGCTGTGCCGCCTCGGTCGCCGCCCGCAGGCTGGCGCTGGGCATGAGCACGGCGAACTCCTCGCCGCCGAGGCGCGCCACCAGGTCGGTGCCGCGCAGCGTCGAGGCCATGGTCTGGGCGACGAGACGGATGCAGCTGTCGCCCTCCTTGTGGCCGTAGAGGTCGTTGAACGCCTTGAACTTGTCGATGTCGATCATCAGCACGGCCAGCTGGCTCACCGTGTTCCATTGCAGCGCCAGCGCGGCGTCGAAGCTGCGGCGGTTGGCGATGCCGGTCAGCGGGTCGAGGCTGGCGAGCGAGTTGAGCCGGTGGTTGGCGTTGCGCAGCGCCGATTCCCGCCGCGTCAGCTCGCTGGACATGGCCTCGAAGGCGGTGACCAGCGGCTGCAACTCGGTGATCAAGGTATGTGCCGTCGGCGCTTCGCCGGGCTCGCCGCGGCCGAAGCGGACCAGCCGGTCGGCCAGCGACTGCACCGGCGCGACGATGAGCCGTTCGCCGATGACCCAGAAGGTCACCAGGATGATGACGCCGAGCACCAGCAGTGCCAGGCCGGCGCTGAAGGTCGCGCGCTCGACGGGGGCGATGACGCGCCTCTCGTCGACGCCGACCAGCAGATGAAGGTTGGTGCCCGGCAGGCGGCTATAGGCATAGACCCGGCGCACATCGTCCGGTCCGGTGGCCAGTAGCGTGCCGCGGGTGCGGCTCATGGCGCGGGCCACCGGCGCCGTATCCGCAAGATTGCTGCCCAGGGTGGCTGAGCGGTCCGGATAGGCCATGATCACCGTGCCCTCGGGGCCGACGAGCATGACCTGCGCGGCGGCGCCCAGCTCGGCAAGGAAACGGCGCGGCAGCAGGTCGTTCAGTCCGATCCGCGCAAGCAGGACGGCGCTGACCTCGCCTTCCTCTACCACCACGGGCTGGGCCGCATAGAGGCTGGGCATGCCGGTCGCGTAGCTGCGCGTCACCGATTCGAGCGTCGGAATGCCCCGCATGGCGATGCGGAAATAATCGCGCCCGCTGACATCGAGACCCATGCCGGCGGCGTTGGTGCTGCAGCGGACCACGCCGTTCGGTGCGATGATCGAGATGGCATCGATCACGGCCGAACCTTCCGCGACCTTCGCCAGTCCCTGGCAGAAAGACGGCGCTTCCGGCGTGACGCCGGGATCGGGGGTCAAGGGGTCGGCGTCGCTCGGCGTGATAGAATAGCGGTCCAGCGGCACGGTGCCGGGCATGGCGGCGAGCGTCGACAACACCGCCCGGCCTTCCGTGGTCACGGTGCCGAACTGACTGACGCCGCGCTCCATCAGGTCCAGCACATGGTCCTGCGCGGCGGCGAGGTTGTCGCTGTGCAGCCGGACGATGCTGTAGAGGCGCTCGGCGGCGACGAGGGTCATGGCGAGCACGGCAAAGGCAACCAGCCGCAGCCGCAGGCTGACGGCATGCGGACGCCCCCGCTTGCTCCCGAGGAACGGGTGGCGCTCGGCCGGCTGCGCGGGAATGTCGGGGGCGAGGTGAGGACCCCGATGGCTGCTCACGTTCGTCTCGGCTGGCAATGCTCGACTAAAGGTTAACGGCGGGTTGTGCTTGCCGCAAGGACAGTTGGCGGCAAATGCCGACTTGATTTGACACTGCCGGCGCATATCAGCATTGCGTCGATCAAGGCGAGGGATGGCGATGACGGTCGAGACGGCTTCGAATGTGGCGGCGAGCGATCTGACGTCGAGGCTCGGCGAGGTGCGCGAGCGGATCGCGCGGGCGAGCCGCGATGCCGGCCGCAAGCCGGAGGAGGTGCATCTCGTCGCCGTCTCCAAGACTTTCGACGCCGAGCACATCCTCCCCGCGATCGAGGCCGGCCAGCGGATCTTCGGCGAGAACCGGGTGCAGGAGGCAAGGGCCAAGTGGCCGGCGCTACGCGCTGATTATCCCGATATCGAGCTGCACCTGATCGGCCCGCTGCAGACCAACAAGGTGCGCGACGCGCTCGGCCTGTTCGACGTGATCCACACGCTCGACCGGCCCTCGCTGGCCGCCGCGCTGGCCAAGGAGTTCGCGAAGCTGGAAGGCCGGCCGGCGCCGCGCCTGCTCATTCAGGTCAACACCGGCGAGGAACCGCAGAAGGCCGGCGTGGCGCCGCTCGAAGCGGACGCTTTCATCGCCGAGTGCCGCGACGTGCATGGCCTGACGATCGAGGGCCTGATGTGCATCCCGCCGGCGGACGAGCCGGCCGCACCGCATTTCGCGCTGCTGGCGAAGATCGCCCGCCGCAACGGGCTCTCCGCGCTCTCCATGGGCATGAGCGGCGACTACGAGACCGCCATCGGGCTCGGCGCCACCTATGTGCGGGTCGGCAGCGCCATCTTCGGCACGCGCTGAAACTCAGAGGTTCGTCATGGCCGGGCTTGGCCCGGCCATCCACGACTTCGGTTCGGCTGGGCGCTCAAGGCAAGTCGTGGATCCCCGGGCCAAGTCCGGGGATGACGGTCCGAGGGGTGGCGCAATTCAGCGAGAGCCGCCTAGCTCATCACACCACCTCGATCCGCGTGGCCCGCGTCAGCCGCGCCAGCAGGCGCTTGAGGTCCGGGCGGCGGAAGGCCACGCAGCCGGCGGTCGGCTCGAAATCTGCGCGCGCAAGGTGCAGGAACACGGCCGAGCCGCCCCGCGTCTTGCGGGGGCGTTGGTTATGGTCGAGCACGACGACGAGGTCGTACAGCCCATCGCGGCGCCACATCTCCTCATGCGAGGCCTTGAAGGGCAGCCGGACCGGGCGGTTGTAGCGCCCGTCGCGCGGGTCGTCGCACCAGCCATCCTCGGGGCGGGTACGACGCACCGGCAGGCGTGTCGTCGGCCGCAGGCCGTGATCGGCGCGGTAGCGGACCTCGCGTGGGTGCCAGACGCCCTTCGGCGTCGCGCCGTCGCCTTCGTGCTTGCCGGCCTTGATCCCCGCGCGGCCGAGCGCTACCGGGATCGCGCGTCCGTCGAGGACGAGCCAGCCGCGGGCGGGCGAGCCCGGACGCGCCACCACGCGCAGCCGCGATGCGCCCGGACGACGCGCGGCGGGGGATTTCCTGCTTGTTTCTTCGGGAAGGGGCTTCTTCTTCACGCGTTTTCCGTTCACGATCACGTCACGAACCCGCGCCTATGCCGTCCCGCGGGGCCGCCGACTCTTGCCGAACGCGTTTCGCCTGCCTACTCCGGACGCACGGCACCTCCATCCGACGCCGCGCGAGAGTGGACGCGCGGTGCCCTGCGAACAAGGGGCTTCGGGAAGCGGACCTGACGGGACGCGGTATTTTCGGGAAAGCGATATGGCGAACGCTCAGCGAGTTTTGGTGGTCGACGACGACAAGGACCTGCGCGAGGCGCTGGTCGAGCAGCTCTCGCTCTATGACGAGTTCGAGGTGGTCGCCGTCGACAGTGCCCAGGGGGCGATCAACGAGGTCGAATCCCAGCGCGTCGACCTGGTGCTGATGGATGTCGGCCTGCCCGACAAGGACGGCCGCGAGGCGGTCCGCATCATGCGCCAGGGCGGCTTCAAGGCGCCGGTGATCATGCTGACCGGCCACGACACCGACAGCGACACCATCATGGGCCTGGAGGCCGGCGCCAACGACTATGTCGCCAAGCCGTTCCGCTTCGCCGTGCTGCTCGCCCGCATCCGCGCGCAGATGCGCTCGCACGAGGCGAGCGAGGACGCGGTGTTCACCATCGGCCCGTACACCTTCCGGCCCGGCGCCAAGATGCTGGTGACGGAGCGCAACTCCAAGATCCGGCTGACGGAGAAGGAGACGGCGATCCTTCGCTACCTCTACCGTGCCGGCAAGAAGCCGGTGGCGCGGGAAATCCTGCTGCAGGAAGTGTGGGGCTACAATTCCGGCGTCACCACGCATACGCTGGAAACGCACATCTACCGCCTGCGCCAGAAGATCGAGAAGGACCCTTCGCACCCCAACCTTCTTGCCACCGAGGCGGGGGGGTACAAATTGCTGCCCTGAGCGGGGCGACTGATTCGTCCCGAGGAGGAGTTTCTCCCGCCGGATGTCCATCGAGGACGATATCGCCTTCCTGGAACGCGTGCCGACGCTGGCGCTGATCGGCCGCGAGGCATTGCGGGTGATCGCGATCAGTGTCGAGCGCTACGCCGTTCCTCGCGGGCAGGCGCTGTTTCGCGAGGGCGATGCGGCGGACTGCGCCTATGTGGTGGTGCACGGCACCTTCTCCGTCACCCGCGGCAATGACGAGGCCACCCGCCGGCCCGGCCAGGCGACGCGGGTGGGATCAACCGCGCTGCTGGGCGAGATGGCGCTGCTCACCGACACCAAGCGGCCGGCCACCGCCACGGCGCTGGAGGACGCGGAGGTGCTGCGCCTCCCCCGCATGGTGTTCCTGCGCACGCTGGAGAGCTATCCCGAGGCGGCGCACCGGCTGACGCGCGAGCTCACCGCCCAGATCAACGCCACCCTCGCCGAACTCGAAAAGGTACGCCGGCGGCTGGAGGCGATCGACGGGGAGCCGCGGCCGTGACGGCGGCCTTCCTGCGCCAGCGGCCATGATCCCGGTCACGCCGCGCATCTGGCTCGACGAGAACGAGATCGAGGAGAGCTTCGTGCGCGCCTCCGGTCCCGGCGGGCAGAACGTCAACAAGGTCTCGACCGCGGTGCAGCTGCGCTTCGACGTGCGCGGCTCGAAGACCCTGCCGGATGTGGTGAAGGCGCGGCTGGAGCGCATCGCCGGCCGGCGCCTCACCAAGGAAGGGGCGATCGTGCTGATCGCCCAGCGCTACCGCACGCAGGAGCGCAACCGCGAGGACGCGCTGGCGCGCCTCGTCGCCATGGTGCAGGAGGCGGCCGACCTGCCGGTGATCCGCCGCCCGACGCGCCCGACGCTCGGCTCCAAGGTCCGCCGGTTGGAAAGCAAGGCCCGCCGCGCCGGCGTCAAGGCGATGCGACGCGACAAGCCGGGGGGCGGCGGGGAGGAGTGAACCGCCCGCAACCCGGAGCATTTCCTTGCCGATCGGATGATTCCGCCGATCGGGAAAGGCCCTAATAGGGATGCCGGTCCTTCTTGTTCATCCACGCCTCATAGGCCTTGAGGCCGGTGGCGCGCTCGAAATTCTCGGTCACGGCGATCCGCCGCTCCGACCACGGCTTGGCGAAGTCCTCGTATTGGAAGGCGTCGTCGAAGCCGATGGCGCTGGTGTCCTTGAGGCTGGCGGCGAAATACACATGGTCGATGCGCGACCAGTAGATGGCGCTCATGCACATCGGGCAGGGCGCACCGTTGATGTAGATCTCGCAGCCTTTCAGCATCCGGGCGCGCTCGGGCACCGGATCGGGCGAGCCGGGCTCGCGCGGGATCATTTCGAGGATGGTGCCCGCGCCATAGTCGCTGCCGAGCAGCGCCTTGGGGTTGAGACGGGCCGAGGCGTCCATGATCGCCGTGATCTCGGCATGGAAGACCGGGATGCCGGTGAGCAGCACGCGGTTCTGCCCGCGGCCGATGATCTCGCCATCTTTTACGATGACGGCGCCGAACGGCCCGCCCCAGCCCTTCTCGACCGATTCGATGGCGAGGCGGGTGGCCTCCTCCATGAACTTCGCCTTGTCCGGGGAAGGCGCGGCCGCCACCGCCGGTGAAAAACCCAGGCCCGCCGCTCCGGCGGCGCCCGCCGCGGTCGCCATGAACAGGCGTCGGCTCAGTCCCCCGGGTTCGGGGCAGTTCCCGTCATGCACGGCGTCGCAGCAGCAGTTCACCGTCGTCGACATGTTCGCCTCCTTGGGCCGGTGCCGTAGGAGCGTCCGCCACGCAGACGCGCCGGAACCGGTCCCAGAAGAGCATGGGACACGGATAAGTTGAACAGCCAATCGAAATGTGGCCAGCCGGATGCCGGGTTCCGCCCGGGCGTTCAAAAATCCGAGGCGATGCCCTTCACTTCCCAGTCGCCATAGCGCACCGGCTCGGGGCCGTTGCGGCCGTCGATCTCCTTCGGCGCCTGCGCCTGCGTGCTGGCGGCGCGCCGCGCCGCGGCTTCCTCCAGCGCGCGCTTCGCGGCGGGGGTGAGCGGGCGGCGCTCGGCGGGCGCGGGCGGGGTTGGATCGGTCTTGCTCATGCGCCATTGGAACCACCGCTGGCGCGCGCCCGTCAAGGCGGGGGGCGGCGCGGCAGCCCTGCGCGGAAGGCGGTCTGACGCAGCGCCGGCAAGGATTGGCGGACGCCGTGCGATCTTGAAGCGCCCGGCGGCGCTTCCCATTCTATTGCCCACGGCCGCCTTCGCGGCCGAGATGAGGGACAGATGAACTATTTCCGCACGGCGATCCTGCTCGCGGGCATGACCGCGCTGTTCATGGGCGTCGGCTACATGCTGGGCGGCCAGGGCGGCATGGTCATCGCGCTGGTCTTCGCCGCCGGCATGAACATCTTCAGCTACTGGAATTCCGACCGCATGGTGCTGTCCATGTACGGCGCGCGCCAGGTGGATCGCGCCAGCGCGCCGGAATTCTACGGGCTGATCGAGCAGCTCGCCGCGCGGGCGCAGCTTCCCATGCCGCGCGTGTTCATCATCGACAGCGCGCAGCCCAACGCCTTCGCGACCGGTCGCAACCCGCAGAACGCGGCGGTGGCGGCGACCACCGGCCTCATCAACTCGCTGTCGCGCGAGGAGGTGGCGGGCGTGATGGCGCACGAGCTGGCGCATGTGAAGAACTACGACACGCTGACCATGACCATCACCGCCACGCTGGCGGGCGCCATCTCCATGCTCGCCAACTTCGCCATGTTCTTCGGTGGCGGACGCAACAACAACAATCCGTTCGGGCTCATTGGCACCATCGCCATGATGATCCTGGCGCCGCTCGCCGCCATGGTGGTGCAGATGGCGATCTCGCGCTCGCGCGAATACGAGGCCGACAAGCTCGGCGCGCAGATCTGCGGCCAGCCGCTCTGGCTCGCCTCGGCGCTGGCCAAGATCGCGGGCGCCGCGCAGCACATCCCCAACATGCCGGCCGAGCACAATCCGGCCACGGCCCATATGTTCATCATCAACCCGCTCTCGGGCGAGCGGATGGACAATCTGTTCTCGACCCACCCGGCGACCGAGAACCGCATCGCTGCGCTCCAGGTGCTGGCGCAGGAGATGGGTGGCGGGATGGGCACCGGATGGGGCGGCGGCGGGGCCTATGTCGAGCCCGAAGCCGCCGGTTCGGGCAGCGGATCCGGTCCTTGGGGCGGCGCCTCGCGGCGCCCGGGCTCGTCTGCGAGCCAGGCTTCGAGCAATGTCTGGGGCCGCACGGGCCGGGACGACGGCGGTCGCGGCAGCGGGCGCGGTCCCTGGGGCTGAGAAGCTTCCTGCGCGGGGTGACGCGTCCCGGCGCTTGAAAAAATGAGGCGTCGCGGCTATCAGAGCCGCGCGTGCCGCTTTAGCTCAGTCGGTAGAGCATCGCATTCGTAATGCGAGGGTCGCGTGTTCGAGTCACGCAAGCGGCACCATTTCCCCTTCCCGCGCCAGACGGCGCCGCGGGCTCATCCGACATTTCCCGCATGAACGCTCGATCCGCGCATGGGGTCGCCGCGCACAAATCGTTCGTTTTTGTCGAACGATTTGTGCGATATAATCCGTTGGATCGAATGATTTGAAGCTGCGAAGACGGATCGTCGCCGTGAGGGAGGGACGATCATGGTCGCGCATGTGGATGCTGCCGCCGATGCCCGGAAGGGTTCGAAGCTTCGTCACTACGGCCTCCTGCCGGGGCTCGCGCTCACCGCGGGCATTGCCGGCGCGGCCTTCGGCTTGCGGCAGGTGCCCATGCTCGGCGTGCTGAGCCCGATGATCCTGTCGATCCTCATCGGCATCTCCTTCCACAACCTGCTCGGCACGCCCGCCCGCGCCAAGGAGGGCGTGACCTTCGCCATGCGGCGCATCCTGCGCTTCGCCATCATCCTCTTAGGCCTGCAGCTCACCGCGGCCCAGGTCGCCGAGGTCGGCCTGAGCGGCCTTGCCGTCATCGCGCTGACCCTCCTCGCGACCTTCCTCTTCACCACCTGGTTCGGCCGGCTGATCGGCGTCGAGCGCGGCCTCGCCGAGCTGATCGCCGCCGGCACCTCGATCTGCGGCGCCTCGGCGGTGATCGCCACCAACACGGTGACCCGCGCGCATGACGAGGACGTCGCCTATGCGGTGGCCTGCGTCACCGTCTTCGGCTCCGTCGCCATGTTCCTCTACCCGTTGCTGCCGGATGTTCTGGGCCTCGCGCCGCATGCCTATGGGCTGTGGGCCGGCGCCTCGATCCACGAGATCGCCCAGGTCGTCGCCGCCGCCTACCAGGACGGCTCGGCGGCCGGCGAGTTCGGCACCATCGCCAAGCTCTCGCGCGTCATGCTGCTGGCGCCGATGGTGATCGCGCTCGGCTTCGCCGCCAGCCGCCGCGCCGCCCGGCACGGCCACGGCGCCTCCACTACGCGGCCGCCCATGCCCTGGTTCGTGCTCGGCTTCCTCGCCATGGTCGGGCTCAACAGCCTGGTGACCATGCCGGCGGAGCTGAAGGCGGCGATCGTGCTCGCCACCACCTTCCTGCTCTCCATGGCGCTGGCGGCGATGGGCCTCGAGACTGACATCGCCAAGCTGCGGGCCAAGGGGCTGAAGCCCTTCGCGCTGGGCTTCGCCGCCTTCGCCTTCATCGCCGGCTTCAGCCTGCTGCTGGTGAAGATCACGACATGAGGAAATCGGGCGGCGGATGACACTGGAGCAGCTGCGCATCTTCGTCGCCGTCGCCGAGCGTGAGCATGTCACCCGCGCCGCCGAGCAGCTCAACCTCACCCCATCGGCGACCAGCGCCGCCATCGCCGCGCTGGAGGCGCGCCATGCAGCGCGGCTGTTCGACCGGGTCGGCCGCGGCATCGTGCTGACGCAGGCCGGCCGGCTCTTCCTTCCGGAGGCGCGCGCCGTGCTGGCGCGGGCGGCGGCGGCGGAGAAGGTGCTGGCCGACCTTGCCGGCCTCGCCCATGGCTCGCTGGCCCTGGCGGGCAGCCAGACGACCGGCAATTACTGGCTGCCGGCGCTGGTCGCGCGCTTTCGCGCGCGTTATCCCGGCATCGCCGTGAGCCTCGTCATCGGCAACACCGATTTTGTCGCCGACTGCGTGCGCGACGGTGCCGCCGATCTCGGCTTCATCGAGGGCGGGATCGACGATCCCGTGCTGTCGGCGACGCCGGTCGCCGAGGACGAGATGGTGCTGGTCGCCCCGGTCACCCATCGCTGGACCTGGCGGGCACCGACCGCGCCCGAGCAGCTGCGGGAGGGGCCGTGGGTGCTGCGCGAGCCCGGCTCGGGGACGCGGGCCATCTTCGAGGCGCATCTGCGCAGCCTCGGCATTTCGCCGGGCGAACTCGACGTGGCGCTGGAATATCCCTCGAACGAGGCGGTGCGCGCGGCCGTGGAGGCGGGCAGCGGCGTCACCGTCATCTCGCGCCGCGTCGTCGAGGAAGCCTTGCGTGCCGGCGCGATGACGCTGGTCGGCTATCCCATGCCGCGCCGGTCCTTCCTCGCCCTGCGCCACCGCGAACGTTACGCCACCAAGGCGGCGCAGGCCTTTATCGACCTGCTCGGCGGGGGAGAGCCAGCGCGCCCGCGCCCGGCACCGCCCCAATGAGGAAGGGCGCGGGAATGGCGCTCCATCAGGGCATGGCAGTGGTATCCGTCGAGCCGAGCAGAGACCGACGAATCTTGTCCTTCGCGCGCTCGCCGATCAGCCTCGCGAACTCGTAGCTCAGGTGGTTCCTGTCCCAGGCGAAGGGGATCGATTTCGCGTCATCGACATAGAACTGGCATTCCGCAGGACCACACATGAGTTCGCGTTTGGACAGGAAGGTTGCGCCGTATTTGCTGGCGACCGCCTCTGCATCCTTTTCGAGCGCAAGAGGCGGCTCGAGGAATGCGGGATCGCTGCACGCCCCGCGGCCGGAGCGCTCGATGAGCTCCCAGCAGTTCTGCTTCAGCGTGTAATAGGCACCGAGTATCACTATCCTCGCATCGGGCGCCGCGGATCTGACCTGTTTCAGAAACGCTTCGAGATGGGCTGGTTTGTACCAGGACCATGAATTCGAGATCACGATTGCATCGAAATAGCGCAAGTAATCGGTATTAAATCGACGCTGATTGGCCGCGTTGCATTTGTCGATATTGGCCATACGGCCGGGGAAGATCTTCGCTATATCAGGATAGGGCGGACAACCGGGGACCGTATCGAGGATGAAATAGGCGTCGTGCAGGCTGACATCGACAATGTTCAGGCCATCAGGCGCATAGCTGTCGCCAACGACAAGCACCCGCTTCTTACTGGTCTCGACCGGCTCCCAGCACTTTGCCCACCCCCTCGCCGAGCAAAGGGCGTTCAGCGTCCGATAGCGCTTCGCGAGTTGGGCATCGACGAAGCCGGACGGGAAGTAGTTGGGCGAACGCCACGCCCAGCCGCCCTGAGCCCACACAGCGCCGGCGCCGAATATGATCGATGGAAGCACGACCACGATCGCCAGACGAGCGCCGGCCGTATGGCGGTTCCACAAGGAGCGCCGGAAGCGGTCCTCGACGGTCCAGAAAAGCATGTGCCCCGCCGCGAACGTAGCCACACCCATGGCCAGTACTTCAACGGGGGTCGGCGGGCGGAACAGGGCGTAGGTCCAGAAGACGATGATGGGCCAGTGCACGAGGTAGAGTGAATACGAAACCTCGCCGATGTAGCGGCCGGCGGGGTTGTCCAATATCCGGCCGGTCACGGCCGCTCTGCCGGCGAAGATCGCCAATGCCGTCGCGCCGCACGGCAGGAGAGCGGTCAGGCCGGGGAACGGCGTCGCTTCGCTGAGCAGGACGATGCTGGCGGCCAACGCCGCGAGCGCTGCGAGCAGAAGCACCTCCGCCACGAGCCCCCTTGGGCGGAATGTCGGAGGGGCGAGCGCCAGCAGGCCGCCTATGGCGAATTCGAAGAAGCGGAACGGCGTCAGGAAGAACGCCATCTCCGGGTCGCTTCGGGTCACCATCTCCGAGGCGATGAGCCCGGCGATCGACAGCCCGCCGAGCAGTCCGACGAGGTGCAACCGCGTGCGCTGGCGATAGGCGAGGACCAGCAGCACCGGCCAGACAAGATAGAACTGCGCCTCGACGCTGAGCGACCAGGTATGCAGGAGCGGCTTGGTAAGTGACGCGTTGGCGAAATAGCCGGCCTCCCTCCAGAAGAAGATGTTGGAGAGCCCGGTGATTGAATAGAGCGCCGATTGCGCCGTCTGCACGAACAGTGTCGGTGGAAAGAGAAGGCCTGCCGCGACCAGCGTCAGCGCTGCCGTCGCGGTCAGCGCCGGCAGGAGGCGGCGGAGGCGCTTGAGGAAGAAGGTCCCGAAGGAAAACGAACCGCTCGCGATGTCCTTCGCGATGGACGAGGTGATCACAAAGCCCGAGATCACGAAGAACACGTCGACGCCGACATAGCCGCCGGGAAAATAGGGCAGCCGGAGGTGGAACGCGATCACGGCAAGAACCGCCAGCGCGCGCAGCCCCTGGATGTCGTCACGCCTTTCCAGCATCTCGCGCCCAATCATCGAATCGGCAGGGAAGTGGTTAGCTGTCCTCGTTCATTGTGGAGCGGGCTTGGCGTTTTCTTGGCCGACGAGAATTATATCAAAGAGAGGAGCCCCGTCTCTCTGCGAGAAGTGCATCTCGAAATCCACCGGGCCACCGAAATCCGTAACTGTCCGGCGCTCCTTAACGCCGATGATGATGGCAATTTTTCCGTACTGCTTGACCAGGGTCGAGAATTCCGCGGTCGAGGGAGAGCCGATGAACGTATAGGGTATCCGTCCTCGCGTCTGGAACAGAAACTGCAGGTGCGAGCCCCAAGAAGCAAATACTGGACGGTAGTCTTTCAGCGTCGTACGGAATAATTCCGCTGGCACCGAATAAGCTTCGTTATGATAAGCGAGCCCCCCCGTCTTGTTCAGCGCTTTGTGTGCGGCATGGAGCGCGACCAAATTGGTGGCGATCAGCACGGAGCAGGCGGCAATGGCAATAGTCTTCACCACTCGGTCGGACGCGATGAGCGAAGCCATCAACATATAGACGACGACAGCGTAGGCGATGAAGTGGTGGTAATTTATCGCCTTAAGAAAAAAGGCGCCTGTGATGAAGGCCGCAACGCAGCCGGAAGCAACCAGGTAGAACGCGCTCTTGGTGCTATCGGGAGACCGGGAACGGAGTGCCGTCACCACAAGCAAAGCGAGCATCCCGCCAATGATGGCCAGCCGCACGGTGGAGTAGTTGTCGCGGAAATAGCCGACAACTCCCAGCGCATGTCCATAATAGCCGAATCCGCCCTGGATCAGGTTGGACATGCGGCGCAGATTTTCGACGCTGAATGTCGGAATAGATTCGGCCAAGGCGAAGCCCGGCATACCGAAGTTGGCTAATAATGCAGGACTTGCCAGATAGATCGAGACGACGGCGTAAATGACGGGCGAATAAGCGACGATGCCGGCGATAAGAAAGGCAACCAAGTGCCAAGGTCGACGGCGATAGGTCCAGATTGCCGTCAGGATCAACGGGATCGCGAAAAACACGCCGACGAAATAACACAGCACGGACAGGGCCGTGCTGCTGCCAGCGCCAATAGCGAGCCAAGGCGATCGGCGTGGTTGCCAGTAGTCGGAAAGCAAACAGTGCGCTGCCAGGGCGGCGAACAGGATGACATACCAGAAGTAGTGCGCCTGCGAGCGAGCCGAGAAAATATTGCTCGGGTCCGTGATGGCAATAAGGCCGAAGAAAAATGCCGGACCCCAGCCAAAGATACGGGCGATCAATGCGACTAACGACAATATAGCTCCGAAGGTCAGAAAACCTTCGAATATCCGTAAGCTTTCTACGGAGAAACCGATAGAGATGAATAATGGAATGCCGACATAGGCGCCGATGTCGGTATTATATAAGCTGCCGCCAACGATCGGGTATCGTGCTAGGCCGTCGAGCCGATCTATGAAATTGTCGGGGTAGCGATAGTGGTGGAGCCTCGCCGCACCTTCCGACAAGATGCCCGGCGCAAACGCGTAGTGATTTGCTTCGTCGGCCTGGAGACCTGGCAATCCAAAGTCCCAATAGACCATGAATATCCAGATAAGGGCGAGGATCGCAATCACGCTCCGCCCGCGTAGCGCCGCCATTCTATACCCTTGTTGCGATGGATTGATCGTCTTTGTCGGGATGAGGCGGTGTGCCAGCGGGGGGCCGCCTCGCCGGCCGAGAACGCTGGCTGTGCCAACTCATCGGAGTCACCACGGCATGCGCCAGCGCCGTCAAAGTTCGGCTGCCTTTATCCCTCGAGGACTCTCAGCTGGCTTGGTGTCCAGCTTCGGCTGAAGCGCGGCGACGAGCGACTCCTGCAACGCCTCGAGCGAGAAGTTTGCCTTGGCGAACCGCACCTGATCGTTCGAGACCTTCATCCATGCGTCGTCGTCGTTCAGCAGGGTAAGAATGCCGTCGGCGATCTCTCTCGCGCTCTCGCGGACCAGCGCGGCCTCGGTCACGCCGACGATGCCCTCCGCACCGATTGGCGTCGTAACGAGCGGGAGCCCTTGGCTCAGCGCTTCCACCACCTTCCCCTTGACCCCCGCTCCGAACCGCAGCGGCACCACGGCGAGCCTCGCTTCGGCGTAGTACTGCATCAGGCGCTCGTCGCTCACCCAGCCGGTCACCTCGATGTTTGCGGCGGCAAGGGCGCGCACGGCATTGGTCGGATGCGAGCCGACGATCGCCAGCCGCGCGTCGGGGCGGCGCGCGTAGACCAGCGGCATGATCTCGCGCACCAGGAACTCGGCCGCATCGACGTTCGGCGGGTGGGAGAATCCAGCGACGAACAGGATCGTGTTTCCTTCCGTCGGCTTGGTCCGCTCGTTGAAGTGATCGAAATGGAACGGCACGACCGCGTGCGCGTCCGTTTCGGGTTCCAGCTCCTCCACCAGCGCCGTTTCGACATGCGAGAGGTAGATGACCTTGTCGAACTGCCGCCAGAGCTGCCGCTCGGCCCGCTCCATCGCGGCTGCCTCGTTCAGAAGCTGCGGGTTGCCGGCGATCTCGGCCTGCCGCTTCATGCGCAGGAAATGGATGTCGACGCCATAGTAGCTGAGATGAGCGCGTGTGAAGGCGCGAAGATCAGGTAGAACGTCCTCCGCTATCGACGGACGACTGACGAGGACATGGTCCAGGAAGGGACCGTTCAGCCGAATCCAGTCTTCGAAGCTGCCGAGATAGCGATGGTCGAGAACCTCGACGCCGAGATCCTCAACCGGCCTCGTGTAAAGCTCCGAGTAGGCCCGGTTGTGGGGCCACAGCTTCACGACCCACCCTGCGCTTACCAGAGCGGTTAGGAAGCTCACGATCACGCGGGAGCCGGCGTCGCGGTCCGGCTCGGGCACATAGTGATCGACAACCAGTATGACCGGCTTGTGCCGGGCGCGGTCCTTGGCCCGGAAGAGATCGGCCGGGCCGTCAAAATGATCGCGCTGCAGGACGTCGCGCCACCGCTCCAGCATGCGCTCGGCATTCTTCACCTGGTGGGCCTTCACGCCGGTGTTTATATCCGTGCCGTGCGAGACGCCTTCGTGATGCACGACGGCCGATTGCGGCTCATAGACCACCTTGAACCCGGCCTGCCGGATGCGGAAGGCAAGATCGGTGTCTTCGTAATAGGCGGGTGCAAATATCGGATCGAAGCCCCCCAGTTGGGCGAACAGATCCTGCCGCACCATGATGGCCGCGCCCGAAATGTAATCGACCTCGCGTCGATAGTTATATTCCGGGCGATAGGGATCGCTTCCGCGTCCGAAGTTCCAGCCAGTGGCATCACTCCAGATGATCCCCCCCCGCCTCCTGCAGCTTGCCGTCCGGAAAGATCAGCTTCGAGCCGGTCAGGCCGACAGTCTGATCCGCCTCCAGAACGTCGACCAGGGCGTCGATGGCACCGGGAAACACCTCGGTGTCGTTGTTCAGGAAATACAGATACTTCCCGGACGCCTCCTTGGCGGCAATGTTGCAGGTATACAGGAAACCCTGGTTCTCCGGGTTCCGTATGAGCCTGATGCCCTCGACCTCGGTCTTGAGCCGCGCGACCTCCTCGCCGGGGAAGGCGTCGTCCATGACAATGATCTCGAACGGCACCTGCGGAGGATGGGCCGAGATCGACGACAGGCATCGGAGCGTGAACTCGACCTGCCCGTAGGTGGGGATGATCACCGAGACGACGGGATGCAGCGAATCCGGGATCCGGACCTTGTCGCCGCGGGGCGTGGAAGCCTCATAGCGGCGCCGTTCCAGGAACGACGGCTGGCGCGCCTCGGCGGCGAGCTGCGGGCTCCCTTGACCGCCGATTCGAGCAAAATGCCGCCCTTCGGCCTTTCCATGCGCGCAATAATGCAGAAAGGGATCCATGCCCGACGCGGCAACATCGGGATTGGCGGAAAGATATCCTCCGCGGTCGAACTCGGCGGCGGCGCGCGAAGGGAAGCGCCCTTCACCCTTGCCGTGCCTGAGGTAGTGCTCTTCTGCATCCATTCCGGACGCGGCGACATCGGCATAGGCCGAGAGATACCAGTCGCGTTCAAAACCGAAGGCTTCGTCGGCGTGGTCGAGTTTGGGCCTCGCGGACGCGGTCATGAATCGGGGTGCGCGTTCCTGCTTCCGACTTACTGATCGCGACGCTCCCGTCACCGCACGCAGCAGCGCTGTCATTCGCCAGGGCGTAGACCGCCGGAGGCGCCGGAGCTCCTGCTCCCGCAACGCCAGTTGCTGTGCCGCCGCGGCGAGTTCCCGCTCGTGCTGCCCGACCTGCGCGCGTAGGACGTTGTTCATGTTCAGCGTTTCGGCGGCTTCCCGCTCGCGCTGCTCGAGCTGCCCGTGCAGGACCTTGTTGTTCTGGGTCACGGCTTTGAGCGTCTCGGCCGCGCCGCGGGCGTCTCGACGAAAGGCCGCATTTTCCTCGGTCAGCTCGGCAAGTTGATCCCGAGCTGCCGCGATCGTCTCGTTCAGGTTGTCGCGTTCGCCCACCATCCCCGTCAGCCGGCGCGCCTCCGCCTCGGTCCGCGCCACCAATGTGCCGAGCCGCTCGATCTCGCCGACGGCACGATCCCGCTCCCTCGACAGTGCGGCGACTTCCGACCTGAGATGACCGGCGGCGTATTCGTTGGAGCAGGCTTTGCCGAGCCGGGCGAAGATCTCCTGGACGTTCCGTCGCTTCGCCTCGTCGCCGTCCGCTTCGAACAGTCGCTTCACCAGGGAGGGCTGGTCGGGGCCGACGCCGACGATGGCCAGGCCATGACCATGGGCGAACTCGAAGCAGGGGTAGGTTTTCCGCAGTTCCTCGATGAACTGGAAGACACCGAAATCGCCCTTGCGTTCGTTGCTGTCATGGAGAATGACGAGGCCTCGCTCGGACAGCTTGGGGAGCCATGCCTCGAAATCGTGCTTCACGGCTTCGAGCGTGTGGTACCCGTCGATGTGCAGCAGATCTATCTCGCCATCGGCAAAGAACGCGACCCCTTCGTCGAAGGTCGTCCGCATGAGGGCGGAGAAACGCGAGTAGAAACGGGCGTTGTGGGTGGAGACCTTCTCATAGACGTCGCCGCCGTAGAGGCCCGCATGCTCGTCGCCCTGCCAGCTGTCGACGGCGTAGCAGCGGGTGGACAGTCGCAGCCGCTCGACCGCCTGGCAGAACGCGAAATAGGACACGCCGTAATGGGTGCCCAGCTCGACGAATGTCCGCGGGCGATGGGCGCCGGTGAGCCAGAAAGCGAACGGAATATGCTCGTGCCAGGCCGAATGTTCCAAATGGATCGGCTGCATGAACGCCGCCGCGTTCACGGACAGGTTGGGCAGAGCGGGGTCGTCGTCGAAGCCGAGCGATATAGAGAAAGTAGTATCGTCAAATTCGCCGAACCTTTTACTGCTGATCGGCATAATGTCGTCCATAATTCAGTCGCTTCACTTGGCCAACGTTTCGTAAGCTCTTTGCGTATGTCGCCGGCGGCGTAAGGATCGGGAATCCTGCCTGCGGTCAACCGCGGCGGCATTCAAACATCCTCCGACGCGGCTGGCAATGAGACCGCGTTGACCCGGGGAGAAAGGACAGCGGTCCGGCTTCTCGGCGGTTGCAAATGGGGCGCGCTCATGCGCCCTTGGGCAGAATGGCCTTTGGAAAGGTTTCAGTAAGACATTAAGTGTTGCTACTGTGGTTGCACGAAACGTATGCTGGGGAAGTCAGGACTGATGGCTGTGGATATTCGTTCACTCGTCAACGGCTCAACGAATGTTACGAATTGATGTTGCTTCGCGCCGATGATTCACTGCGTTGTGCGTGGAGGCGCCGCTCCGGAATAGACAAGCGCCGTCGCGGCGCATCGCGCTCTCACGGTCGCGCAATTCTGCCATCGCCGGCGGCGTCTGGCGTCCGGTGGGGAGGCGTATGGACAAACACGCGACCCCGGTCGTCTGAGCATGCTGCATCGTCGAGGTCCAGCATTGGACCGCGGAAATGAGGCATTCAACCGGCGATGAAAGATCAATAGATACGGAGGCGCAGCTCAAAAGGATCGCGTTCGAGCCGCCGCGCCGGGAGGCGGCGCTGTTCGTCATCTGCTCACTCGGCGGACGGATCCGGGCGCATGTACGGCATTATGTTGAGTCGCTGACCGGCGCGGGGGTCGACGTCTATGTGCTGGTCCTGACCGACCGGCCGCTGACCGACGACGATTCCTGGCTGCGCCGATCGGCCAGGGGGCTTTTCCTGCGGGAAAACAGGGGGACGATCTTCGCTGCGTGGATGCAGCTCATGCGACGCTACCCTGCTCTCTCCGATGTCGAGATCCTGTACCTTGTGGATGACAGCCTGCTGGGCCCCACCAACCGGCCGGCGCTTCATGCGGCGATGGACTGCATCCGCAACAGTTCGGCAGATATTGTCGGCTTGACCGACAGCCTTGACGGCAGCTGGATGCCGGAGGGAAATTTCGTCGCGATAAAGCGCAAGGTATTGAGTTCGTTCGCGTTTCAGTCGTTCATCCGCGGCATTGCCGGCTACGTCCATCTGGGCGATGTCGGCGACAGCCAGAAAGAGCGGTTCGCGTCCCTGATGAAATCGACGGGCTTCGTCGTGGATGTCCTGTTCAGGACGGCGCAAGCGCGCCATGGAGGCGATCGCAACTGGCGCGAATTGCTCGCGGCGGGCTTCCCGTTCGTGGATATCTCCGTGCTCCAGGCTCGCGATCACCGGCATGCTGACGGCGGCTGGCGGGACGAACTGACGCGTTACGGCTACGACGTCGCCCTGGCGGAACGACTTCTGGCCGAACTGGCCTTCTATCGGAAATATCCACTCGGCCCTTCCCCGTCCGATCGCCGATTCCGGGTCAGCTTCACGGGTGCATGGAACGTCGACAACGCGCTCGGTGCCGTGTCACGCGGCTATTTGCGTGCCTTGATGCACGCCGATTTCGAGACGCGACTTCTACCCATCCAGGCGCTTTCCGCCCATCGCCGAATCAGCCCCAATATCCGCGTTTCGGATTTCGCCGGGCCGGCCGACATCGCCGTCATTCATCTCGATGCCTCGTCATGGGATGAATATCCCAACTGGGAACTGCGCGACGAGGTGGAGCGCGCTCTCAAGCGGGTCATCCTGCTCGATGCGGCTGAGGATTTCTCGCGGCGAAAGTTTCTCCACTGCTTCGAGAAGGCCGATGCGATCTGGACATCGAGCCGCTTCGTCGCCGATCTCGTGCGGCCCCATTTCCAGGGGCCGATCGACATCATCCCACATGTCGTGCCGTTGCGCGGCGTCACTTCGTCTCCATCAGAGCAGAACGCGCTGCGCCGCCGGCTGGGGATCCCCGAAGCTGCGCGCATTATGCTCGGCGCGGCCGAGCCCGGCGCTCCATCGATGGGCGGCGGGGTAGAGGATCTTGTGCGCGTCTTCGCCGAGTCGGGACTCGGCGCGCACGACTGGGTGCTTGTCCTTGAGCCGGAATGTTCTTCGGCCATCGTAGCAGGTTCGGCAACACCTGGTGTCATCGTCGCCAAGGCGATGACCAGGCAGGAGCTGAGCGTGCTCTCCGACCTCGCGGACATCTATGTTTCCAGCCGGTGCCTGCCGGGCTTCAATCCGGCGCTGGCGCAGGCGCTGGCGCGTGGAAACATCGTCGTGGCGGCCGATTACGGCGGTTCGCGTGATTACCTCGATGCAGAGACCGGTTTTCCGGTGCGCTGCGAAGGGCGGCCCCTGGATGGCGCCAGCGCCTTTGCCGCGACAGGCACTGCCGACCGGTGTATCGACATGGGCCACTTTGCCGAGTGCATGGTAATGGCCGCCGGTCTCCCGGCCGCCAAGCGCGAAGCTCTTGCGGCGCGCGCACGGGCGAAGATTGAACAGCTCCTGTCGCCTCGTACCGTCGCCCGAAGGATAGAAGATAGCATCAAGCGTGTACTGTCGGAGGTCTGATCGCCCGTGACGGCAACTGGATACCATAGAACTACATGAACACGTCATGCTGAACGCGCCGAAGCCCTTCTTCCTCACCATTCTCCTCACAGAGAGCGGCGAGCTGTCGGATCGCGTCGCCTTGAACGTTCTGCCCGAGGGCGATTCGTCCTGGTACGTGCTGACGGATGCGCAGGTGCAGCTTCATCCGACGCTTGCCGATCTCATCCGCCGATATTCCGAGCAGCGCCCGGATGTCGGCATCTTCTATGGAGACGAGGTTGCGCTCGACGAGGATACCGGCGCCGAACGGGATGTCCTCCTGAAGCCGTCCTTCGACGTCACCCAGCTCATCGCGCAGGACTATGTCGGCTGGCCGATCTTCATCCATGGACGGGCATTGCGGCGCCTGGGCCTGCCGGGCGAGGCCGGGACCGCGGTCACCTATGACCTTCTGCTGCGGGCGCAGGCTGCGGGAATAGCCGTCGAGCGCATTCCCGAGATCCTTGCGGTGCGTCGCGGCGCCCCTCGCCGCGCGAACCTTGAGGATCGCCGTCGCGTCGCGGCGACGTGGGCTGCCGGAGGGCTGGGCGATTTCGACGTCGTGCCAGGGCGCCGGCCGGATACGCTGCGCCTGACGCGGCGCCTTGCCGATCATCCGCCAGTCACCCTGGTAATCCCGACTCGGCGGGAGGCCCCGCGCGATGTCGATGGAAGGCCAGCGGGCCGGCCCTATATCCTCGACCTGCTCGAAAGCCTGACCACCGCATCATGGCCGGTGGACAGGCTGACCGTCCTTATCGGCGACGACATGGAGGACGACGGGTTCTACCGGCAGCGCGAATGGCCGTTCGACATGCGTTTTGTCGCGACGCCGCGCGCGCCGGGCGAGCGGTTCAACTATGCGCGCAAGATGAACGGTCTTTGGCGGCTAGCTGCGACCGAGCATGTCGTGCTAATGAACGACGATCTTGTCATAGCCACACCCGACTGGCTGGAGGCGTTGATGACCTTTGCGCTGGAGCCCGACGTGGGTGGCGTGGGCGCGCGACTGCTCTATCCGAGCGGGAGGCTCCAGCATGTCGGTATGGCGTTCGGCCCCAACGACGCCTGCGCTCATCTCTTCCTCGACGAGCCCGGCGCCGCGCCGACCTACGGCAACTGGGCCGATGTCCACCGGGAATATTCCGTCGTCACAGGCGCGGTCTTCGCGACCCGGCGCAGTCTGCTCGACGAGATAAATGGCTTCGAAGAGCGCTTTTCGCTTAGTTGGAATGACGTCGACATGTGCCTGCGCCTGCGCCTGCTGGGCCTGCGCATCGTCTACACGCCGCATGCCGAGCTGACTCACTATGAAAGCGCCAGCCGCGGGCAGAGTCGGGTATTGGGTAGCGAGATGGCGCTGTTCCTCGAGCGCTGGCGCGACTTGTTCGAGGACGATCCGGCCTATCATCCGCGGCTGTCGCGTACCTCCCTCATCCCGACGCCTCTCCCCGTCGATGATGTCCGGTGGTGGCAGCGCCACACATAAAGAAGGGCGCGGAGACCGCGCCCTTCCGTCTCGTTGCTTCGTGGCGATCAGTACCAGACCCAGCGGCAGCGGCGATAAGGCCGTCCCCAGCGGTTCCAGGCGCGCCGGCACACGCGGCGCTGGCGGCGGCGCCACCGACGCCGGCGACGGCGCCAGTAGCCGGGAGGCGGACCGGGGGGACCCCAATGCGCCGGCTCGACGGGGGTGCCGTCCGGCGTCGCGAGAGCCTCGTCGGCGAGCGCATCCTCGGCGAGTGCATCTTCGGGCAGTCCGTCCGGCGGCGTGAAGTCCTTCACCTGGCTGAGCGTCGTGGCCTGCGCTGGACTGAGCAGGGTGCCGGCGGCAACCATCGTTCCCGCCGCACCGGCGAGACCGAGCAGAAAACCTCGTCTGTCCACTTCAACCTCCACTATCGTCCGCTCCGGCAGGACCGGGGGCGTTCGACACCGGCAACGCGCCGGAGCGGAGATGGTTCGCCAACCGCCGATCATGCTGGCGTGTGATCACGGCCGGCGTGCGGTGGAATTGGAGCATTTACGTTACGGTCGCTTCCCGCGCCCATGCTCGAAAATCATTTTCAGCCAACAGCTTGGCGAGACAGGGTCGATGCGGCCACGTCGGGCTTCACCATCCTGCCGCAATCGCGCCTCCGGTATTCTCCTGCTTGTCCCCCGACGCCCGGCACGCGATAGTCGGCCCGACGATTCGCACGAGGCCGAACATGAGCGTTCTTCGATCGACACTGCGCGTCGGGCTTGCCCTCGCCATCGTTCTGCCGATGACGGCCGCGAGCCTGCCGGCACAGGCCAAGAACTCCACCGGCGCGCTGATCGGCGGCCTGGTGGCCGGCGCGCTGGTCGGGTCGGCCGTCACGGCCGCGACCCAGCCGAAGACCTATTACTATGCGCCGCCCCCGCCGCCTCCGCCGCCGGTCTACTACGCGCCGCGGCCGGCGCCGGTCTACGGCCCGGGCTATTGCGGCGCCCCGCCCTATCCGCCGTGCCGCACGCCGGTCTACTGAGACCCGCCCGCGGCTTCGCGTTTCCTCGGTCAAGCGCCAGGGTCATCCCATGCTCAAGACGACAGCCACCGCCCTCTGCCTGATGCTGGGCCTCGCCGCCGCGCATGCCCAAGCGCCCGCACCTTCCACGGCGCCCGCCCCGGTCGCTCAGGCCAACCCGCAAGCCAACCCGTCGGACGCCATGCCCCCGGCCGCACCGGCGGACGACGACGCGCTGCCGCCGCCGACCGCCTGCAGCTTCGACAAGGTCTATATCTGCGAGGCCAAGGGCTGCGGCCCCTCCACCGAGCTCGGCACCATCGACCTGCCGGCCCGCTTCCTCATCCATTTCGGCGAGCAGATCATCGCCAGCACGGCCGACAACGACCTGCCGCATATCAGCTCGATCCAGAGCGTGATCGGTGACGGCGACAGCCTGATCCTCGACGGCAATGACGACATGAGCGCTTGGGCGATCCAGCTCTCGCGCACCAAGCCCGAGGCCACGCTCACTACCCTTGCCGGCGGCAAGGTGCTGACCGCCTTCGGCACCTGCCAGCCGGCGCCCTGAGCACCGGCCCCATCGGTTTCCTAGAGGGTTGCCCGCGCCGCGCGGGCCGCTATAGTCCGCCGCGCTTCGCCGGCGCGGGATCGGCAGCGCGGGTGTGGCGGAACCGGTAGACGCGGCGGACTCAAAATCCGTTTCTGGTGACAGAGTGTCGGTTCGAGTCCGACCACCCGCACCACATCTCCCATGAAGGCCGAGCAGGCTGTGACGTTGGCGGCCGCCAGCGGCCACAAGGACCTGCCGACATGCGCGATTTCCAGAAGCCCGGCCGCTCCGCCGTCGTCACCCGCGAGGCGATGGCGGCGACCTCGCATCCCTCCTCGACGCTGGCGGCGATCCGCGTATTGGAGGCGGGCGGCAATGCGCTCGACGCCGCCATCGCCGCCTGTGCCGTGCAGTGCGTGGTCGAGCCCGGCTCGACCGGCTTAGGGGGCGACTGCTTCGCCCTGCTTGCCGGCGAGGACGGCAAGGTGCATGCCTTCAACGGCTCGGGACGCGCGCCGGCGGCGCTGACGGCGGCCTATCTGCGCGCCAAGGGCCTGACGCAGATCCCGCGCCAGTCGCCGCACGCCGTTACCATCCCCGGCGCGGTCGATGCCTGGACCAAGCTGCATGCCGTGCATGGCCGCATGCCCTTCGCCGAGCTGCTGGCGCCCGCCATCCGTCTCGCCCGCCACGGCTACGCCGTCGCCGAGCGCGTGCAGTATGACTGGGGCCGCGAGGCGGCGCTGCTTTCCGCCGAGGCCAGCACGGCGCGGGTCTTCCTGCCCGGCGGCAAGCCCCCCGCCGTCGGCGCGGTGCATCGCCAGCCGGAGCTGGCCGACACGCTGGAGACCGTCGCCCGCGAGGGGCGCGACGGCTTCTATCGCGGGCCGGTGGCGCAGGACATGGTCGCGTACCTGAACGGTCTCGGCGGCCTGCACACGCTGGAAGATTTTGCGCAGGCTGGTGGCGAATATGTCGAGCCGATCCGCACCAGCTTCCGCGGGCACGAGATCCATGAATGCCCGCCGAACGGCCAGGGCATCATCGCGCTGATGATCCTCAACATTCTCGCGCGCTTCCCGGCCAAGGGCGATCCGCTCACCGCCGACCGGCTGCATGTGGAGATCGAGGCGACGCGCCTTGCCTATGCCGAGCGCGACCGCTTCCTCGCCGATCCGGCGCAGGCCGAGGTGCCGGTCGCGCATCTGCTCTCCGACGCACTGGCGGACGAGCTCGCCGGCCGCATCCGGCTCGACCGTGCCGGTGAGCCGGCGCCCAGCCTCGCCGGTGCCGAGCATCGCGACACGGTCTATATCTGCGTGGTCGACAAGGACCGGAACTGCGCCAGCTTCATCAACTCGATCTTCAATCCCTATGGGTCGGGTCTGCTGGCGCCCCGCTCGGGCGTCCTGTTCCACAATCGCGGCCAGAGCTTCGTGCTCCAAGAGGGCCATCCGAACGAATTGGCGCCGCGCAAGCGGCCCATGCACACCATCATTCCCGGCATGGTGACAAAGGACGGCCGGCCGTTCATGCCGTTCGGCGTCATGGGCGGGCATTACCAGGCCATGGGCCACGCCCATTTCATCTCCAAAGTGCTGGATTTCGGCCTTGAGCCGCAGGCGGCGATCGACCTGCCGCGGCTGTTCCCGATCCCCGGCACCACGCAGATCGAGGCCGAGGACACCTTCCCGGCGGAGACCATCGCCGAGCTGCGCCGGCGCGGCTTCGACATCGTGCCCTCCGGCCGGCCGATCGGCGGCGCGCAGGCCATCCGCCTCGACCGGGCGAACGGCACCCTCACCGGCGCCTCCGATCCGCGCAAGGACGGCTGCGCGCTGGGGATTTGACGCTCAGGCGGCGCTCGCCCGGCGGTAGCGGGGGGCCGGGGTCGTGTGGCTGAGATGGCATCGACCATCGACTTCGTGCGCCGTGCCGCGGCGCAGGCAAGGCGCATCGCCGGCGCCGGCATGGGCGCCTTCCTGCTGGCCGAGGCGGGCCTGCTCGACGGCAGGCGGGCCACCACCCACTGGCTGCGCGCCCGCGAACTGGCCGAGCGCTTCCCGATGATCAAGGTCGAGGAGGACCGTATCTTCATCGCCGACGGTCCGGTCTGGACCTCGGCCGGCATGAGCGCCGGGATCGACCTGTCGCTGGCGCTGATCGAGGAAGACCTCGGCATCGAGGCGGCGCGCGCGGTGGCGCGCAAGCTGGTGCTCTATCATCGCCGCTCCGGCGGCCAGTCGCAGTTCTCCTCGCTGCTGGAGCTGGAGCCGAAGTCCGACCGCATCCAGAAGGTGCTCACCTATGCGCGGGCAAAACTGGCAAGCCGGCTGAACGTCGAAGAGCTGGCCGAGGTGGCGCATCTCTCGCCGCGCCAGTTCAGCCGCGCCTTCCAGAACGAGACCGGCCAGTCGCCGGCCAAGGCGGTGGAGCATATGCGGCTCGAGGCGGCGCGGGCGCTGATGGAGGACACCGCCCATCCCATCGACATGGTGGCCCGGCAGACCGGCTTCGCTGATCGCGACCGCATGCGCCGCGCCTTCCTGCGCAGCTTCGGCCAGCCGCCACAGGTGATCCGGCGGCAGGCGCGGGGACCGGCCCCGGCCGACGAGGCGGAGCTGGAGGACGCCTAGGGCCTGCGCCCGCCCTGCCTGCGCCAAGGCCGTCTCCGCCCTCATGGCCGGGCTTGACCCGGCCACCCAGGCTTCGCGCCGCATGATGGCGGCAAGGTCTCTGGGTCCCCGGGTCAAGTCCGGGGATGAGGGGACGTGGGACTATGGATCGGTGCCCCCCGCATAGTCCTTCAGCGCGTTGGCGAGGCGCTGGGCGAAGCGGGCGGGAGCGACGGGCAGCGAGCGCCCGCGCATCTGGCCGAGGATGAGGTTGCCGGTCGGCAGGTCGCGCTCGGCGATGGGGCGGAACACCAGCGAGCCGTCGCCGGGATCGCGCAGGCCGATGGGGATCTGGAAGCCGACCGCCCGCTCGTGCAGCACATAATGGCGGATCAGCTCGAAGCTCTCGGTCTCGACGATGGGCGCGACGCGGCGTGAGCCTTTCCGCGCGGCGAAGTCGAGCAGGTGCCGCACGCCGTACTTCGCCGCCGGCGCCACATGCGGGGCGTCTAGGCAGTCGCGCAGGCGCAGCTCCTGCTTACGCGCGAGCGGATGGTCGGCGGCCATCACCGCCACCACGGGCTGCGGCACGATGCGGATCACCTCGAAATCGACGAGATAGACCGGCTCGAAGACGAGGGCGAGGTCGCTTTCATAGGTGGCGAGCTCCTGCTCGGCTTCGGCGCGGTCGCGCACCTTCACGCCGAAGGTGACGCCGGGATGATCGGCGCGGTAGCGGGCGATCTGCTCGGGCAGGAAATAGGGCAGCAGCGCCTGCGAACAGGCGATGGAGACATGGCCGCGCCGCTCGCCGGAAAGATCGGCCACCTGTCCCTGCACGCGGGCGAGGTCGGAGAGGCTGGCGCGGTAATGGTGCAGCAGCAATTCGCCGGCGGGGTTCAGTCGCACGCCGCCGGGCAGGCGCTCGAACAGCTCGGCGCCGAACTCCGCTTCGAAACGCCGAATCCGCCGGTTCAGCGCCGAGGCGGTGATGGCCATGTCCTCCGCCGCCCGGCGCATCGAGCCGGCGCGGGCGACGGCCTCGATCAGGCGGAACGTGTACAAGTGCCGCATCGGACTGCCGATTTCCCCACGCGGTGCATTAATTGCAACGCCTTGGTGAAATCATAGCAATTTTGGCGAACACGGCGAGAGGGGCAGGATGGTAGTGGCGCAAGGAGTGGCGCCCTGCGAAGCTGTCCTTCCTTCCGCGAGGTCTCGCTCATGCCCGTTGCGCAATGTGATGCGGTGCCGCTTCTCGATCTCCCCTTCACCCTCGCCGCGCTGCGCGCCGCCTATGCCGGCGGGCTGAGCCCGGAGGCGGTGGTCGAGGAGGCGTTCCGCCGGCTCGATGCGCTCAGTGATCCCGGCATCTTCCTCTACGAGGCCCGCCATGCCGCGCTCGGCGAGGCGCGCGCGCTCGGCGCGCCGGACGGGCGCCCGCTCTGGGGCATCCCCTATGCGGTGAAGGACAATATCGACGTCGCGCGCATGCCGACGACGGCGGCGTGCCCGGATTTCACCTATGTCGCGGAGGCCGATGCGGCCGTCGTGGCCAGGCTGCGCGCGATGGGCGCCATCTGCCTCGGCAAGACCAATCTCGACCAGTTCGCCACCGGCCTCGTCGGCGTGCGCACGCCCTATCCGGTGCCGCGCAACGCCGTCGATCCCAAGCTGGTGCCGGGCGGCTCCTCCTCCGGCTCGGCGGTGGCGGTGGCGCGCAGGCTGGCGGTCTTCGCGCTCGGCACCGATACGGCGGGGTCGGGCCGCGTGCCGGCGGCGCTCAATGACATCGTCGGGCTGAAGCCGAGCCTGGGGGCGCTGTCCTCTATCGGCATGGTGCCGGCCTGCCGCTCGCTCGACACCGTCTCCATCTTCGCCGGCAGCGTGGCCGAGGCGTGGGAGCTGTTCGAATTGACCGCCTTCTATGATGCCGCCGATCCCTGGTCGCAGGCGCTGCCGGCGCAGCGCCTTTCGCCACCGCCGCCGCGGTTCCGCGTGGCGGTGCCGGATGCTCTGAGCCTGCGCACCTATGGCGACGAGGCGCAGGCGGCGCATTTCCGCGCCACCATCGCGAAGCTGCAGGCCGGCGGCGCCGAGGTGCGGGAGATCGATTTCTCGCCGTTCTACGCCGTCGCCGAGCTGCTCTATAGCGGCCCCTGGGTGGCCGAGCGCGTCGCCGCGGTGGGCGCGCGGGTGACGCAGGCGCCGGAGACGCTGCACCCGACGACGCGGGCGATCCTCAATCTGGGCCTGTCCCTCACCGCCGTCGATGCCTTCAAGGGGCTCTACCGGCTGCAGGAGCTGAAGCGGCGCTGCGAGGAGGCGCAGTTCATCTGCGTGCCGACCATCCCGACCTTCGTCACGCTGGAGGAAATCGGCGCCGACCCGATCGGGCCGAATGCGCGGCTCGGCACCTACACCAACTTCGTCAACCTGCTCGATCTGTGCGGCATCGCCGTGCCGACCGGCCCGCGCGGCGACGGCCGTCCCGGCAGCCTGACCATCCTCGCGCGCAAGGGCGAGGATGCGGCCTGCGCCTCGCTCGCGCTGAGGGTCGAGCGCGGCGGGCGCGCGCCTGTGCCCGTCCCGGCGCCGGCCGCGGACGAGATCGCCCTCGCCGTCTGCGGCGCGCATATGTCCGGCCTGCCGCTCAATCACGAGCTGATCCATCGCGGCGGGCGGTTCCTGCGCGCCTGCCGCACCGCCCCGCACTACAATCTCTACGCCCTGCCGGGCGGGCCGCCGGCGCGGCCGGGGCTGGTGCGCAATGCCGATGGGCAGGGCGCCGCCATCGCGGTCGAGATATGGGCGCTGCCGCGCACGGCGCTGGGCGACTTCCTCGCCGGCGTGCCGGCGCCGCTCGCCATCGGCACACTGATGCTGGAGGATGGCAGCGAGGTGAAGGGCTTCCTGTGCGAGAGCCATGCGCTCGCCGGCGCCCGCGACATCACCCGCGAGGGCGGCTGGCGGGAGGCGCTGGCGGCCGACGCGCCGGCGCCACGCGAATTGTCCCCGGTAGTGGAGCCTTAGGGCGCTCTGGATTCAACAAGCTGGAGCATGTGCCGGTCCGCAAAAGCCTTCAGCCTTTGCGCACAGTGCTCTGGTCGAGTTCCCGCAGCGCCTGCGCGATCCTCGTGCCGACCACCTCGAAGGAATGGTTGGCTTTGAGATAGGCATAGCCGGCGCGTGGCTTGGCCGCGGCCTCGGCCGGGCGGTCATAGATGGCGCGCAGGATCTCGGCGGCGTGGGAGACGTCGGGCTCCGCCCAGTAGCTGCCTTCCGACTCCGGATAGTCGTCCGGCGCCAGCCGCACCGGGCGGAAGGCCACCGGATAGCCGGTGGCGGGGGTGATCATGTCGCGCGGCCCGCCGAAATTGGTGGCGACGACGATCTTGCCGCTCGCCAGCGCCTCGGCGCAGCCGAGGCCGAAGCCTTCCGAGCGGTGCAGCGACAGGAAGACGTGGCAGCTCGCCATCAGCGCATCCATGCCCTCGCGGGTGAGGGTCTCGTCGATGATGACGATGCGCGGATCGCGTTCGATGAGCTCGTAGAGCCGCTCCTGCGCCTCGGTGCGCAGGTTGCCGCGCGCCTTGATGACGAGCTGGACATCCGACTTCACGACCGGGAAGGCGGCCATGAAGGCATGCACCGCGCCGAGCGGGTTCTTGCGCGTCATCACCGAGTCGTAGTCGAAGAAGCTGAGCACCCGCAGCGGCCCCTCGAAGGTCAGCATGGGCGGCGGCCGCGGCGACAGGCGGACCGGCTGCGGGATGAGGCGCACGGGCCGGTTCTGCTCGGCGGTGAGCATGTCGCGGATGAAGGTCGTCGGCGCCCAATAGGCGTCGAAGCGGTCGAAGATCGGCCGCACCGAGGACGGCGCCGTCGGCAGCTCCCAATAGGGATAGGCGATGTTGACCTGGTGCCGGGAGGCGCGGTCGGCAAAGGTCCGCAGGTCGATCAGGCCGAAGATCGACAGCGCCGCGGCGTGCTTGTCGGAGGCGGCGAGACGGCCCGCCAGCCGATCGTCGGCCTGGCGGCCGGGCAGCGGCACGTTGACCAGCCTTGAGGGGATCTGCGCGGCATCGAGCGCGCCGACCAGCAGGCGCGCCGCCTCGCCGAGCCCGATCTCGGACAGCAGATAGCCGACGACGTCGAGGCCGAAACGCTGGCGGGTCTTGTAGCCCTCGCCGATGCCGACCTCGGTCAGCAGGTCCTCGACGACATGGCCGAAGCGCCGGCGCGCGCTGCGTCTTTCCCGGCGCCCCGCCGGAACAAAGGCATGTCGAACCGACGCGTCGCTGCCGGACTTCATGGTATTATTATGACTGTCGGACGCGACATTCGAGATTCCATCGATTGCCGTCGCATCGTCCGGGCTGTCCGGCCCGGCGATAAGCTTCGCGTCACCCGGAATCTTCTTGGCCCCGTGCTCGCTCAGCCCTTTGCTCCCTGGCCACGCGCATAGACATCTTCATAGCGAACGATGTCGTCTTCGCCAAGATAGGTGCCGGTCTGCACCTCGATCAGCACCATCGGCACCTTGCCGGGATTCTCCATGCGGTGGACGGCGCCGAGCGGGATGTAGACGGACTGGTTCTCCGTCAGCAGCCGCGCCTCGTTGTCCACCGTGATGCGCGCCGTGCCGGAGACGACGATCCAGTGCTCGGAGCGGTGGAAATGGCTCTGCAGCGACAGCGACGCGCCGGGGTGCACGACGATCCGCTTGACCTGGAAGCGGTCGCCCAGCACCAGCGTCTCGAACCAGCCCCAGGGGCGGTGGTCACGCGGGAAATGCTCGGCCTGGCGCGATCCCTTGGCCTTCAGCGCGGTGACCGCCTGCTTGACGTCCTGCGCCCGCGAGCGGTCGGCCACCAGCACCGCGTCGGGCATGGCGACGACCAGCATGTCCTTCAGCCCGATGCCGACGAGCTCCAGCCCCTCGGCCTCCGAGCGCAGCAGCGATTCCTCGCAGTCGATGGCGGTGACCGGGCCATGCGCGGCGACGCCGTTCTCGTTCGGCCCGCCCTCGCGCAGCACCGACGACCAGTCGCCGAGGTCCGACCAGTCGCCGTCGAAGGGCACGACCTGCAGGTTCGACGAGCGCTCCATGATGGCGTAGTCGACAGAGATCTCCTCCGCCAGCTGCCACGGTGCCGGCGCGAGCCGCAGGAAGCCGAGGTCGGCCTGCGCCTCGCTCACCGCGCGCTTCACCGGCGCCAGCATGTCCGGCAGATGCGCCTCGAAGGCTTTGAGCGCGGTCTTCACCGACATCAGGAAGATGCCGGCGTTCCACAGATAGCGCCCATCCGCGAGCATGGTCGCGGCGCGGTCGGCGGCGGGCTTCTCGACGAATCGCTTGAGCGGGATCGCCGCCGGCTGGTCGCCCGCCGGCGGATGGGCGAGCTCCAGCCAGCCATAGCCGGTCTCCGGCCGGGTCGGCTTGATGCCGAAAGTGACAATCTGGCCGTCCTCCGCCGCTGCGAGGCCGGCCTCGACCGCGCGCACAAAGGCGTCGCGGTCGGGCATGACCTGGTCGGACGGCATGACCAGCATCGCCGCATCCGGATCGCGGGCGGCGAGGTATTGCACTGCAGCAAGAATCGCCGGGGCGGTGTTGCGCGGGCTGGGTTCGATGAGGATGGGACCGGCCTCGATCCCGGCTTCGGCGAGCTGCTCGGTGACGATGAAGCGGAAGTCGGAGTTCGTAATGATCAGCGGCGGCATGATCTTCGGGCCGGCCATCCGCCGCGCCGCCGCCTGAAAGAGCGTTTCACCGTCGCCCAGCTTGACGAACTGCTTGGGAAAACTTTTGCGGGAGAGCGGCCATAAACGTGTTCCGGAGCCGCCGCATAGAAGAACAGGGTAAAGGTTCGCCATGGGCCACGTGATGATCTGCGATGATGAAATGAGCTATCTTGGCCGGCCGGGGTCTAGAACGCAAGACGACCAAAATGACTTGACCACGATCCTTCGACAGAGTTGGCTACCGCACCGCAGCAGAGCGACGCTTTCACCGATCGATGGAGTGCCATGCCTATGCTCACCTGTTTCAAGGCTTATGACATTCGCGGACGTCTGGGAGAAGAACTTAATGAGGATATCGCCCGCCGCATCGGGCGTGCTTTCGTCGAAGCCCTCTCGGCGCGACGCGTGATCATCGGGCGCGACTGCCGCGCCTCGTCCGAGTCGCTGGCCGACGCCTGCATCGAGGGTCTCGTCGCCGGCGGTGCCGAGGTGTTGGACCTCGGCCTGTGCGGCACGGAGGAGATGTATTTCGCGGTGACGCATTTTGCCGCGGATGGCGGTATCGAGGTCACCGCCTCGCACAACCCGATGGACTATAACGGCATGAAGCTGGTGCGGAAGGGTTCCGCCCCGCTCGACACCGCCACCGGGCTCGCGGCGATCAAGATGCTGGCGGAAGGCCCGGCGCTGCCGTCGCGGCCGGGCGGGCATGTCGTCCCGGCGGAAGGCGCGCGCGCGGCCTATGTGGAGCGCGTGCTCTCCTTCGTCGACATGGCGGCGCTGCGTCCCCTGACCATCCTGGTCAATGCCGGCAACGGCGCGGCGGGGCCGACCTTCGACGCCATCGCCGAGGGCCTTGCCGCCCGTGGCGCGCCGCTGAGCTTCCTGCGGCTGCACCATGAGCCGGACGGCAGCTTCCCTAACGGCATTCCCAACCCGCTGCTGCCGGAGAACCAGCCGGTCACCGGGCAGGCGGTGGTGGCCGCCGGCGCCGACATGGGCGTCGCCTGGGACGGCGATTTCGACCGCTGCTTCCTGTTCGACCACACCGGCCGCTTCATTCCCGGCGAATATATCGTCGGGCTGCTCGCCGAGGTGTTCCTGACCAAGGAGCCGGGCGCGACCATCGTGCACGACCCGCGCGTCGTCTGGAACACCCAGCATGTGGTGGCGCGGGCCGGCGGCAACGCGGTGCAGGCGCGCACCGGCCACGCCTTCCTCAAGCAGGCGCTGCGCGACACCGGCGCCATCTATGGCGGCGAGATGTCGGCGCATCACTATTTCCGCGACTTCATGGCCTGCGATTCCGGGATGATCCCCTGGCTGCTGGTCGCGGAGCTGATGGGCCGGACGGGTAAGAGCCTGTCCGAGCTGGTGTCCGACCGCATGGCGGCCTTCCCGTCCTCGGGCGAGATCAACTTCCGCATCGCCGATCCGGAGGCGGCCATCGCCCGCGTCGAGGCGGCACTGTCGGGCCAGGAGCCGGCACGCGACGAAACCGACGGCCTGTCGCTGGCCTTCGCCGACTGGCGGCTGAACCTGCGCAAGTCCAACACCGAGCCCCTGCTGCGGCTCAATGTGGAGGCGCGGGCGCAGGACGGCATGATCGAGCGCCGGGTGGCGGAGCTGACCGACCTTATCCGGTCCTCGGCTACCCCCTGACGAATTGCCGGATGTCCAGCCGTTCCCGCGGCTGGACATCACGGACGAGTATGGTTACCTGCGGACCGAAGATTGTGGTCCCAAAGGGGGTTTTCGGTGAAGAAGGCGTTGGTCACGGGGGTGAGCGGGCAGGACGGTTCCTACCTCGCCAAATTGCTTCTGGAGAAGGGTTACAAGGTAACCGGCGCGATACGTCGCAATTCCCAGATCGAGATCGCGCGCCTGCAGAAGCTCGGGATCGCCGACGACATCGAATACGTCGATTTCGACCTCAGCGAGGTCAATAACATCACGCGCCTTATCCGCGGCACCGCCTTCGACGAGGTCTACAACCTCGCGGCGCAGAGCTTCGTCGGCTCGTCCTGGGAGCAGCCGATCTACGCGGCGGACGTGAACGGCCTCGGCGTCGTGCGCCTTCTCGATGCGATCCGCACCTTCACGCCCGAGGCGCGCTTCTACCAGGCCTCGACCTCGGAGATGTTCGGCCTGGTGCGGGCCGTGCCGCAGAACGAGGAGACGCCGCTCTACCCGCGCTCGCCCTATGGCGTGGCCAAGGTGTACGGGCACTTCATCACCATCAACTACCGCGAATCCTTCGGGCTGCATGCCTCCTCGGGCATCCTGTTCAACCATGAGAGCCCGCTGCGCGGTTCCGAATTCGTCACCCGCAAGATCACGCTGGGCCTGGCGCGCTTCGCCCATGGCCAGCATGTGCCGGTCGAGCTGGGCAACCTGAACGCCAAGCGCGACTGGGGCTTCGCCGGCGACTATGTCGACGGCATGTGGCGGATGCTGCAGCAGGACAAGGCCGACGACTATGTGCTCGCCACCGGCGTCACCACGCCGATCCGCGACTTCGTCAGCTTCGCCGCCGAGGCGCTCGACCTCGATCTCGAATGGTCCGGCGCCGAGGAGACCGAGCAGGCCGTCGACCGCAAGAGCGGCAAGGTGGCGATCAAGGTCAATCCGAAGTTCTACCGCCCGGCGGAAGTCGATCTCCTGCTCGGCGACGCCACCAAGGCGCGGACCAAGCTGGGCTGGGAGCCGAAGGTCGGCATCCGCGAGCTCGCGGGGATGATGGCGAGATCCGACTACGACGACTGGCGGGTCTGATCGGTGCGCACTGTTCCGCGCACATGAACGAAGGATCCCCGCGCGCCCTTCCTGGCGCGCGGTGGCCCGCGCGGGCGGGGATTTTCCGGCGCCACCCGCGGGCGAATGGCAGGGTCTTTGCTGAGGCCGAAGATGCCGGGCGAACGAACTGCGTGAGGCGCCGTGACGTTCATATCTTATGCGCAGAACTTTGAAGACGTCATGATCTGGCGTGCGCTCAAGCATGTGGAGCACGGCTTCTACATCGATGTCGGCGCCTTCTCCCCGGACCTCGACAGCGTCACCCGCGCCTTCAGCGAGAGGGGCTGGCACGGCCTCAACATCGAGCCGAACCCGCATTATCTGGCTGAGCTCGTGGCGGCGCGGCCGCGGGACATCAATCTCGGCGTCGCCGTTAGCGATTTCGACGGCGAGATCGAGCTGAGCGTGATCGAGGAGAGCGGCCTGACGACGGTCGATTCCTCGATCGCGAAAGGGCACGTCGATGCTGGCTGGGCACTGAACCCCATCAAGGTGCCGGCGCGGACGCTCGCCCGTCTGTGGGACGAGCACGTGCCCGCGGGGCAGGTGGTCCATTTCCTCAAGATCGACGTGGAGGGCCATGAGGCGGCGGTGCTGCGCGGCGCGGACTGGTCGCGTCACCGGCCATGGATCGTCGTGGTCGAGGCGACGCGGCCGAACACTCAGATCTCGACCCACGCCGAGTGGGAGGAGACGCTGATCCAAGCCGGCTATGCATTCGTCTACTGGGACGGCTTGAATCGCTATTACGTCGCCGGTGAACATCGCGCCCTCGCCGATTGCTTCGACGCTCCGCCTAATGTTTTCGATGGTTTCATTCTGGGCGCGCGGCAAATGGAGATCGAGAAAGTCGAACGCCTTTCGGGCGAGGTCGCCGAACTGAGGGAAGCGCTCGACCAACTGGCGGCCCGGTGGGCGAACCGGCAGGCGGGCCTCGAGCGGCGCCTGGATGAGGCGGCCGGCCGGCTGGCCCGCCTTTCCGATGAGCGGACCGAGCTGCGGCGCGCCCTTGACGAGATCAGCGGAGAGGCACGGCGGACGAGCCGCCATGTCGACTATCTCATCCGCCGCAGCATCCTGGAGCGGCTGCTGTTCCGGGCGTCGGGAAAGCCGAAGAAGACGTTCCGGCGCCTGATGTTCCACAATAGCGGCAAGCCGCGCGGCCTGTTCCGGCGCTGGGTGCTGCGCCGCGACGGCCAGCCGCGCAGCTTCTTCCGGATGTGGATGGCCAGCCCCGGCTACCAGGCGCTGCCGAAGGCCGTCGCGTTCCCCGGTGCCGGCACGGGGCTGGAGAGTGCACCGTCGGCGCCCGCCGAGCTCTCGCCCCGCGCCCGCTATTTCCAGAAGCGTCTCGACGCCTCGCAGACGCGCCGGCCGGAGGCCTGACGTGCGCATCGTCATCGACCTACAGGGCGCCCAGGGCGACAATTGCCGTCGCGGCATCGGCCGCTATTCGCTCGAACTCGCGCTCGGCATCGCCCGCCATCGCGGCGAGCACGAGGTACTGATCGCGCTCAACGGTCATTTCCGCGACACGATCGAGGATATCCGCGCGGCGTTCGACGGGGTGCTTCCGCGCGAGGCGATCCGCGTCTGGACGGCCCCCGGCCCGCTGGCCTGGCACGAGACGGCCAATGAACGGCGCCGGCAGGATGCGGAGCTGCTCCGCGAGGCGTTTCTGGCATCGCTGGAGCCGGATGCGGTGCTGGTGACAAGCCTGTTCGAGGGGCTGGGCGACGATGTCGTCACCAGTGTCGGGCGGCTGGTTCCACTGCCGACGGCGGTCGTGCTGTACGACCTGATCCCGCTGCTCAACGAGAAGGTCTACCTCGCGAACGACGTGGTGCGCGCGTGGTACCACGAGAAGCTCGGGCATCTTCGACGTGCCGACCAGCTCCTCTCGATCTCGCAGTCGGCCGCCGAGGAGGCCGTGACGGCGCTGGGCTGGGACCGGCAGCGCGTCGCGAACATCTCCACCGCCGCCGGGACGCAGTTCCGGCAGGCCGCTGTCTCGCCGCAGGACCGGGAGCTTCTTCGGCAGGGATATTCCCTGTCGCGGGACTACCTGATGTACACGGGCGGCATCGATCCCCGGAAGAACATCGAAGGGCTGATCCGCGCCTTCGCCCACCTGCCCGGCCCGGTGCGACAGGCGCATCAGCTCGCCATCGTCTGCAAGGCGAGCGCGCACGACAGGAAGCGGTTGACCGCGCTCGCCGCTTCCGTGGGACTGCCCGAATCGTCGCTCGTCATGACCGGCTTCGTGCCGGACGAGGATCTGGCCGTCCTCTACAATGGCTGCAAGGCCTTCGTGTTCCCGAGCCTGCATGAAGGCTTCGGCCTGCCGGCGCTGGAGGCGATGCAGTGCGGCCGGGCGGTGATCGCGTCCAACACGTCGAGCCTTCCCGAGGTCGTCGGCTGCGACGAGGCGCTGTTCGATCCGCGCGACGAGGCCGATATCGCGGCGAAGATCGAGCGGGTCCTGACCGACGACGCCTATCGCGTTCGGCTGGAAGCCCATGGGCTGTCGCAGGCGAGGCACTTCAACTGGGATGCGACGGCCATCCGTGCCATCGAGGCGCTGGAAGCCTCCTTCGGGACGCGCGGACAGCCGCTGCCGGATGCCTCGCCCGGCAAGCCTCGCCTCGCCTTCATCTCGCCGCTGCCGCCGGAGCGGTCCGGTATCGCCGATTACAGCGCCGACCTGCTTCCGGCGCTGGCGGAGCATTACGAGATCGAGGTGGTCGTCAGCCAGGACGACGTTTCGGATCCCTGGATCGTCGAAAACCTGCCCGTCCGGAACGTCGGCTGGTTCCGCCGAAATGCCGGCCGGTTCGATCGCATCCTCTATCATTTCGGCAATTCGCCGTTCCACGAGCACATGTTCGAGTTGCTGGAGACCATTCCCGGCGTCCTCGTCCTCCATGATTTCTTCCTGTCTGGCATCCAGATGTACCGGGGCATGAACAACTGGATGCAGTCGGTGCTGCACAGCCATGGCGTCGAGGGATTGGCCGCGCTCGCCCGCCCCGACAGCGAAGAGCACGGCGTCTGGACCTTTCCGGGCAATCTTTCCGTCCTGCAGAATGCGGCGGGCATCATCGTCCACAGCGAATGGTCGAAGCGGCTGGCCGAACAATGGTACGGCGCCGACGCCGCCCGCGACTGGGCCGTCGTCCCGTTGCTGCGCCGATCGGCCGACGGCGATGACGCCGCCCGCCTGGAGGCGCGGCGCCAGCTCGGACTGGCGGATGATCAGCTGGTCATCTGTTCGTTCGGCGACGTCACCCCGAACAAGCTGACGGTTGAGCTCGTCGAGGCCTTCGCCTCGGCCGTCGCAAAGCTCGGTCCCCGGGCGAAGCTGGTCCTCGTCGGCCGCGCGGGCGAAGCCTACAGCCATCGCGTCGAGCAGTTGAGCCGCACGTTCGGCCTGAAGAACCAGGTCGAGGTCACCGGCTGGGTCGATGCGGACACCTATCATCGCTACCAGCAGGCGGCCGATATCGCCGTGCAGCTGCGAACCATGTCGCGTGGCGAGACCTCCGCTGCCGCGCTCGACTGCATGAGGCACGGACTGCCGCTCATCGCCAATGCCAACGGCGCCATGGCGGAACTCGACGCCGATGCGGTTTGGCTCATTCCCGATCAGTTCGAGATCCCAGACCTGGCGAAGGCCCTCGTTCGCCTTGCGGAGGCACCCGATCTGCGCCAGCGCCTCGGCGCGGCGGCCCGCGCGCTGATCGCGGACCGGCACGCGCCGCCCCGCGCCGCACGGATGTACCGGGACGCCATCGAAGCCTTCAATACGCCGCTCCGGCGCGCGGTTCTCGGCCTGACCGATCGGCTGGCGCCGTCTCGTCCCGAGGCGGGGCACGATCGAGCGCTGGCGTCCGCGCTCGCCTCGAGCTTCCCGCCGCGGCCGCGCAGGCCATCCCTGTTCATCGACGTCAGCTACATTGCCGAGCTGGACGCGCGGACGGGGATCCAGCGCGTCACGCGCGCCATCGTGCAGGCGCTGCTGTCGCGATCCCATGCCTCGTTCTCGGTCGTACCTGTGCGTCGGGCGGCCGAGGGCCAATATGTCGTCGCCCTGCGATTCTCCGAGACGCTGGGTTGCATCGCGAAGACCTCGCTGCCGGAAGAGCCGATCGATGCTTTCCCGGGCGATGTTTTCCTGGGGCTCGATCTCGATGCCTTCAGGGATGAATTCGCGCAGGCCGAGGTCGACCGCATGCGCGCCATGGGGGTGAAGGTCGTGCACGTCGTGTACGATCTCCTGCCCGTGCGCATGCCGCAGCACTTCAACAGCGACACGCGCTGGTTCGTGAAATGGCTCTCGATGGTGGCCTCGCTCGACGGCGCCATCTGCATCTCCAGGGCCGTCGCCGACGATCTCGCCGCCTGGATGGTCGAGAGCGGGCCGGCGCGCAAGGTTCCGCTGGAGATCGGCTGGTTCCATCTCGGCGCCGACGTGACGAACTCCGCGCCGACCCGCGGCCTTCCGGCGGATGCCGAAGACGTGCTCGCCCGGCTTAAGCGATGCCCCACCTTCCTCGCGGTCGGCACGGTGGAACCGCGCAAGGGCTACGGGCAGACTCTCGCCGCCTTCGAGGCGCTGTGGGCCAAGGGGATCGACGTCAATCTGGTGATCGTCGGCAAGCCCGGATGGACCATGGGCGACCTCATCGACCGGCTGCGACGACACCCCGAGCTTGGGCGCCGCCTGTTCTGGCCGGACGAGGTCAGCGACGAATATCTCGAACGCCTCTATGCCGCCAGTAGCTGCCTCATCGCCGCCAGCGAGGGCGAGGGTTTCGGATTGCCGCTGATCGAGGCGGCGCAGCACAAGCTGCCCATCCTTGCCCGCGGCCTGCCGGTGTTCCGCGAGATCGCCGGCGTGCACGCCGCCTATTTCGACGGCGAGGCGCCGGAGGCTCTCGCGCAGGCGATCGAGCTCTGGCTTGCTGCTTTCCGCGAGGGACGGCATGTCCGCTCCGACGCGATGCCGTGGCTCACCTGGCAGGACAGCGCCGGGCAGTTGCTGCGCGCGGTAGGGGTGGAGGTTGAATCCGCGCCGCAAACCGCTTGTCAGTCCGCCTTCTCGAAGCGGTAGCCCGTAAGGGTCAGGTCGGTTTGATCGCTTACCCAGAGCCGGATTTCGACGTCAGCTGCAGAACCGGCGAGCTGTACCGTCTCGTCGAGTATCAAGCCGCTGGCTGCACCGTGACGGGTGATGGGGAAACGGCCGTGATTGATGGTGCCCTTTGACGAGGTCACATCGATCCAGGCTCCCGCCGGCGTTTCAAGCGTGCCCTTGACCGTCAGGCGATACGTGCCGGCTTCGGCCGGGAGATACGGACCATGGTAGAGGAATCCCGTCTGGCTGGTGGTGCGGAGCGTGCCTGCCGTCAGTTCGCCGACCTGGTGGGGCGTCTGCGCATTGAAGCTGTCGGTGCCTAGGGAATCCGGAGCGTTCCAGCGCAGCCGGCGGATGCTGTCATTCAGCGCCTGCTGGTCGGCAGCGGCGGCGAAGGCGGGAGCGAGCCTGACCACGGCATAGTTGTCCCGCTTGTCGACGGTCAGCAATCCCGTGCTCGCAAGCTCCTCGAGGATGGATTCCATGCTCTCGCGGAACACGGGCGGGCTCGGCCACGAATGGGCAGCCCACAGCAGATCGATATAAGGGAGCACGACCGCGTCGGCCTCCCTTCTTGCAAGCAGCAGCAGGACACGGCGGGCAAAATCCGCGTCGAGCTCGCCTGCCGAAAACCGGCGCATGACCGGCGGCCACTCTCGCCGTGCGAGAGATAGGTTCTTGTCGCCGCCGATGTTGTAGCTGCGGACGCCGACCGAGGGCGCGAGATAGTTGACGAAGAAGTCATTCCCATAGGGCAGGAAGGCCACCATCTCGCCCGGCCGGAGCGTCTGGCGCATATCCGTGACCAGATCACGGTCGATCGCCATGAAGCTCGCGCGGTTTGTGGTTGTCTCCCGCCAGTATCTCAGCGGATGCGGGAGGTTGCCGACGATCAGCAGCCCCGCGAGCAGGATCGCGAAGAAGGGGCGCCGGCCCTTGGCGAGGTGCGCCATCAGCAGCACCGTGAGCATCCAGAAGCCGAAGAATGCCAGCGCAACCCAGCGGTAGGAGGCGCGCATGTTTCGGAAGCCGGGAACGTTCTTCGACAGAATGGCGCTTCCGGTCGAGCCGATCGCCAGATTGCCCGGCATGAGCGCCTGGTCGACGGACATGTCCGGCGGCCGGACGGAGGCGAATTTGAGCGAGGGTCCGAGCGACATATAGAGGCCGAACAGAGCAATCAGCAGGATCGCCGTCGCGACCCATCCTTTCGATCGGGTCACGAACCATGCCGCGACACCGACGACCGCCACCGGCAGGATGAAGGTGGTGATCCAGACCGAGGCATCGCCGAAATAGCGCGCAGACGTGCGCGCCTCGCTCAGCCCGAGCATGTCCCATATCCACAGGACGCCCCTCGACGGCCAGAGGAAGAAGGTGACGTCGGCACCCCAACCCCTGAAGAAGGGAATGGACGCGGGTTCGAACTGCGGCTTGCCGATATAGGCGACATAGGCGAGGTAGGCCAGGATGAACGAGCCCGCGTGAAGAGGCGCGCCGAACAGCAGGAGATATCTCCTGCACTCCGGCATGGCGATGAATGCGCCGAGCAGGAACAGGCCCGCGCCGACCGCGAACATCATGAAGGTGTAGCCGTCCATGAACACGGCGACGAAGCAGGCGGCGAGATAGAAGGCGGCGATGCCGATCCGTCCCCGGATCTCGCGATCGAACGGAAAGACCAGCCGCACGACGGCGAGGAAATAGAACGGCAGCAAGGCGATGCCGATCGAGACCATCGAGAAGCCGGTATGTCTCCAGCCGACCGGCATGCTGATCCAGAGGAGAGCGGCGAGAATGGCGAGATAGGGGCCGAGCTGCAGGCGAAGCGCGATCCGCCAGGCCGACAGAAAGGCGACGGTGATCCAGAAGGCCGTCATCGCGGAATAGGCATCGGCAGGGTGCATCCCCGCTGCGATGAACAGTGCGGCAGGATAGGCACCGGCGAGCCCGAAGGCGATCGATGCCGGCTCGGGCGCGCCGAAATGAACGGCGAAAAGGCTCGGCGGAAAACTGTCGGCAAAGGACAGCGAAAAGCCGGAGGCCCATACGGCCTGGCCAAGGGTCGGTACGGCGATGCCGGGCAAGGCTCCGTATAGCGTCCATGCGAGCGCCAGCGCAGGGAGGAGCGCCAGATAAACGCCGATCGTCAGTTTCGGTATTGGCCCGTTCATTTCCGCATGCGCCCCAACGCCGTTCCCACGCCGAAGAAAAGCGCATCGCCGACCACGTTGACAATGCGTCCGAGCAGGACCGCCAGCAGCACCTCCGGCTCGGTGCCGATGCCGGCGAGCAGCACCAGCAGCACCGCCTCGCGCACGCCGAGGCCGGCGGGGGCGCCGGGCGTCACCAGCCCGACCAGCCACGACAGCACGAAGGCGCCGGCCACCGCCACCAGCCGTCCGGGCGCGGCGTCGATCTCCGGCGCGGCGATCACGAGGCAGCCGACGAACACCGCGCCCGACAGCGCCAGGAACAGCGCTTGCTCACCCAGCGCGATGGCGACGTGGCGCGAGAGGAAGCGGGCGGACAGCGCGATCGCAGCCGCCAGCGCGAGGGCGAAGGCGAGCAGGCTGGCGAAGGTGGGAATGTCCTTGAAGACGAGGTTCAGCGCCAGGCAGCCATAGATCGCCCCGGCGACGGAGATGAGCCCGAGCTCCCACAGCGTCGAGCGCGCCAGCGCCCATCCTCCGTAGCCGTCCGCCATGCCGATGGCGAGGCGGCCGGCGAACTGGAAGATGTTGCCGGGGATGTATTTGGCGAGCTGCGAGCTGCCATAGGCATAGATCGCCCAGCGCCGGGTCGTCGTCTCCCGGCAGAAGGCGAGCAGGTTGCGCCAGGCCAGCGCCAGGAAGGTGTTGGCGCCGCCATAGACCATGGCGAGCAGGACGAGCACCGCCAGATGCGCGCCGGTCAGCCGCTCGAAATCGATGCCGGCCGCGTGCTGGCGCAGGCGCAGGACCACGAACACGCCGCCGATGATCGCCAAGGCGCCGCCGGCCCAGTGCAGCAGGCGTTTCATCGGCCCGCAGCTAGCCGCGCGTGCTGCGGGCGCGGCACAGCATCATCGTCCACGGGATGGGCGAGCGGACCTCGATGACGTCGAAATAGCGCGAGACCAGGCCGGTGATCCCCGCCTTGGACCAGTGCTGGATGTGACCCTCGGTATTGCCGAGCGAGGTGAGGTACTTGCCGCGCGCCATGTTCATCGCACGCCACAACGGTTCGCGCGGCACGCTGATGATGAGATGGTCGGTGACGATCCCCTTCAGCGTCTCCAGCGCCGCCTCCGGCTGCTCGAGATGCTCCATCACCTCGCAGCACACGATGAGGTCGGCGCTGTCCTCCGGCGCCTTCAGCTCATAGATGCTCTTGACGCTGAAGATGTCCGAGGGGACGCCGATGGTCTGCGCGTTGGCGCGGGCCATGTCGATGACCTGCGAGGAGAAGTCGCTGCCGCGGGCCTTTATGCCCATGGCGTTCCACTGGTTGGTCCAGTAGCCCTCGCCGCACCCGACCTCGTGGATCGTCTTCGGCGCCGCCATGCCGACGAAGCCCGACAGGCTGTCGGAGAAGCCCTGCATCAGATAGCGCACGACGGGGTTACGCGACCCGTATTTGTCGAAGACATTGCCGATGGCGATGTCGTCTTCCTTCAGTCCGCCCGCGATCTTCATCTGTCCGGTCTGGTCCTGTTCCGGCCGGCTATGCCTGGCTCTGCTTCTTCTGCGCGTACCGCACCTCTTCCATCAGCCGGCGATTGGCGGCCAGGAGGTCGGCGACGAAGGCGATCAAGATGGTCTGGAAGCCCATGCCGAGCAGGATGCTGCCGAGGATGAGCGACTGAACGTGGCCTTCGCCGCTGCCTTCCAGGAAGAACCACACGAAGCGCAGGCCGATCAACGTGCCCAGCGCGAAGAGCACCGCGCCGATGGTGCCGAAGAAGCGGAACGGCCGGTAGATGACGAAGATGCGGATGATCGTCGCGATCGAGCGGCGCAGATAGGACGGGATGCTCTTGACCAGCCGCGAGGGGCGCAGGTCGCCGTTCACCCGCACCGGCACGGAGACGATCGGGATGCCGCGCTGGCCGGCCTGGATGATGGTCTCGAGCGTGTAGGTGTAGTTGTTGAAGACGATGAGCTGCTGCGCCGCGTCGCGCGAGATGGCGCGGAAGCCGCTCGGCGCGTCGGGGATGTCGGTCTTGCTCGCCACCCGGACGACCCAGCTGCCGAGCTTCTGCAAGAGCTTCTTGACCGGCGAGAAATGCTCGATGGTGGCGATGGGGCGCGCGCCGACCACGATGTCCGCGCGCCCTTCCAGCACCGGCGCGACCAGGGCGGGAATGTCGGCGGCGTTGTACTGGTTGTCGGCGTCGGTGTTGACGATCACGTCGGCGCCGAGGCGCAGGCAGGCGTTGAGCCCGGTCATGAAGCCGCGGGCGAGGCCCAGATTGACGCTGTGGCGCACGACATGGTCGACGCCGTTGGCGCGCGCGATGGCGGCCGTGTCGTCGCTGCTGCCATCGTCGATCACCAGCCACTCGACGACATCGAAGCCCTCGACCTGACGCGGCAGTTCGGCCAGCGCGATGGCGAGTGTTTCCGCCTCGTTGTAGCAGGGGATCTGGATGATGAGCTTCATGTACGGTGCGCGGCCCCGCTGGAGAGGTTGGTGTCCCTTGAGGAACCATCCATAAACAAACGACGCCGCCGTAGGAATACCCGGCTTCACGCTTTCGTGCGGAACGCGGCGGCTGAGAATCAGGGCCTCGATGCCGGCATCAGACCGCGCTCCGGCCCGTCCCGTCGGCTTCCACCACCTGACGCGGCCAGGGGTTGCGGCCGTCGCGCAGCCAGATCAGCGTGTCGAGCCAGAAGCCGGCGGCGTGGCTGTCGTGGAACAGCTCGAAATGCCCGATGGCGTCGCGGCCATAGTCGGCCGGAGCGATCCGCACCAGCGTGCGGGCCGCATTGGTGTAGTAGCGCAGCCCGCGGCGCACCGCCGGGATGGTGCCGAACTCGTCGTCGGTGACCGAGACGGCGAGGATCGCCGCCCGCACGCTCGCCATGCGGAACAGCACGTCGGCGCGCTCGGCGCGCGGATGGCTGGTCTCGAAGCGGGGGCCGCGGAAGCTCCATTCATGCGCCACGCCGGCCGGCAGGTCCTCCAGCCAGCCGAGCCGCCTTCCGGGAAAATAGCCGTACAACGCGGTCGCCGCCGGCATGGCGACATGCCATTTCAGCAGCAGAGGCAGCCGCCGGCGCGGCGCATAGTCCGGCCACCAGGCATATTGCGCGCCGACGGTGAGCATGCGCGCGATCAGCCGGCCGTTCTCGGCCATTCCCGGCAGGAAGCCGCCAATGCTGTGGCCGACCACCATGAGCGAGCCCGAGCGCGCCTGCCGCGCCATGAAGCCGAGCGCGGCGTCGACATCCTTCTCGCCCCAGTCGCGCCAGCGATAGCCGGAACCGCGCAGGCTCGCCGGACGCGAGGCGCCGATGCCGCGATAATCGAAAGTGAGCACGTCGAAGCCGTGGCCGGCGAGGAAGCGGGCGTAGAGGTGATAATAGCGCGCGAGCACGCCGGTGGCGGGATTGACGACGACCGCGCCGGCGGCGCCGCGCCGGCGTCCGGGCCAGAAATGCCCGCCCAGCACCACGCCGTCGCGGCAAGGAATCTCAACGGTGTGCGGCTCGGCCTCGAGCATGGCGTCCCTCGTCGATGCGCGAGACGCTAGAGGCGGGCCCGATCAATGTACATCGACTCGTTAGTATGCATCGGGTCCGGCGACGGCGCCGCGACGCGCCGCCCGCCAGTGATGTCAGGCCGGCGATGTCAGGCCGGCGTGGGGCGCGAGCGTACGCTGACGAGGATGATCAGCGCCGCGACGAGGAGCACCGCGCTGGCGGCGGCGAACACCGCCTGCGCGCCGCTGGCGTCGAAGATCATGCCGCCGCCGGCCGCGCCGATGGAGATGGCGAGCTGCACCGCCGCCACCAGGAGGCCGCCGGCGGTCTCGGCCTGGTCGGGCACGGTGCGGGTGAGCCAGGTCGACCAGGCGACCGGCACGGCGCCGAAGGCGAGGCCCCAGATCGCCACCATCAGCGAGTCCGCCAGCGGCGTGCTCTGCAGTGTCGCGAGACCCAGGCCGAGCGCGCCCATGAGCAGCGGCATGGAGACGAGGGCGAGGCGCAGGCTGCGCTCCAGCACCGGCCCGGCGAGCAACGTGCCGGCGAAATTGGCCACGCCGAAGCCGAGCAGAATGCCGGACACCGCGCTGATGCCGACCCCCGACACCGTCTCCAGGAAGGGACGGATATAGGTGAAGAAGGCGAAGTGCCCGGCGAAGACCAGCAGCGCCGAAAACAGGCCGATGCCGATGCGCGGCCGGCGCAGCACCTCGATAAGGGTGCGCAGGCCCGCCGTGCCGGCCGGCGGCATCTTCGGCAGGGTGGCGAGCTGGAAGGCCAGCGTGGCGACCGCGAGCCCCGCGGCGATCAGGAACACGGCGCGCCAGCCGAGCAGGTCGCCGACATAGGAGCCGACCGGCGCGGCGAAGATGGTGGCGGCGGAGACGCCGCTGAACATGAGCGACAGCGCGCGCGGCACCAATGCCTCTGGAACGAGGCGCATGGCGAGCGCCGCCGACATCGCCCAGAAGCCGCCCAGTGCCGCGCCGAGCAGCACGCGCCCGACGATCAGCGAGGCGAGGTCCGGCGCGAAGGCGACCAGGAGGTTGGAGACGATCAGCAGGAGGGTGAAGGCCAGCAGCACGATGCGCCGGTCGATGCGCCGCGTCGCCGCCGAGACGAGGAGGCTCGCCACCAGCGCCACGGTGGCGGTGGCGGTGACCGCCTGGCCGGCGGCGCCTTCGGTGATGCCGAGATCGGTCGCCATCGGCGTGAGCAGGCTGGCGGGCAGGAATTCCGCCGTCACCAGCCCGAACACGCCGAGCGTCAGTGAGAACACGGCGGCCCAGGCCGGCGCGATGGTCTGTTCGACAGGTGCCGGCATGTCGAAGGCGGACGGCTCGGCCGCGGCGTCGAGAGCCGGCGCGGGGCCGGCAAGCGCGCCCGCGTCGGCGGCGGCCTCCTGCCACTGCAATGCGTCGCTCATTGGGAGTCCTTTCGGAGAAGCGTTGTGCGTTGCAACACCAGATAGGCTGGATTCGCCGGACGATCCATGTCATCAATTCCGAGATGATTGATCATTCGTCCGGCAATGGCAGCAATGGCCGCGTGGGCCGTCTCACCGCCGATCTGGTGAGCGAGCTGCTGATGGGCATGCGCCTCGTCGGCATCGACTATCGCCGCATCGAGCTTTCCCCGCCCTTCGGGCTGCGCTTCGGCCTGGCGGAAGGGCGCGCGCAATTCCATTTCGTCGCGCAGGGGCCGGTGTTCCTGCGCCGTGCCGACGGCACCATGCACGAGATGGCGACGGGGGACGCGGTGCTGCTGCCGCGCGGCGGCGTGCACGACCTCGTCTCGGAGCCGGAACTGCCGTGCCGGGACGTGTCGGCCTATGCCGCCGCGCCGCTCTGCCCGAGCGTCAGCGCCATCAAGGCCTGCGCCGGGGAGATCTGCCCGACCACGCGGGTCCTGGTCTTCAGCGGCTGCATGGAGTTCGATCTCGGCGGCATGAACCCGCTCATCGCGCTGATGCCGGAGCAAATGTTCGCCGGCACGCTGCTCGGCCGCTATCCCGAGATAATGCCCATGCTGGAGGCGATGGAACGGGAGACGCGGGGCGACCGGGCGGGCTTTGCCGGCGTACTCGCGCGGCTCGCCGACGTCGTCTCCGCCTTCATCGTCCGCGCCTGGGTGGAATGCGGCTGCGGCGACGCCAGCGGCTGGATCTCGGCGCTGCGCGACCCGCGCCTCGGCCGGGTGATCGCCGCCGTGCACCGCGATCCCGGCCGCGACTGGACGGTGGCGGAGCTCGCCGCCGAGATGGGCGCGTCGCGCTCGGTCTTCGCCGAGCGCTTCCTCGAGGTGACCGGCATGACGCCGCTGCGCTACCTGACCGAGCTGCGCATGCGGCTCGCCGCGCAATGGATCGGCCGCGACCGCATGCCGATCGAGGTCGCCGCGCATCGGCTCGGCTATGGCTCGCAGGCGGCCTTCAGCCGGGCCTTCAAGCGCGTCACCGGCCATCCGCCCGGGGCGCTGCGCAGCGATGCGGTACCCAATCCCTGAAAACACAATCGGCCCGATCCTGCGATCGGGCCGATCAATGTCCACGCCCGAAGGCGTGATGTCCGACGGCTGAACTCAGCGAGTCGCGCGGGCGTCGAGCTCGACCTGGTTCTGGATCGCCGCGGCGCCGTTGCGCGCGGCGAAGGTGTCGGCAGCGTTGCGGCCTTCCACGACGACCGGCTGGCGGGGGCCGTAATAGGTGGCGGCGTCGGCGACGGAAACGGCGCCCAGGGCGACGGTGGCGGACAGGACGGCGAGGGTGAGGAACTTGTTCATGGTGGTTCTCCTTGATCGCTGGACCGTTGGGGGGCGTCCAGTCATGTAAGGAGGATAGGGACGGGCTCCGGCCGCCGACATCATGCCTGGGCTTAGCGCCGTCATAAGTTCGGCTGTGACCGTCATATCTTGGCATAGGTGCCCCAAGGGGACCTACCGGGCGCCGCCGACAGAGTTGGCGCGCTTTCGAAAGACCGCGCCTCGCGCCGCTCCTCAAATCGAGCCGCTGCCGATCCGGCGGCGCATGACCCGGCGAGTGCCGGGCGCTAGTCGAGGGCCCGATGATGACGTGGTGCAAGGGTGCGAGGACGGCCTGTGTCGCCGCGATGGTCCTGTCTCTCTGGCCGGGCCTCGCGCAGGCGAGCAATCCGGGCGATCCCTATGCGGCGGGTCCCCATCCGGCCGGCCCCGTCCAGGAAGGCTTCTATTCCGTCGCGCCGGCCGAGCTGCCGGGCCGCGCTGGCACGCTGATCCGCGCCGAGCCGGTTGCCCCGCCGCCCGGCGCCAGCGTCGCCTACCGCATTATCTACCGTTCGCGCAGCGATGCCGGCCGGCCCGTCGCCGTCTCCGGCGTCATCGCCGCCGGGCCGCAGGAGAGCCGGGCGCCGCGGCCGGTGGTCTCCTGGGGCCACGGCACGACCGGCATCGCGCCGGGCTGCGCGCCCTCGCTCATGCCGCAGCACGATTTCCGCTCCATCAGCGGCCTGCAGCAACTGCTCGCGGACGGTTATGTCGTGGTGGCGACCGACTATCAGGGGCTCGGCGAGGGCAGCGTCCATCCCTATCTCGACGGCCGCAGCGCGGCGCATGCGATGATCGACGCGGTGCGCGCCGCCCGCGCGCTTCCCGGCCTCCACGCCGGCAGCCGCTACGCGACCTGGGGCTTCTCGGAAGGCGGTCAGGCCTCGCTCTTCGCCGGGCAGGTCGCCCGCAGCTACGCGCCGGAGCTGCGGCTGGAGGGCGTGGCCGCGGTGTCGGCGCCGACCCAGCTTCGCCGCCTGCTGGCGTCGGATATCGGCACGCCGGCCGGCGACGTCGTCGCCTCCTTCGCCGCCTGGTCGTGGAGCCGCTCCTATGGCCTGCCGCTCGGCGAGGTCGTCCGGCCCGAAGCGGTGCCGACGGTGGCGCGCATCGCCACGCTGTGCAGCATCGGCCTGCCCGAGCGGCTGGCGCTGGGTCTGGCGGCGCTGACCTACGGCCAGACCGGCTTCCTGCAGCCCGGCGCCGCGCACCGCGCGGACTGGGGCCGCGTGATCGCCATGAACTCGGCGCAGCCGCGGCGCGGCGTGCCGGTCTTCCTCGCCCAGGGCGAGGGCGACGCGCTCGTCGCGCCAGCGGCGACACGGGACTTCGCCCGCCAGCTCTGCCGCGACGGGGTCAAGCTCGACTATCGGGAAGTTCCCTTCGCCTCGCATGGCGATGCGGCGACGGCGAGCGCCAGCGCGGCGACGGACTGGCTCGCCGCCCGGCTGTCCGGCGCGCGGCCGATAAGCGACTGTGCGACCCTCGCGGCGAGGGAACGCTCGCGCTAGCTTATTGAATCTAGAGCCCGCGCAGCTCCGCGCGCAGGCGGCGAAAGGCGCGCCGGATCCAGCGCTTCGCCGCCTCCAGGCGCAGCGCGACGACGATGCGGCGGCGCACGGCATTGGCGGTGTCGATCACCCAGGCCATCCAGCGAATCGTCATGAGCTGCGGCCGGCCGGCGGTGAAGACGCGCTCGATCAGCACGAAGCTGACGAGATGGGCGATGAGGAACAGTGCCGTGCCGCGTTTCGGCCAGCCGTCGGCGGCCCAGACGAGGCCGAGGAACTTCAGCGGCTCGACGATGGCGTAGGGCACCAGCAGCAGGATCAGCACGGCAAGCGCCGGCAGCTTCCCGATCCAGCGCTCGAAGGCCTGCATGATGCCGAGCGCGGCGAGGCGGGCGAGCAGCGGGCGGTAGATCGGCCGCACCAGCTCGTCGAGGATGATGACGAGGGCGGCGACGAGGCGGAAGATCCAGCCGAGCGCGGTGCCGAGCGTCCTGAAGAACGGGTATCGCCGGCGCGGGCCGGGCGACCGGGCGGGAAGCGGATCGGGAGCTCGGTCGCTGTCGGACATTCCGGGGCGATGATGCGTCTTATCGTCGGGATGGTCATCCATCCGCGTGGCGGAGCTCCGCGTGAAGGCGGCTCAGGCGCCCGCGGTGTCGCGCTCGCCGAGCGCACGGTCGATGCACTCGATCATGTCATGGCCGTCGAACGGCTTGGCGAGGAAGCCGACGGCGCCGGCGGCGTCCACCTGGCGGCGGATGCGCTCCTCGGGAAAGGCAGTGATGAAGATCAGCGGCGTGGCGTCGCCGTTCGAGCGCAGATGGCTCTGCAGCTCGACCCCGCTCATGCCGGGCATCTGCACGTCGGTGATGACGCAGGCGGTCTCCCCGAGCAGCGGCGAATTGAGAAAATCCTCGGCGGACGCAAAGGTGCGGGCCGAGAAGCCCAGCGACCGCACCAGGCTTTCGGTAGCGATGCGGACGGATTCGTCGTCATCGATGATCGTGATCATCGGGGGGGAGGACACGTCAGGACACCTCGATATGGAGTTTCCGGCACGCTCTCGATGGCCGGGCTGTCTTTGGTATAGCCCTGCTTATCCCCAACTTCGAATTATACACACGTTTGTCGAATTATCTTTTGGCACTGGATAGACCCAACGTTTCGGCCATGCGGACCAGCTCGGCGAGCGAATGGGCGCCCATTTTCCGCATCACATGCCCGCGGTGGATCTTCACCGTAATCTCGCTCAGGCCCACCTCCGCCGCGACCTGCTTGTTCATCAGGCCGGAGGTCACCAGCTCCATGACCTGCTTCTCGCGCGGGGTGAGCGTCTCGTAGAGGTTCTGCACGCCGGAGACCGCCTTGCGGGCCTCGCGCCGCTCGCGGTCGAGGCGGATGGCCGACGCCACCGCGTCGAGCATGTCCTGGTCGCGGAACGGCTTGGTGAGGAAGTCGACGGCGCCGGCCTTCATCGCCCGCACGGTCATCGGGATATCGCCGTGGCCGGTCATGAAGATGGTGGGCATCTCGATCTCCGAGCGCGCGAGCTGCGCCTGGAAGTCGAGCCCGCTCACCCCCGGCAGCCTTATGTCGAGGACGAGGCAGCGCGCCACCTCCGGGAGCTTGGCCGCGAGCAGCTCGGCGGCCGAGGCGAAGAGCTCGACCTGCAGGCCGACCGAGCGGAACAGGCTGGAAAGCGCCTCGCGCAGGGCGGGATCGTCGTCGACCACGATGACCAGCGGGTCGCTCGGCGGTGCGGAGGGACGGGGCTGCGGGCGTTGGGTCACGACAGTCTTTCCTTCGGCACGGGGAGCATGACGGTGAACAGCATGCCGCCTTCGACATGGAGCGTGGCGAGGATCTTCCCGCCATGGGCCTCGATGATAGAGCGCGATATGGACAGGCCCATGCCCATACCGTCCTTCTTGGTGCTGTAGAAGGCGTTGAACAGCTTGGCGAGACTGTCGGGATCGACGCCCGGCCCGTTGTCGCGGACCTCGATCAATACGGCGTCGCCTTCCTCGCTGCTGCCCATCCGGGTGGTGATCCAGAGCCGCCTGTGCCGCTCGTTCACGCCGGCCATGGCCTGGATGGCGTTGAGCGCCAGGTTGAGCGCCACCTGCTGCAGCTGCACCCGGTCGCCGAGCACTACGGGCAGCTGCTGCGCCAGAGCGAGGTCGAGCGTCACGCGGTGGTCGCTGCGCTCGCGCTCCACGAGCGGCAGCACCTCGTCGATCATCTCGTTGACGTCGACCGGCGCCTGTATCGGCTCGCCGCGGCGGGCCAGGGCGCGCAGCCGCGCCACCACCTCGCTGGCCCGGCGGCCATTGGCGATCATCCGCTCCACCGAGGCCTTGACCTCGGCGATGTCGGGCTCGGGGCGGCCGAGCCAGCGCAGCCCGGCCTCGCCATTGGTGACGACGGCGGCGAGCGGCTGGTTGATCTCGTGGGCAATGGAGGCGGTCAGCTCGCCCATGGTGGCGACGCGGGTGACGTGGGCGAGCTCGGCCTGGGTCTGGTGCAGCGTGTCCTCGGCATGCTTGCGCTCGGTGATGTCGCTGTTGGTCTCCATGGCGGCGAGCGGGCGCCCGCGCTCGTCGCGCTGAAGCGACCAGCGGCTCATCACCACGACCTTGGTGCCGTCCTGCTTGGTGTGGACGAGTTCGCCCTCCCAGCGGCCGGTGCGGAAGAGCTCGGCGCGGATGTCGGCGAGCGGGCCGGGGAACTCGGTCTTCAGCAGCTCGGCGGCCTTCAGCCCGACCGCCTGATCGCTGGTCCAGCCATAGAGCTCCTCGGCGCCCTTGCTCCAGTACTGGACGGTGTCGGCGATGTCGCGCACGAAGATGGCGTCGTGGGTGAGGTCGAGCAGGTCCGCCTGCGCGCGCAGCGACTGGGTGGCGGCCTGGTTCTCCAGGCAGAGCAGCGTGGTGACGGTGACGGCGGCGATGCTGACCAGCGCCCGCATGGTCGAGGAGAGGTCGTAGTCGCTGCCATGCATGATGAGGAAGCTGAGCACGGTCAGGCCGACGCACAGGCCGGCGATGGCGAGCAGGCCCTTGCGGTCGGAATAATTGGCCGAGAGCAGCACGACGACGACGTAGAGCACGGCGATCGCCATATCGAGCGCGGAGAAGGTGTCGATGATGAAGATCGCGGCGGCGAGTGCGGCGGCAATGACTGGCATGAACCAGCGGCTCGACGGGGTATCGTCCAAGATGACGCCTCTTGAAATGAACATCGTCCTCGCCTGCCTGTACGATCCGTCCGCCTTATTCCGGACGCTCATACTCTAAGCAAGCGCGTGACGCAGCGCGAGGCTGCCGGCTGGGAGGCCCGAGGTCTTTCCGTGGGGCCGGCCCGCTTGCGGATTCGCACGGCGGGCGATCAGATCCGGCGGGTGAAGGCGACCGCCACGGCGGCGACCAGCAGGACCCCGCCGAGCACGGCGAAGGTGTCGGAGAAGCCCATGATCAGCGACTGCTGCGCCACGAGGTTGCCCAGCAGGATCTCGGCCTGGTGATAGGCCGCGCCGGCGTCCGCCATGCCGCGCTGCATGAAATAGTGCTGCTGCTCGGTGAGGAAGTTGCGCACGGTCTCGCCATAGGGCGTCACCGACTGGCCGATGATGTTGGAATGGAACTGCTCGCGCTTGGTGATGATGGTGGCGAGGATGGCGGTGCCGATGGCGCCGCCCAGGCTGCGCATCATGTTGAACAGGCCCGAGGCCTGGCCGGAAAGCTCCGGCGGCATGCCGGCCATTGTGATGTTGGCGAGCGGCGAGAGCACGACGGCCTGGCCGAGCGCGCGCACGATGTTGGTCACCATCAGCTGGTCGCCGCCGTCGTTGAAGCTCAGATGCGTGTTCATGAAGCAGCTGGTGGCGAAGATGGCGAGGCCGATGATGACGAGGAGCCGCGGCTCGATCCGCTTCATCAGGAACGGCACGAAGGGGATGATGACGAGCTGCGGCAGGCCGACCCAGGCCAGCACCGTGCCGATCTGCTCGGAATTGTAGCCCTGCACCTCGTCGAGATAGGTCGGCAGCACATAGACCGAGCCGAACAGGGCGAAGCCGACGACGGTGTTGGCGATAATGCCGAGGGCGAAGTTGCGCCGCTTCAGCAGCCGCAGCTGGATGGTCGGCTTCTCTATCCTTAGCTGGATCACCAGGAAGATGATGAGGCAGACCGCGGCGATGATGGACAGCCGCACGATCAGCGGCGAGCCGAACCAGTCGTCCTTGTTGCCCTCGTCGAGCACGGTCTGCAGGCAGGCGAGGCCGACGATCATGAAGCCGATGCCCCACCAGTCGCCCTCGCGCAGCAGCTCAAGCCGCATCGGGCTCTTCTCCAGCGTCGGATAGAGCAGGCTCAGCATCACCGCGCCGGGGATGATGTTCACGAAGAACACGTAGGGCCAGCCATATTGCTCGGTGAGATAGCCGCCGATGGTCGGGCCGATGGCCGGGCCGAAAGTGGCGGTGAGCGCGAAGGCGGCGAGGCCGATCGGACGCTGATGCGGCGGCAGCCGGGTCAGCACCACGGTGAAGGCGAGCGGGATGAGGCAGCCGCCGAAGAAGCCCTGGAAGCCGCGCGTCACGATCATCTGGTTGAGGCTGGTGGCGAAGGCGCAGCCCATCGAGAACACCAGGAACATGACGGTCGAGCCCAGGATGAAGCGGCGCAGACCGAACATCCGGGTGAAGTAGTCGGTGAGCGGGATCATGATGATCTCGCCGATGAGGTAGGCGGTGGAGATCCAGGTGCCGTTGTCGGCGCCGGTGCCGATGCCGCCCTCGATCTGCGGCAGCGAGGAATTGGTGATCTGGATGTCCAGCACCGCGATCAGCGCGCCGAGCAGGCAGCCAAACACCGCGACCCAGGTGCGCAGGCTGGCGCCTTCGGGCCTAGCCGGCGCGGCGGCGGAGAGGGTGGCGGCGTCCATGGCTGTGCTCCCTTGGAGCGGGTTTCAAACTTCCTTCAGGCCGTCATCCTGAGGTGCCGCCACAGGCGGCCTCGAAGGATGCTCGCCCGGGTGCGCTGCAACGAGCATCCTTCGAGGCTCCCCCGGATCAAGTCCGGGGTCGCACCTCAGGATGACGGCGTGCCGGGCGGGGCCGAACGACGGTCGGTCCCACGTTCCTCACTTCCCCGCCGTCGCCGGCGGCTCGGCGGCCTGGAGCGCGGGCAGGACCCGGGCGGGCACGTCCTTTGCGGGCACCTGCTCATCCGTGCGGATCGTCGTCTCCACCGACATGCCCGGCCGGATCAGCCCGGCGAGCGGGTCGGTCGGGTCGAGGTCGACGCGCACCGGGATGCGCTGCACGATCTTGGTGAAGTTGCCGGTGGCGTTGTCCGGCGGCAGCAGGGCGAATTCCTGCCCGCTCGCCGGGGCGAGGCTCCTCACGAAGCCGCGTATGGTGACGCCCGGAAAGGTGTCGACCGAGATCGAGACCGGCTGGCCGGCCCTCACATCGGTGAGCTGCGTCTCCTTGTAGTTGGCGATGATGTAGGTCGCCTGCAGCGGCACCACGGCGAGCAGTTCGTTGCCGGGCTCGACGAATTGGCCGACGCGCAGCGTGCGCGCGCCCACCACGCCGTCGACCGGCGCCCGCAGCACCGTGTAGCCGAGATTGAGCCTGGCGGTGTCGAGCGCGGCTTCGTTGTGGCCGAGCGTCGCCTTGGCCTGCGCCAGCTGCGCATCCAGGATGGCGACCTGCTTCTGCGCGGCGTCGAGCGCGGCGGTGTCGTGGGCGAGCGTCGCCTGCGCCTGCGCGATCTGGGAAGCGGTCTGCTGCGCGGTCTCGACCGGGCCGTAGCCGTCCTTGGCCAGCTTCGTGAAGCGCTCGTCATTCTGCTGCGCGAAGGTGAGCGCGGCCTTGTCGGAATCGATCTGCGCCCTCGCCTCGGCGATCACCGCCTGCTGCTCGTCGAGCTGCGCCGCCTGGCTGTCGATCGTCGCCTTGGCCTGGGCGACGTCGGCCGTGGCCTGGTCGACGGCGGCCTGATAGTCGCGCTGGTCGATGACGGCGAGCACGTCGCCCTTACGCACCGGCTGGTTGTCGGTGACGTTGACGGTGGCGAGATAGCCGGAAACCTGCGGCGCGATCGGCACGACGTCCGCCTGCACATAGGCGTCGTCGGTCGTCGTCTCGTACTGCCACAGCGTCCAGTATTCGTAGCCGGCGTAGGCGGCGCCCGCCAGCAGGATGAGAGCCGCGAGCCCTTCAAGCGCGCGCCGGCGCCAAACTGTGCGCGAGGGCGCGGCTGGAGCGGCCGGCGCGGCGGCTTCGGCCGATGGCGGCAGTGGCGGCTGGGCGAGGGGCGGGGCAAGCGGAGGAACGGCCGGCGTCTTCAGGGGCTGGGCATCGAGCTTGTTGGGATTCGTGGAGATGTTCATCGTCGCCTCCACTCCGGTGGCGGGTTATGCCCGACCATGCGCCCGGGTGGGTCAGCGAATATTCCCTTTCTCCACGCCGCTTTCGCAATCGCACCGGCTCACGCGGTGCGCGTCAGGCGGCACTCTCGGCCGCATGGCCGGCGCGGGCGCGGCGCCGGCCGAGCCGGTCGAGATAGAGATAGATCACCGGCGTGGTGTAGAGGGTGAGCAACTGGCTCACGATCAGGCCGCCGACGATGGCGTAGCCGAGCGGCTGGCGCAGCTCCGAGCCGGTGCCGTGGCCGAGCATCAGGGGCACGCCGGCGAGCAGCGCGGCGAAGGTGGTCATCAGGATCGGCCGGAAGCGCAAGAGGCAGGCTTCGCGTATGGCGTCGTGCGGCGACAGGCCCTCGACGCGCTCGCGCTCGATGGCGAAGTCGACGATCATGATGCCGTTCTTCTTCACGATGCCGATGAGCAGGATCACGCCGATCAGGGCGATGATCGAGAAGTCGAAGCCGAACAGCCACAGCATGATCAGCGCGCCGAGGCCGGCGGAGGGCAGCGTCGACAGGATGGTGATCGGGTGGACGTAGCTCTCATAGAGCACGCCGAGGATCACATAGATGACCAGCAGCGCCGCGACCACCAGCAGCGGCTCGCTGGCGAGCGAATCCTGGAACGCCTGCGCATTGCCCTGGAAGGTGCCGACCAGCGTCGCCGGCTTGCCGATCTCGGTCTCCGCCTTGTGGATCGCCGCCACCGCGTCGCCCAGCGCCACGCCCGGCGCGAGGTTGAAGGACAGCGTCACCGAGGGGAACTGCGACTGGTGGTTGATCGACAGGAAGCTGGTCGGCTCGGAGGTCCATTTGGTCAGCACGCTGAGCGGCACCTGCTCGCCGGTAAGCGGCGACTTCACATAGATCTCGTCGAGCGCGTGCGGCGAGGATTGCAGCTCGGGCAGGATCTCCAAGATGACGTGGTAGCTGTTGAGCTGGGTGAAATACTGCGCCACTTGCCGCTGGCCGAAGGCGTCGTAGAGCGCGGCGTCGATGTCGTTCGGCGTGATGCCGAGCCGGGACGCCTGGTCGCGGTCGATGGTCAGCGTCAGCGTGGCGCCGCCATTCTGCTGGTCGGAGGCGAGGCCGGTGAGCTCGGGCAGCGTCTTCAGCTTAGCCAGCATCTTCGGCGCCCAGGTGTTGAGCTCGTCGATGTTGCCGTCCTGCAGCGTGTACTGGAACTGCGTGCGCGAGATGCGCCCGCCGACATTGAGGTCCTGCGAGGCTTGCAGGAACAGCGCCGCGCCCTCCACCTTGGCGAGCTTCTTCTGCAGCCGGTCGATGATCTGGAAGGCCGAGGCGCTGCGCTCGTCGCGCGGCTTCAGCGTGATGAAGAAGCGCCCGTTGTTGACGCTCTGCCCGCCGCCCGAGCCCACCGCCATGCCGACGGTGGCGACGTCCGGATCGGCCGAGACGATCCTCCCGAGCTCGAGCTGGTGCTTGACCATGTCGGGGAAGGAGACGTCCTGCGCCGCCTCGGAGATGCCGACGATGAGGCCGGTGTCCTGCAAGGGGAAGAAGCCCTTGGGGATGTAGTAGAACAGCGTGCCGGTGGCGATGAGCGCGGCGAAGAAGCTTGCCAGTGTGATCCGACGGTGGTCGAGCGCGAGGTCGAGCGTGACGCGGTAGCCGGCGAGCAGCGCGTCGAAGCCGCGCTCGGAGAGGCGGTAGAGCCGCCCGTGCTTCTCCTCGACCTTGGCTTTCAGGAACAGCGCGCACATGGTCGGGGTCAGCGTCAGCGACACGAAGGCGGACGCGGCGATGGTGATGGTGACGGTGACGGCGAATTCCTGGAACAGCTTGCCGACCAGCCCGCCCATGAGCAGCAGCGGGATGAACACCGCCACCAGCGACAGGCTGATCGACAGGATGGTGAAGCCGATCTCTGCCGAGCCGTCGAGCGCCGCCTGCAAGGGCGTCTTGCCCATCTCCAGATGCCGCTCGATGTTCTCCAGCATGACGATGGCGTCGTCGACGACGAAGCCGACGGCGATGGAGAGCCCCATCAGCGACAGGTTGTCGAGGCTGTAGCCGAAGGCATACATCGCCGCGAAGGTGCCGATGACGGCGAGCGGCACGGCGACGGACGGGATCAGCGTCGCCCACAGGCTGCGCAGGAAGACGAAGATCACCGCCACCACCAGGAACACGGTGATGACCAGCGTCGTCTCCACATCCATCACCGAGGCGCGGATGGTGGTGGTGCGGTCGCTGAGCACCTGCAGGTCGACGCCGGCCGGCGCGGTGGCGAGCAGCGAGGGAAGCTGCGCCTTGATGTCGTCGACGGTGGAGATGACATTGGCGCCGGGCAGCTTGAATACCGCCAGGATGATCGCCTGCTGCCCGTTGGCCCAGGCGGCGAGCTGGTCGTTCTCCGGCGCGTCGACCGCGGTGCCGACGTCGCGCACGCGCACCGGCGCACCGTTGCGGAAGGCGAGGATGGCGTCGCGCCAGGGCTTGGCCGAGGTGAGCTGGTCGTTGTCGTAGATGGTGAAGGTGCGGTGCGTGCCGTTCACGATGCCCTTGGGATTGTTCACCGTGAGGTTGACGATGGCCTGGCGCACGTCTTCCAGCCCCAGGCCGAGATTGGCGACCTTGGCCGGATCGACCTGGATGCGCACGGAAGGCTTCTGCTGGCCGAACACCAGCACCTGGCCGACGCCGCCGATCTGGCTGACGTGCTGCTCCAATATGTTCTCGGCGTAGTCGTCGACCTGGGTGATCGGCAGCGTGTGCGAGGTCAGCGCCAGCACGAGGATCGGCGGGTCGGAGGGGTTCACCTCGCGATAGGTCGGCGGCGAGGGCAGGTCGGTCGGCAATTGGCCGCCGGCGGCGTTGATCGCCGTCTGCACGAGCTGCGCGGCGGCGTTGATGTCCATATTCAGGTTGAACTGAAGGGTGATCGACGAATTGCCCAGCGTCGACACCGAGGTCATCTGCGACAGGCCGGGAATCTCGCCGAACTGCCGCTCCAGCGGCTGCGTCACCGAGGAGGCGATGATCTCCGGGCTGGCGCCGGGCAGCTGGGTGGAGACCTGGAGCGTCGGGAAGTCGACCTCCGGCAGCGGCGCCACCGGCAGGCGCGGGAAGCAGGCGACGCCGAGCACGAACAGCCCCGCCATCAGCAGCGACGTGCCGATCGGGTGGCGGATGAACCATGAGGAGAGCGACGCCCGCGGCGCCGCCGGGACATGGCTCTCGGCGGGCGCCTCGGGCGGGACCGGCGATGACGACATGATCAGCTTCCCGCCGCCCCCGGCTGTTCGGCGACCTTAGTGCCCGGCGCGAGGCGATACTGGCCACGCGTCACCACGCGCGTGCCTGCGTCGAGGCCGCTGTCGACGACGGCGACCTCGTCGGAGACCTGGCCCACCTTCACGGGCGCTGCGCTCACCTTGTCGTTCGGCCCGACGACGAAGACATAGTCGCCGTCGGGGCCGCGCTGGATCGCGTCGGAGGGCACGGTGACGACGCCCGACAGCGTCTTCACCCGCACCTCGACGTCGACGAACTGGCCCGGCCAGAGCTTGTCGGTCTTGTTGGGGAAGACGGATTTCAGCTTGAGCGTGCCGCTCTGCGGGTCGATCTGGTTGTCGATCAGTTCGACCGTGCCGACGTCGAGCACCGTGCCGTCGTCGCGCGAGACCGCCTGCGCCTCCACCGTCCCGGTGGCGAGCGCCACGCGGATCGCCGGCACGTCGCGCTGCGGCAGGGTGGAGATGACGCTGATCGGGTGGATCTGGTTGATCACCACCAGCCCGCCCGGATCGGTGGCATGGATGATGTTGCCCTGATCGACGAGGCGCAGCCCGGCGCGGCCCTCGATCGGCGAGGTGATCTGCGTATAGGAGAGCTGCGTCGCCGCGGAATCGATCATCGCCTTGTCCTGGGCGATCTGCGCATTGGTCTGGTCGACCGTGCTGCTCTCATTGTCGATCATCTGCTGGCTGGCGAAGGCGTCCTTGCCCAGCCGCGTGTCGCGGCTGAGGTTGAGCTTGTCGTTCTCCAGCGCGGCCTGGTCCTGCGCGAGCTTGGCCTTGGACTGGTCGAGCGTCGCCTGGAACACGCGCGGGTCGATGACCGCGAGCAGCGCGCCCTTCTTGATGTCCTGTCCTTCCTTGAACAGCACCTGCTGTAATTCGCCGTCGACGCGCGAGCGCACGGTCACGGTGTTGTAGGGCTCAACCGTGCCGATGCCGGTGAGATAGACCGGCACGTCGGAGCGGGCGGCCAGCACCGTCTGTACCGGCACCGCCGGTGGCGCCGGGGCCGGGAGGGCCTCGGAACGCTCGACGCGCCAGACCTGATAGCCGGCGCCGCCGAGCGTGGCGAAGAGGATGGCGAAGGAGGCGAGACGCAGGGCCGACGTTCTCTTCCGCGAACTTATCTTGGGCGAACTCATCTTGGACATGGGGCGTACACCCGAAAGACGCATGTTCGGCGCGGCGACCGGCGGAATTTCCGCGCAGGCCGGCCTTTACGGAGTTGTCGTCGATGTTGCGCTTTCGGGGGCCGAGGGTCTTTCCGGATCGCCCCACCCTTGCCGGAGCGCCGCGCCGTGAGGCTCCAGGTGGCACTTTGGACGTGCGCATACGAAGGTATGGGCCCCCCAAACTAATCATCGGTAGGTCCAAACCCACGTAGAATGGTGCCAAACAGCCCGCCCGTTACTCTGACCTCATCGCTAGCCGATGTCTGGATGCACCGAGTGATACGGGCGACTGACGGAATAGCTGCCGGGACCCACCCCTCCCCCCGGCGCATGTTGCGACAGACGACCATCGCGTGCCGGAGTTTCCAGCGGCTCTCTTTTTTCGAGGACCACGGAGTCCAGGCCATGTCGATCCATGTTTCGCCTTTCGCCGCCAGCTTCGCGCCGCGCCGCGGCACTCAGGTTTCCTCTTCCTATCCGCTCGCCGTGGCGGCTCCGCTCGCTGCCGACACGCCCGATGACGGCTTCTCGGTGCGGCTCGGCCACATGGGCGTCGTCGTCGCCATCAGCGCCCCGAACGCCGCGTCTCCCGCGGCCGAGGCGAGCGACACCATCCGCCTCGAAGTCGAGGCGGAAGGCTTCCGCCGCTGCGCCGATCTTTTCGCCGGCGGCCGCAGCGAAGCTTCCGACGGCAGCGATCCGGTGGTCCGCCGGCTGTCCCGCGCGCTGGAAGCGGCGGAACATGACGGACGCGAATTCGGCGGCCTCTATGCCGATGCCCTGCGGCTCGCCATCGTCACCCGCCTGCTGAGCACCCCGGCGCCGACCGACGGCGAGACGGGCTGCCCCCCGGCTGCCGAGACCCGGCTGGGCCACTCGCCCTTCGGCCGCCTCGATCCGGCCCCGGTGGAAGAGCCCGCCACGCCTTCGCGCCGCCCGAAGTCGGGCCTGCCCAAGTGGCGGTTCAAGCGCGTCGCCGCCTATATCGACGAGAATCTCGGCGAGAGCATCACGCTTGCCGAGATGGCCCAGGCGGCCGGCCTGAGCCGCATGCACTTCGCCGCCCAGTTCCGCATCGCCACCGGCGTGCGCCCGCACGAATATCTGCTGCGCCGGCGCATCGAACGGGCCCAGGCGATGCTGCTCGAGACCCGCGACCCGCTGGTGGAGATCGCTCTGGCGGTCGGCTTCCAGACCCAGGCCCACTTCACCACCGTGTTCCGTCGCTTCGTCGGCGACACCCCCTATCAGTGGCGCTGCGCCAACCGCGTCCGCAACTGAGCGACCCGTCTCCCTTCCCCCGAGGGGCTCCTCCCCTGAGCCCACCTTGACCCCGGCCTCCCCCAGGCCGGGGTCTTTTTCTTTGTCGCCGGAGAGTTGGCGACATTCCCCTTTCCCCTCATGGCCGGGCTTGACCCGGCCACCCAGACTTTGACCGGGGAGCAGGCGGAAAGCCCGGGTCCCCGGGTCAAGCCCGGGGATGAGGGAAAGAGGGGAAGGTCCGCCCCGTGGAGCGGACCTCGGATTCACTGCGCCGGATCGCTCGCCACGGCGGCAACCTCGCGCTCGCGCCGGCCATTTCCGGGCCGCAGGCTCGCCATGCTGCCGAACACGCCGTCGCGGAAGACGAAGCCATGGGCGAGGGCGGCGGCGAGATGGACGAGGAAGACCGCGAACAGCGTCAGCGCCAGCACGGTGTGGGCGCCGCGCAGTGCGGCATAGACCATGTCGTTCTGCGGCAGGATCGGCGGCAGCTGCAGCGTCCCGTAGAGGATGATCGGATAGCGCGCTGCCGACAGCATCGCCCAGCCGACCAGCGGCACGGCGAACATCAGCGCATAGAGCAGGAGATGCGAGGCATGCGCGGCGAGGCGCATGTAGCCGGGCATGCCGTCCGGCAGCGGCGGGGGCGGGTCGACGAGCCGGTTGATCAGCCGCACGGCCACCAGCGCCAGAATGGCGATGCCGAGCGGGCGGTGGATCGACAGCAGCCAATGATAGTCGGCTAATGAGCTCATCATGCCGATGCCGATGAACAGCATGGCGAGGATCATGACGGCCATCAGCCAGTGGAGCAGGCGGGAAAAGGCGGGGAAACGCTGCTGGGTCATGGTCAGCTGCCTTTCTGCGTGCCGGATGCCGGCGCGTCGGGAATCTGCGTGTCAGGGATCTGGACCTGGCTCGGCGTCTTCGCTTCGCCGGCCCGGCGGGTGAAGGAGGTGGAATAGGTGGCCGAGCGCGCGCTCAGGAGCGGGTCGTCGGAAGGGGCGATGCCATCGGGCAGCACCAGCGGGTCGTAATTGATGTCGCGGCAATTGCCGGGTGCCTCGGCCTCGACGTGGTCGAGGGTGAGGGTGCCGACATCGACCTGCGCGCGCTCCGCCGGCCACGGTTTTGTCGCGTCGTCGGTCGGGTCGCCCGGCTGGCCGATGGTGAAGACGAGCCGGTATTGCAGCGGCTTCTCTTCGACGCGTGCGATCAGCGCGTCGAACAGGTAGTTCGGATTGGTGTCCGGCGCCGGATCGGACGGCTCGGCCACGAAGGGATCGACCGCCACCAGCGCCCAGCGCACCGGCGTCGAGGCGCCGGCCGCATTCACCATCTGGAAGGCGTTGATGCTGTTGTAGCTCGCATTGGCGAAGCCGGTGGCGAAGGGCCGGGCGCGGATCAGCCCGAGCGCCGTGGCGCTCTCGGGATGGGCGGCGAGGAAGGCCTGGAGGCGCGCGGCATCCGGCTTGCCGGTCGCCGGATCGGGCGCGGAGGCCTGCATGAACTCGTAGAAGCTCTCCGGCGTGCGGACCGGGAAGTTCGGGATGTCGATCATCCCGCTGCGCCATTCCTCGCCGCCCGGCGGACGCAGGCTTATGGCGAGGCTGCGTACCTCGGTCTCGTTGTCGGGCATGAAGGGCTTGCCGATCGCCATGGCGAAGCGGCCGACGACCGGCACGCTGCCCGGCGCGAACACCGCCGCGCGCGAGAACTTCGCGCCGGCGCCGTTGCTGGCGAAGCTGCCGGTGGCGCAGACGCCCTTGGCATGGTTGCGGCGGAAGCCGGGATGCACGCCGTTGAGCGCCTGGAAGCGGTCGATGATGCGTGCCTGGGTGAGTTCGCCCGGCGTCAGGTACCCGCCGGTATAGGCGAAGGCGCCGGCGACGCCCGCCAGTATCAGGCCGGTGGCGCCAAACCCGGCAAGAGCGCGCCCGCCGATCGGCCACAGCCGGTAGCGCGCGCCGGGACTGTGCCCGTCGGTGTCGTGATCTTTCATCCGCTCCAACTCCCTCGGTTGCGGCGAGCCGGGCGGACGGCAGGGCGGCGCCCGGTCCTCGATCATGCTGACCAGTGGTCGGCGCGAAGATGATCGGGCGGATCGCGGCGGCGTATACCGAGTTCGAACGGATCACGCGCATGTCGCACGGAGCGGGGCGGCAATGACGCCGACGTGATCGAATAGCGTTGTGCGTCAAGCTATTATCCGAAGAAACCCACAAAGCGGGAGATGACGCTAGGTAATCGCTACTCCGATACGAAGGTTTCGTCCGCGCGAACGCTCATATGGGCCGAGGATATCTCAATAGGATTTATAGCCGTCGGCCCCGGGCGGACCATCAGGCCGAGTTCAACGCATCCCGGCCCGCCCGTTTGCTGAGCGGCGCCCCGTCCGGACGAGCATCATGCTGAACACCACCGAATCCATCTCCGCCGTCCCGCACTCCTTCATCAGCACCGCGCCGCGCCGCGCCGCGGAACGCCCGCATCCGGCGGGTCTCCTCTCGCTCGCCACCGCCGTGCCGCCGCACCGCATCGACCAGACGGAAGCGGCCGAGGCCATGCACCACATCTTTGCCGACATCTTCGCCAACTCGGCGACCATGTCCGGCGTCTTCGCCTCCACCGGCATCCGCCACCGCTACGCCGCCCGCCCGCTCGACTGGTATCTGCGGCCGCTCGGCTGGCCGGAGCGCACCGAGGTCTATGCCGAGGAAGGAACACGCCTTTTCATCGAGGTGGCGAACAAGGCGCTGGACGCCGCCGGCGTGACGCCGGGCGAGGTCGACGCCGTGGTCTTCGTCTCCTCCAGCGGCATCGCCACGCCGAGCCTCGACGCGGTGGTCCACAAGCAGATGGGCTTCCGCGCCGACATCGAGCGCGTGCCGGTGTTCGGCCTCGGCTGCGCCGGCGGCGTGACCGGGCTTGCCGTGGCGAGCCGGATCGCCGAGGCGCGGCCGGGCTCGACCGTGCTCATGGTCACGGTCGAGCTCTCCACCCTCTCCTTCCGGCTCGACCGGCCGGACAAGGCGAGCCTGATCTCCTCCGCCCTGTTCGGCGACGGCGCGGCGGCCTGCGTGCTGCGCTCGGGCGAGACCGGCCTCGCGGTGATCGAGGGCGCCGGCGAGCATCTGTGGCCGGACACGCTCGGCATCATGGGCTGGAGCATCGATCCGGTCGGCTTCGGCGTCATATTGGTGCCGGACGTGCCGAGCTTCGCCGCCACAAACCTGCGCCCGGCGGTGGAGGGCATCCTCGGCCGCATCGGGCTAAGTGTCGAGGATATCGGGCGTTTCGTCTGCCATCCCGGCGGCACCAAGGTGGTCGCGGCGATCGAGCGCTCGTTCAGCCTGCCGCAGGGCTCGCTCGATCACGAGCGCGGCGTGCTGGCCGATTACGGCAACATGTCCGCCCCGACCGTGCTGTTCATCCTCGATCGGGTGCTGAAGGAAGGGTTGCCGGAACGGGCGACGCTGGTCTCGATGGGGCCGGGCTTCACCGCCTCCTGCGTCTCGCTGGCGCGGGCCGCGTGAGGCGACAGCGCTGGTGACCGAAATGGTGACATTCGCGACGACAGCGGTGGCATTGCCGGTGACACCAGTGGTGGCATTCCTGGTGCTCGGCTTCGTCACCCTGCAACGGCTCTCGGAACTGGTGGTGGCGCGGCGCAACACGTCGCGTCTCCTCGCCGCCGGCGGCCATGAGGTCGGGGCCGGGCATTATCCGGTGATGGTCGCGCTGCACGCTGCCTGGCTCGCCGGGCTGTGGCTGCTCGCCCCCGGCCGGCCGATCGACACGATCGCGCTCGTCGCCTATTTCCTCGTCCAGCCGCTGCGGCTGTGGATCCTCATGACGCTGGGCGGGCGCTGGACCACGCGCATCATTGTGCTGCCCGGCGCGCCGCTGGTGGAAAGCGGTCCCTACCGCTTCCTCTCGCACCCGAACTACGTCGTCGTGGTCGCCGAGATCGCGCTGCTGCCGCTCGCCTTCCACCTCTACTGGTACGCGCTCGCCTTCTCGCTGGCGAACGCCGTGCTGCTCACCGTGCGCGTCCGCGCGGAAAACGCCGCGCTGGCCCGCGCGACATCTTAAGCCGGCTATACGCCGCGCAGCCGCGTCCGCGCGATGAGCAGCGCGACCAGCGTCGCGGCTACGCAGGCCAGCGCCGCGCGGTCGAGCGCATCGGTGAAGGCGGCGTGGGCGGCATCGAGCAGCGGCTCGGACAGCATCGCCGGCAGCCGCGCCGCCACCATCACCGCGCCGTCGAGCGTGCGCCGCGCCGGCTCCAAGAGGTCCGGCGCGATGGCGGGGATGTCGACGTTCGCCATGCTCAGCCGGTAGCTCGCCGCCACCAGGCTGCCGAGCACGGCGATGCCGAGCGCGCCGCCGAACTCGAAGCTGGTCTCCGAGATCGCCGAGGCCGCCCCGGCCCGCTCCGCCGGGGCGATGCGCATGACGAGATCGGTGGTGATGGTGCCGGCCGGCGACAGGCCGAGGCACATCAGCAGGATCGAGCCCATCAGCACCGGCAGCGGATCGGAGGCGTCGAGGCGGGTGAGCAGGGTGAAGCCGAGAACGGCCAGCACCAGCCCGCAGGACAGCACGTTCACCGGCCGGAAGTGCCGCACCAGCCAGGGGGTCGCCAGCGAGCCCAGCGCGAAGCAGATGCCCGAGGGCGCGGTCCACAGCCCGGCCTGCATCGGGCTCATGCCGAGCACCAGCTGCAGATATTGCGAGATGAAGACGAAGATGCCCATGGCGCCGAGCATCGCCGACATGTTGATGCCCAGCGCCGCGCCGAGGCCGGGGTGCTCGAACAGCGCGAGGTCGATCATCGGGTCGGCGAGGCGCTTCTGCCGGGCGACGAACAGCGCGCCGACGCCGAGGCCGAGCGCGATGGCTGCCGGCGCCTCCCAGCTCAGCCCGTGCTCGGCGATGTGCTTCATGCCGTAGATCAGCGCCAGCGTGGCGACGATGGATTGGACCGCGCTGATGAAGTCGAGCCGGCCGGCCTTCTCGTCGCGGAATTCCGGCAGCAGGATCGGCCCGGCGATCAGCAGGCCGATCATCACCGGCACCGCGGCGAGGAACACCGCGCCCCACCAGAAATAGGTCAGGATGACGCCGCCGATGAGCGGGCCGAGCGCCGCGCCGGAGGAAAAGCAGGCGATCCAGATGCCGATGGCGAAGGTGCGCTCGCGCTCGTCGAGGAAGATGTTGCGGATCAGCGAGAGCGTCGAGGGCGCCAGCGTCGCCCCGGCGATGCCGAGCAGAGCGCGGGCGGCGATCAGTTCCTCGGCGGTGCGGGCGAAGGCGGCGAGGATGGAGGCGGCGGCGAAGGCGGCGGCGCCGATGAGCAGCAGCCGGCGCCGGCCGATGCGGTCGCCCAACGTGCCCATCAGCATCAGCGTGCCGGCGACCATGAAGCCGTAGATGTCGATGATCCACAGAAGCTGCGAGGCCGAGGGCGCCAGATCCAGCGCCAGATGCGGCACGGCGAGGTTCAGCACCGTCAGGTCCATCGCATAGACCAGGCAGGGCAACGCGATGACGGAGAGCGCCAGCCAGTCGCGCGACGTCGCCTTGGCTGAAGTCGTCTCGGCGGGGTGGATCGGAGCCTGTGCCGCGTCCATGTCCTGCCTCCTGCCGTCCCTGCCCTGCCACGCGTCCCGCCTGAGCGGGGTGTGCTGGATACCCCATCCGGGCCGAAACGGCCAGCGCGGGGGGATTCCCGGGAAGCGGAGGGCCGCCGGAGGCTTTTAGCGGGCGCCGAGCACCATCTCGCGGATCCAGCCGACCAGCAGCGCGGAATAGGCGTCGCGCGCGGCCTTCTCGGAGAGCGCATGGTCGGCGCCGGCGATGACGCGGTAGGTCAGCGAATGCGCCTGGCGGAAGGCGGCGACGTAGTTGGCGATGGTGGTGTGCGGCACGAGGTCGTCGAACTCGGATTCGACCGCCAGCACGTCGCCCTGGAAGCGGGCGCAGGCGGCGAGCGCGCGGTTCTCCTCCGGGCTGATCTCGGAGTTGCGGTAGCTGGTCAGGTCCATGCGGTCGAGCTGGCCCTTGGCGAGCACCCAGTGCTCGTCGCGATAGAGCGCCGGCACGCGCAGCGACAGCCAGCGCACCGGGCGGAACGAGGTGAGGATGGTGGCGAGATAGGCGCCGTAGCTGGAGCCGACGATGGCCATGGCCGACTTGTCGACCATGGGGTGGTTCGCCAGCGCGTCATAGGCGGCCACCGCGTCGTGCAGGTTCTGGCGCGGCGTCACCTGCATGCGCATCGCCTCGGTGGCGGCATGGCCGCGCAGGTCGAAGGTCAGGCAGACGCAGCCGAGCGTGGCGATCTCGCGAGCCCGCTTGAGGTCGCTCTGCTGGCTGCCGGTCCAGCCGTGAAGGAAGAGGATGCCGGGAACCCCGGTGCGGGGGACGGCGAAGGTGCCGTCTATGTGGTCGTCATCGACGCTGATGCAGATGGAATCACAATGCACGGTGCCGGGCCTCGATCCTCGCATATTTGGTCAGCGGCCCGACCTCGGGGTCGTCGCCGGTGAAATAGACGAAGCCGTCCGCCGGCGGCTCCGGGCGGTCGCCATAGACTTCGACGCAGGCGGCGCGGACGCTGGCGAGCGTCGGGTCCTCGGCGAGGGCTTCGAAGGCGGCGATCTCCGCGCCGCTGGCGCCGCCGATGCGCCAGGACTGCTCGAGCACGCCGGTCTTGCGCATGCCGGCGGCATCCTGGCCGCAGATGACGTCGTAATTGCGCCGCGAGGCGATCAGGCCGGGGAAGTGTAGGAGCGCCGCATTGTCATAGGCGAGGGCGCAGCGCACCGCCGCGTGCGTGTCCTCGTCGAGGGGCAGCGCCAGCAGCCGGTCGAGCTCGCCCGGCATGACGGTGAGCGTCGAGCCGCCATAGGCGGCGCGGCCGGAATTGTCGATGGTGGCGCTCTGGAAGCCGTAATAGGACAGTACCGTGTCGCCGATGCGCACCCGGCCGATGCTGTAGACGACGTTCTCCGTGAGGTCCTGCTCCAGCACCAGCCCGCAGCGATCGAGCCGCTCCTGGTCGAGGCGGTCGAGCGCGGCGTCGAGCGCGTCGACGTCTGCGACCGCGTCCTGCTGGAGACCTCCATCGGCCCAGGCGGGCTTCAGCCGCACCGGCCCGGCCTCGATGAGCCGGCGGCCGGCCGCGTGCGCGCTTCTCAAGTCGAAGGCGGAGAAGCCGTCCAGCACGACGTGGCGCACGGCGCTCGCGAAGCCGGGCGAATAGCCGGCCGGCGCGTGCGCTTGCCTGCCGACCAGCCCATGGGTGATCGCCTTGCCGGCCTGCACCGTATAGGGCACCAGCCCGCCGAACAGGTCGAATTCGCTCTCTATGCCGAAGAGGGCCGCCTCCTCGCCGCCGATCAGCGTGGCCGTCGGCACGGCGTAATAGCGGGCGCCGGGGATCGGCGCCTCGTGGATGCCGAGGAACAGGCTGCCGCGCAGCCGGGCGATGCGCTCGGCCAGCGCGGCGGTGGTGCGCAGCCTGTGCCCGGCCGGGTCGCCGCCCTGCGGCAGCAGCACGACGGGGGCGGGCATCGCCGCGGCCGCGCCGGGAATTCCCGTCTCGTTCGCCGATAGGCGGTTCGGCATGCGACGCTCCCTGGCTGATCTTCTCGGCAGGCTAACCGTCCGGGCGGGCGGGGAGTTCCCCTATGGAGGGCGCCGGCATCCGCCGCTGTCACCAAAGCGCAATATGCTTCGCCTTACCTCGCAGCATCGCAGGAGGCTGGAAGATGACGAAACCCCAAGACGACACCGAAACCCGCGGTTGGCTGGACATCGAGCTCGAAGACGACATGGACGAGGAGCTCGAGCAGGAGGTCGACGACGCGCGCGTGCCGCCCGAGCTGCGCGCGCTGCTCGCCGAGCGCACCAAGAGCACCATCGACCGCCACACTTATTTCAACGAGCTGCTGCGCCTGCAGGGCGAATTGGTGAAGCTGCAGGACTGGGTGCGCTACAAGGGGCTGAAGCTCGTCGTCCTGTTCGAGGGCCGCGACAGCGCCGGCAAGGGCGGCGCCATCAAGCGCATCGCCCAGCGGGTCAACCCGCGCACCTGCCGGGTGGTGGCGCTGCCCGCGCCTTCCGACCGCGAGAAGACCCAGTGGTACTTCCAGTGCTACGTGCCGCATCTGCCGGCCGCCGGCGAGATCGTGCTGTTCGACCGCTCCTGGTACAACCGCGCCGGCGTCGAGCGGGTGATGGGCTTCGCGAACGAGGGGCAGGTCGAGGACTTCTTCCGCGACGTGCCGGAATTCGAGCGCATGCTGGTGCGCTCCGGCGTCGTGCTGGTGAAGTACTGGTTCTCCATCACCGACGAGGAGCAGCAGCTGCGCTTCCTCATGCGCATCTTCGACCCGATCAAGCAGTGGAAGCTCTCGCCCATGGACCTGCAGTCCCGCGTGCGCTGGGAGCAGTACACCAAGGCCAAGGAAGAGATGTTCGAGCGCACCAGCATTCCCGAGGCGCCCTGGCACATCGTGGAAGGCAACGACAAGAAGCGGGCGCGGCTGAACCTGATCTCGCATTTGCTGTCGGTCATCCCCTATGAGGAGGTGCCGCACGAGGAGATCACGCTGCCGGAGCGCGTGTTCGACCCCAATTACGAGCGCCGCACCTTGCCGGCCGAGCTCTACGTACCCCAGCGTTACTAACGGCAGCGCTATCGACTTTTGCGGGAGCGGTTTGGTCGTTCCCGCGCCCCCTAAGATAAGCCGGCAAATCAATTCGCCGCCGGCGTCATCGGAAAGCCTGACGCGGCCTGGAGGCGGCCCGGCCTTTGACACGGCTCGATGCCCCGACCGGCGCATATGCTAAGCATATAAATTGGAAGCGGCTTCGGCGGCGAACGCCAGCGCGGGGTAGACCCATGGTCTTCGCGGATCGGACGGAGGCCGGCCGCCGGCTGGCGGCGGCGCTCGAAAAATATGAGCCCTCCCATCCCGTCGTGCTGGCGCTGCCGCGCGGCGGCGTCCCGGTGGCGGCCGAGATCGCGCAGGCGCTCGGCGCGCCGCTCGATCTCCTGCTCGTGCGCAAGATCGGCCTGCCCTGGCAGCCCGAGCTCGCCATCGGCGCGGCGGTGGACGGCGCCGACCCGCTCATCGTGCGCAACGAGGCGATCATCGCCCATTCCGGGGTAAGCGAGGCCGAATTCCAGCGGGCGTGCCGCGAGGAGATGGCGGAGATCGAGCGCCGCAAGGCCCGCTATCTGCGCGGACGCGCCCGCGCGCCGCTGGCCGGGCGGGTGGTGATCGTCGTCGATGACGGCATCGCCACCGGCGCCACCATGAAGGCCGCCCTGCGGGCGATCCGCCAGCGCGGCCCTTCGAAGCTGGTGCTGGCGGTCCCCGTCGCCCCGGCCGACGCGCTCGCCGAATTGCGCCCCGAGGTCGACGAAATCGTCTGCCTCGACACGCCGGAACCGTTCGACGCGATCGGCTATTTCTACCGCGATTTCAGCCAGGTCAGCGACGAGGAAGTCATCGCCCTCCTCGCCCGCTTCCCGACCGGCCAGAGGCCCGCCAGCGGCTGAGCAACCCAGCCGCCGCTCTGGCCATCGGCACGCCGGCGGGCCAAGATCGGCCGGCGGCCGAAGGGTGCCGCGTCTGCGCGCGGGGGTGGAATGGCCGGTTTCGACTGCATGTACAGCCACGGCTTCCTGCGCGTCGCCTCCTGCGTGCCGCAGGGCCGGGTCGCCGATCCCGCCTTCGCGGCGCGCGCGCATCTCGACCTCGCGGCGCAGGGGCATGCGCGCCATGTCGGCGTGATGCTGTTCCCCGAGCTCGGGCTCTCCTCCTACGCCATCGACGACCTGCTGTTCCAGGACGCGCTGCTCGACCGCATCGAGGCCGCGCTCGCCGAGATCGCGGCGGCCTCGCGCGAGCTCTATCCGGTGCTGGTGGTCGGGGCGCCGCTGCGCCGCGAGGGGCAGCTCTTCAACACCGCCTTCGTCATCCATCGCGGGGCGATCCTCGGCGCCATCCCCAAGAGCTACCTGCCGAACTACCGCGAATTCTACGAGCGCCGGCATTTCACCCCGGGCCTCAGCGAGGGCGGCGGCACGGTGACGGTCGCCGGGCAGGAGGTGCCGTTCGGCACCGACCTCCTCTTCCGCTCGCAGGGCGACGTGGCCTTCACCTTCCATGTCGAGATCTGCGAGGACATCTGGGTGCCGCTGCCGCCCTCGACGCGGGCGGCGATGGCCGGTGCGGAGCTGCTGCTCAACCTTTCCGCCAGCAACATCACCATCGGCAAGGCGCGCCACCGCCGGCTGCTCTGCGCCAGCCAATCGGCGCGCTGCATCGCCGCCTATGCCTATTCGGCGGCGGGGCCGGGGGAATCGACCACCGACCTCGCTTGGGACGGCCAGACCGCCATCTTCGAGAATGGCGACGCGCTGGCGGAAAGCGAGCGCTTCCCGACCGAGCCGACCCTGACCGCCGCCGATATCGACCTCGAACGGCTGCGCCAGGAGCGCATGCGCACCGGCACCTTCGGCGACTGCGTGCGGGCCGAGGGGGTGGATGGCTTCCGCCTCGTCGAGTTCGGCCTCGACCGTCCGCAGGCGACGGTGGCGTTGGAGCGGGTGATCGAGCGCTTCCCCTATGTGCCGGCGGACCCGGCGCGGCTCGCCGAGGACTGCTACGAGGCCTACAACATCCAGGTGCAGGGGCTGGCGCAGCGGCTCGCGGCCACCGGTATCGCGCACGCCGTGATCGGCGTCTCCGGCGGCCTGGATTCGACGCAGGCGCTGATCGTCGCCGCGCGCGCCATGGACCTGCTCGGCCGCCCGCGTACCGACGTGCTCGCCTATACGCTGCCGGGCTTCGCCACCTCCGACGCCACCCGGGCCAACGCGCTGGCGCTGATCGCGGCGCTCGGCGTCACCGGCGGGGAGATCGACATCCGGCCGGCGGCGCGGCAGATGCTGGCCGATCTCGGCCATCCCTTCGGGCGCGGCGAGCCGGTCTACGACGTCACCTTCGAGAATGTGCAGGCGGGGCTGCGCACGGACTATCTGTTCCGCCTCGCCAACCAGAAAGGCGGGCTGGTGGTCGGCACCGGCGACCTCTCCGAGCTCGGGCTCGGCTGGTGCACCTATGGCGTCGGGGACCACATGTCCCACTACAACGTCAACGCCTCGGTGCCGAAGACGCTGATCCTGCACCTGATCCGCTTCGTCGCCGCCTCCGGCGACGTCTCGGCGGAGACGGTCGAGGTGCTGAACGCGGTGCTCGCCACCGAGATCTCGCCGGAGCTGGTGCCGACGGAGCCCGGTGCGGTCATCCAGTCGACGCAGCAGATCGTCGGGCCCTATGCGTTGCAGGACTTCAACCTGTTCTACCTCACCCGCCACGGCTACCGGCCCTCGCGCATCGCTTACCTCGCCGAGCAGGCCTGGGGCGATGCGGCGCGCGGAAGCTGGCCGGCGAACATCCCCGAGAGCGACCGGCGGGCCTTTACCCGCGAGGAGATCCGCCATTGGCTGCGGGTCTTCCTCACGCGCTTCTTCGCCAACCAGTTCAAGCGCTCGACCCTGCCGAACGGCCCGAAGATCACCTCCGGCGGCTCGCTGTCGCCGCGGGGCGACTGGCGCGCGCCCTCGGATGCGAGCGCCCGCGCCTGGCTGGAGGAGCTCGACGCCGCCCTGCCGCCGGAGGACTGACGCGGCTCACGGCGAGAGCAGCGTCTCCAGCCGATCGAGGAGCGGGCATTGGCTCGCCAGCAGCTTCACCCGCGCTTGCCGCAGGGCGAACCAGCCGGCGCGGTCGACCTCCGGATAGCTGAGCACCCGTCCGCTGCCGCGCGGCCATTCCAGCGTGACCAGCCCGCCGCCTTCTATGCGGGCGGGATCGAGATCGCCTTCGAGGGCGAAGGCGGTCACGACCTTCCCGCCGGCCTGCCGGATGCTGCCGAGCGGATGCAGCGTGCCTTTTGCCGGCCGCCCGAGCTCCTCTTCGAACTCCCGCCGGGCTGCGGCCTCGAGCTCCTCGTCCGGTTCCGGCAGGCCCTTGGGGATCGACCAGGCGCCCGCGTCCTTGCGGCTCCAGAAGGGGCCGCCGGGATGGACGAGCAGGACCTCGATGTCCCCGTCGCGGAGGCGGTACATCAGGATGCCGGCGCTCGATGTCATGCGTCTCGCCTCATCCGGACGCGCGGGAAGACATGGCCGGGCGCATGGCGGCGGGTATCAACTTTCCGGCGCCGGTCGCGAACGCGACGATCGGGGCGCGGGACTGCGGGCCGTTCCCGTTCGCCGAGGCGATGCGGGCGAGGCCCGTGGCGCGCGGGCCGGACGCGCATGAGCCGTGGTGCGCGCCGCCCCGGTGATCGCATCCGAGGTGGCCGCATCCGATGCGGCGTGGGATCCGATCCAGGTGGCGATGCGCGGCCAGACCTCGGCATGGGCGCGGCGGCCGGCGAGGATGGCGAGGTGCTGCAAGCCGACGCCGATCTCCGCCGGATGCGCCAGGATCTGCGTGTCGGTGCCGGTCATCCGGGCGAAGAAGGGCTCGACCGAGGCGCGCGGGCCGATCTCGTCGGCCTCGCTGACCGCGGCGAGCACCGGCAGGCGCAGATCGCCGGGGCCGAGCGTGCGGCCGCCAATGGCGAGGGTGCCCTTCTGGAAGCGGTTCTCCCGGTACAGCCAGTCGACCATCTGGTGGATGAGCCGTCCGGCCAGCGGCACCTCGTCCAGCGCCCAGCGCTCGATATGCATGTGGATGTCGAACGCCGCCGGATCGGCGAGGCTGAGCGCGCCGTCCATCCAGCGGTTCCAGATGAAGGTGCCGGGCGAGAGCATGGCGCAGGATTGCGACAGCTGCGAGCCCGCCACCGTGCCCTGCTCCGGCGTCGGACGCTTCTGCGCCGCCACCTGATCGCGGAACGGGCTCGATCCCGGCTCGAAGCTCAGCGGCGCGCCGAGCAGCACGAGGCCGCGGGCGATCTCCGGCTGCAGCGCGCAGGCGATGGCGGCAAGCGTGCCGCCGAGCGAATGGCCGAGGACGAAGCGGGCGGCGCCCGGCTGCTCGGCCGCGACCACCTTGCCGGCGGCGCCGATGGCGTCGACGTAGTCCGCGATGCCGTCGCTGCCGTCGCCCTGCGGCGGCAGCCATTCGATCAGATGGACGCCGAGGCCGCGTTCGAGGCAGAGGCGCACCACGCTGACGCCGGGCGTCAGATCCCAGATATAGGGCCGCTTGATCGGGGCCGGGACCATCAGCAGCGCCGCCGACGCCGCTTCGCCGGGATAGTGCCGCAGGCGCCAGTTCGGACCCGACGCGATCACATCGAAAACGCATTCGCGGGGGCCGAAGCCGAAGCGGTCGAGCGCGCCGGCCTGCAGCCGCCGCAGATTGTCCATCGCGCCGAGCTGGGCGCTGCGCAAGGCGCTGACGACATCGAAAGCGCCGATCTCCGGACTGTCGTGGAGGAAGGACCTGCTGCGCATGATGCTCTCCATGCCTGATGCCGGCGGCTGAACGGCCGGCGTGCCGCGTCCAACTCGGTTTCCCGTATCCGCCCGCACCCGATCCTCGCCCTGCATGACATAGGGCCCGTTCACCGTCGCACAGGCGCTGCGGAACGCGATTTTTCATCCAGGCATGCGCGGCGATGGTCCGCCTTGAGCCGCGTCAAGCGTCCGGCCGCCGGTGGCCGCCCCGGGCCCGCCATTTGCGCTACTCGTCATTTGAGCCCCCCATGATTGCAACATTGGGCGAGTTCACGCCTATGTTTCATGGATGTCCTACCGGGAAGGACCAGTCCGATCGACGCGCCGCATTCGCCCAACCGCCGCACAGGGGAGCCCGTCTTGAATCGTCGCGAAATTCCGGTCGATCCGCTTGCGGCGCTCTATGAGCCGATCATTCGGCATCGTCCTTCGCCGTTCGTGATCGCCCAGCTCGGCCAGTCGCTCGACGGACGGATCGCGACGCCGACCGGAAAATCCCGCGACATCAACGGCTGCTGCGGCATGGATCATCTGCACCGGCTGCGCGCCATCGCCGATGTGGTGGTCGTCGGCGTCGGCACCGTGCTGGCCGACGATCCCCAGCTCACCACGCGGCGGGTGCCCGGCCGCAGCCCGGCGCGCGCCGTCATCGACCCGAGTGGCCGCTCGTCGCGCCAGTCGCGATGGCTGCGCGAGGATGGCTGCCGGCGCATCGTGTTCTCGGAGAATGCGCACGGCTGGCCGGACGAGGTGGAGCGCATCGGCACCGACCACGACCCCGCTATTTTCGAACCCGCACGACTGATCGCCGCCCTGGCGGCGCGCGGCCACCGGACCGTGCTGGTCGAAGGCGGCGCCTCGACCATCTCGCGCTTCATCGATGCCGGCGTGGTCGACCGCCTGCACGTCTGCCTCTCCCCGATCATCCTCGGATCGGGGCGGCCGGGGCTTGACCTCAGGCCCATCGACGAACTCGACGACGCACTGCGTCCGCGGGCGCGGACCTATCTGCTCGACGACGGTAATATTCTCTATGATTGCGATCTGCGCAGCGCGGCCGACGGAGGGGCGGATGTCGTTTCCTGAGCAGGGTGCCGAGGCGGTCCGCTACAGCCTGGCCGCACGGAGGCTGCACTGGATCGTCGCGGCCTTCGTGATCTGCCAGCTTCCGCTCGGGCTCTACATGGTCGCCCGCGGCCAGGCGACGAATTTCGACGCCGCGACGGGCTCGCTCTACAGCCTGCACAAGCTGCTCGGCTTCACCCTGCTGTGGCTGGTGGTGCTGCGCGTGCTGGTCCGCCTCGGACGCGGCGCGCCGCCGCCGGTGGCGACGCTGACGCCGTTCGAGCGCATCGCCTCGCTCACCGTCCATTACGCGCTCTATGCGCTGCTGCTGGTGGTGCCGGTGCTCGGCTGGGCCGGCATCTCCGCCTATCCCGCCCTCGACATCTTCGGGCTGTTCAACCTGCCGGCGATCCTTCCCCCCGACCAGCCGCTCGCCAACCGGATCCTCGGCGTGCACGGCCTGCTCGCGCTGCTGCTCGGGCTTCTGGTGCTCCTTCATGTCGCGGCGGCGCTGCGCCACCGCTTCGTCAAGCATGACGGGGTGATGCGGCGCATGTGGCCGCCGGGCTGAAGCACCTAGCGCGCGGTCACGCCGCGAAGACGTCCCGATGGCCGATCGTCACCCGCACTGCTGCGGCGCGGCCCGCGCCCCATCGCGCAAAGGCGTCGCGTGCCTCCGGCTCGATCTCGCCGGCCGCTTGGGCGAAGCCTTCCGCGAGGCGGGCGATCAACGCGGCGTCCCGCTCCGCCAGCTCCCACGGGCTGTCGCCCGAGGCGGCGCGATAGCCGTGCTGCGACAGCAATTGCGCGAAGGTCTCGCCCGAGGCCGGCCCGAGCGCCGGCCCGAAGCCCTTGTCGCCGCGCTGGTGGCGGTTGAAGGCGGCGACCACGCGGGCATCGAGCGGGTTCTCGGGCTGCCAGCGGGCGGTGCCGTCATAGTTCAGCACGGAATAGAGCGGCACGCGTTGCCGCGCCGAGCACGCGACCAGCCGCTCCAGCCAGTCCTCTGAGACGAGATCGAACAGCGCCGCGGCCGTCACCAGCCCGGCGCCGAGATCTGTGAAGTCGAGGTCGCGGGTCGCGAGGTCCGCGCATTCGAGGTTGACCTCGATCCGGCGGCCGTCCTTGTGCAGCTCGACGCCGCCGGCGGTCGGGCGCACGTCGTCCGCCCAGTCGGCAAGGCGCTGGCGCGCCGCCGCCAGCAGGGCGGCATCGCCGTCGATCAGGCGCCAGTGCTGGCGGGGCGGCAGCGAGGGCGCCAGCGCCCGCAGGTTCGAGCCCGTGCCGCAGCCGAGATCGACCACGACGAGAGATTCCCGCCCGGCGAAATGCTCGCGCACCTGTGCCGCCAGCCCGGCGTGCCGGGAGGCGTGGTCGACGGGCTCGCGTAGGGCCAGCCAGCCGGCGTCGAAGCCGCTCATCGCGCGACGTCCCGCAGCACGGCCATGATGGTCGCCGCGGTGCGGGGCCAGTCGGGAAGCGAGGCCGCATGGTCCCAGGCGTTCTGGGCCAGCGCCTTCCGGCGGTCGGGATCGCGCAGCAGCGCACCGAGGCCCACCGCGAGGCCGGCAGCGTCGTTCGGGGCGACCAGCACGGAGGCCGCCGGCGGCACGGTGTCGGGGATCGCGCCGCCGCTTGTCGCCACCACGGGGAGCCCGTGCGCCAGCGCCTCGGTCAGCGCCATGCCGTAGCCCTCGAACAGCGAGGCGGTGACGAAGATGTCGGCGGCGTCGAACTCCTGCTCCAGCGCCTCGCCCAGAAGCGCGCCGGTCAGCGCGACGCGGTCGCCGAGGCCGTGCGCCGCGATGGCCCGGCGCAGCCGCCGCGTCTCCCCGGCGTCGCGATCGGTCGCCCCGACGATGCGGCAGGTCCAGTCGAATGAGGCGAGCGCGGCCAGCGCCTCGACGAGGACGCCATGGGCCTTGCGCGGGATGACCGTGCCGATGCTGAGCAGGCGCACCGGCGAGCCGGTGCCGCGCGCGCGCGGGCGCGGATCGGTGCCGGGCAGGGCGACGACGAGGCGGCCGGGCTCGACGCCATAGTCGCGTTCCAGCAGGCGGGCGGTCGAGGGGCTGGTGGCGATGACCGCCGAGGCGAGCGCGAGGGCGGCGCGCTCGCTGGCGACGAGGCTCGCCTTCTGCGCCTCGTCGAGCCCCTCCTCCAGCGCGAGGGGATGGTGGACGAGGGCGACGAGCGGGCGGTCGAGGCGGCGCAGTAGCTCTGGCGGCAGGACGCTGAAGGCGAGCCCGTCGATCAGCAGCGCCTGTCCCGCCGGGACGGCTTTCAGCTGCGCCTCGGTTTCGGCCAGCTCCCGCGGCGTGGGGAAGGGGAAGCCACCGGGCAGGGCGACATGCGTCACGATGCTCCCGGCGCGGCGGCCCTCCGTGATGACGCGCCGGTCATAGCCATAGCCGCCGGTGGGAAGGTCGATGTCGCCGGGAATGGCGAAGGCGAAGCCGGTCACGCGATGGTCCTCACCGCAGCCCGCCTTCATAGCTGGCGCGCGCCAGATCGGTCTCGTGCAGCGTCACCCGGATCTTGGCGAGGCCGTCCGCATCCTCACCGAGCGCTCCGCTCCGGGCGGCGGCGGCCATGGCGTCGAAGATGTGCTTCGCCAGGAATTCGGTGGTGGTGAGCTTGCCGGCGAATTCCGGCAGCGTGTCGAGATTCTGGTAGGCGAGCGGCTTCAGCGTCTGCTTGAGCACATCAAGCGCGGCGCCGATGTCTACGACGACGTTCTTAGTTGTCAGGCTTTCACGGAAGAAGGCGACGTCGACCACGAAGGTCGCGCCGTGCAGGCCCTGTGCCGGTCCGAAGAACGGGTCGGGCAGGGAGTGGGCGATCATGATCCGGTCGCGGACCTCGACGCAGTACATGCTTTTTCCTCATCGGTAATCGAGCAGGATCGCCAGCGCGTCCTCTCCGCCGGCCAGCAGGGACGGCAGGCGCGAGGGCGCCTCGTCGAACGGGACGACATGCGTGACCAGCCGGTCGAGGCGCGCATCGTGGAGCAGGTCGAGCGCCTTGGCGAGGCGGCGGGCGTGCGGCCAGCGCGGCCGGCGGGCCGGCGATACCGCGCCGACCTGCGAGCCGATCAGCTGCAGGCGGCGGCTGTGGAAGGCTTCGCCCAGCGGGACGGACGGGGCATGCTCGCCATACCAGCTCACTTCGACGATCCGCGCCTCGAAGCCGCCCGCCGCCAGCGCCGTCTTCAGCCCCGCCTCGCTGGCGCTGGCATGGAAGACGATGTCGGCATCATCGCGCACGGCATCAGGGAGGGCGAAGGCCGCACCGAGGGCTTCGGCCAGCGCCGCCCGCTCCGGCCTGATATCGACCAGCGTCACCTCCGCGCCGGGCAGCGCGGCGGCGAGCGCGGTGAGCAGCAGGCCGACCACGCCGCCGCCGACGATGGTGATGCGGTCGCCGGGGCCGGCCGCGGCATCCCACATCGCGTTGAGGGCAGTCTCCATATTGGCGGCCAGCACCGCGCGCTCCGGCGGGATGCCCGCCGGTATCGGCGTCACCGATGCGGCGGGCAGGGCATAGACATCCTGATGCGGGTGGAGGGCGAAGACGAGGCGGCCGAGCCATGCCGTAGGCCCCGCCTCGACGCGGCCGACGCTCTGGTAGCCATACTGCACGGGGAACGGGAACTCGCCCCTCTGGAACGGCGCGCGCATCCTCTGATGCTCGCTCACGGGCACCGCGCCCTCAAAGACGAGGCGCTCCGTGCCGCGGCTGACGGCCGAGACGATCGTGCGCAGGGTCAGCCCGTCGCCCTGCGCCTCGCCGAGCGGGGCCTGCCTCACCTCATAGCGTCCCGGCTCCACGCACCAGAGCTGTCGCGCGGCGCTGTGACCCGGTTTCGGCATCGCTGACTGCATTCCTGCCCGCTTTCACGACCTTCTTAACAGCCGCCGCCGGCGCTTTGGTCCAAAAAACCGTGAAGCGGCGAAGACGAGGCGGCGTACAAGATAAAGCCGTGGCGGCGTCCGAGATATGTGAAGAGCCAGCCCTGATGGGGGAGTGTGTCGACGGCATGAGTTTCGATGAGAAAGTCGACGGCCTCTTCACCGCCGCCGAAGCGGGCGAAGCCTGCGTGCCGACCGGCGTGCAGCCGTTGGCCGTACTGCGCCGCCGGCGCGCGCTGGTGCTGGCGCTGAACGCGGCGACCTATGCCGGCCTCGTCGGGCTGTTCGCCCATCTCCTCGCCTATAACGGCTTCAGCTTCCTGGACGGGCTGCTGCTGTTGGCCTTCTGCCTGTCGACGCCCTGGACTATCCTCGGCTTCTGGAACGCGCTGATCGGCCTGTGGCTGCTGCACGGCCCCGGCGATGCGCGGCACTCGGTCTATCCCTATGCGGGAAAAGCGTCCGACGAGGCGTCGGTCACCGCCCGCATCGCCGTGGTCATGGCGCTGCGCAACGAGGACCCCGGGCGCGCCTTCGCCCGCCTGCGCTCCATGCGCGAGGATGTCGAGCGCAGCGGCGCCGGCGGGCACTTCGCCTGGTTCGTCCTCTCCGACACCAACCGCGACGACATCGCCGCCGCCGAGGAGGCGCTCTTCCGGGCGTGGCGCGCCGAAGCCGGGTCGCGCGTGCATTATCGCCGCCGCAGCGACAATGCCGGCTTCAAGGCCGGCAATATCCGCGACTTCGTCGAGCGGAACGGCGACGATTACGACCTGATGCTGGTGCTGGACGCCGACAGCCTGCTCGGTGCGGCGACCATATTGCGCATGGTGCGGATCATGCAGGCGAATCCCATGCTCGGCATATTGCAGAGCCTCGTCGTCGGCATGCCCTCCCATTCGCCCTTCGCGCGCATCTTCCAGTTCGGCATGCGGCACGGCATGCGCTCCTACACGATGGGCGCGTCCTGGTGGGCGGGCGATTGCGGCCCCTATTGGGGGCATAATGCGCTGATCCGCATCGCCCCCTTCAAGGCGCATTGCGCGCTGCCGGTGCTGCCGGGCGACGGGCCGCTCTCGGGTCATGTGCTCTCGCACGACCAGATCGAGGCGGTGCTGATGCGCCGCGGCGGCTACGAGGTGCGCGTGCTGCCGGAGGAGACCGAGAGCTTCGAGGAGAACCCGCCGCATCTGACCGAGTTCACCCGGCGCGACCTGCGCTGGTGCCAGGGCAACATGCAGTACTGGCGGCTACTCTTCATGCCCGGCCTGTTGCCGATGAGCCGCTTCCAGATCGCCTGGGCGATCCTGATGTATGTCGGCGCCTGCGCCTGGATCGCCTTCATGATCCTCGCCGCGCTCAAGGTGTTCGACGTCGAGCCGACCGACGCGCCGTTTCCCGCCGGGCTCGGGCTGGCGCTGTTCGTGATCACCTTCCTAATGAGCCTCGCGCCCAAGATCGCCGGCCTTACCGACGTGCTGCTGCGCGCCGGGGAGCGCCGGCGCTATGGCGGCACGGCTAAGCTGCTCGGCGGGGCGCTGATGGAATTCCTGTTCTCCATGCTGCTGGGACCGGTGGTGGCGTTGCGGATCGCCATCTTCATGGTCGGCCTCACTTTTGGGCGGACCGTGACCTGGGAGGCGCAGGCCCGCGACGCCGAGCGCCTGTCCTGGCGCACCGCGCTCGCCGGGCTGTGGCCGCAATTCCTGTTCGGGTCGATGCTCGGCGGCATGCTCTACGCCTTCGCGCCCGGCGCCATGATCTGGGCGGTGCCGGTGCTCATTGGCCTGCTCGGCGCGGTGCCCTTCGCCGTGCTCACCTCGCAGCCGGCGCTGGGGCGGTGGCTGGTCCGGCGCGGCCTCTGCGCCACGCCGGAGGAGGCCGCCGCGCCTGATTTTGGCTAGGCCGCCGCGATCAGCTTCGAGATCACGTCGTCGAGCGATGTCGAACCCGTGCGCTGCTCCGCCCCCTCGCGCTGGAAGTCGATCCAGCCCTCGTTGAAGCCGTCCAGCATGCGCATGCGGTCTTCCGGATGCTGCATGCCCTCGGCACGGAAGCGCGGCTCCCAGGCTTCACGCGGGATCGCACGGACCTCCACCGGGCGACCGAGCGCCTTGGAGAAGGCGGCGGCGATGTCCTTCGGGCTGACCTTGCGGGGGCCGGCGAGTTCGACGATGCGGCGCCCCTGCCAGCTCTCCATCAGGAGCTCGGCGGCCAGACGGCCGATATCCCGGGTGCCAACCATGTCGATGGCGCGCTCCACAGGCTGGAGATAGCTCTCGATCCTGCCATTGCGGGCGGCGCTCACATCCCAGGCGGCATTGTCGAGGAACCAGGCGGCGCGCAGCAGCGCCACCGGCACCTTCGCCTGCCCCAGCATGGTCTCCATGATCGCGGAATTGTTCAAGAGGTTGAACTCCGGCACCTGCGCCCCGACGGTCGAGAGGAAGACCACCCGGCCGGGCACTGCCGCGGCGATGGCGGTGCGCACGGCCTCGGCGAGGGCGTGGACCCGCGGGAAGCCGGGCGCCGGGTCGTAATCGGGCGGCATCATCAGGAACACGCCGGCCGCGCCCTGCATTGCCGCCGACAGCGCCTGCGCATCGGTGGCATCCGGCACCACGGCGATCTCGCAGCCGCGGTCACGCCAGGCGCGCCCCTTCCCGGCCTCGCGCACCACGGCGCGCACGCGCTGGCCCTTGGCGAGGAGGGTCTCCGCGACCGCGGCGCCCACTTTCCCGGTAATTCCGGTGACGACGAACATCTGCTTCTCCTGTCGCTTCATCGCTCTCAGAGCGGCTCGACGGGAAGATAGGTGCTGGCGCATCGTTGAATTAGTACGATGAATGTCATCAGGATGCTGACGAAAAATCAGCTATCGGACAGTCGGGAGGTGGCCTCCATGGCATTCGACGGAAGGGTGCTCGCCGGGGTCGGCGTTCTCGCCGCCGTCGTCGAGGGCGGCAGCTTCGTCAGGGCGGCGACGCTCCTCGGGCTCACCGCGTCGGGCGTCAGCCGCGCCATCGGGCGCCTGGAAGCCCGGCTGCATGTGCGGCTGCTCGACCGGACGACGCGCGCGATCACGCTGACCGACGAGGGCCGGCGCTTCTACGAGGAGGTGCGACCGCATCTCGCCGCCATGGAGGAGGCCGCGGCGGCGGTGTCCGGCAGCGGAGGGGTGGTTCGCGGCCGGTTGCGGGTGGATGTCGACCCCTTCTTCCTGCCGCTGGTGCTCGCCGGCCGTCTCGGCATCTTCTGTGACCGCCATCCCGATCTCGCCATCGAGTTCGTGTCGAGCGAGCGACTGGGCGATTTGGTCTCGGACGGGATCGACCTCGCCATCCGTTTCGGCGAGCCGCGCCACACGGCGCTGGTGTCGCGCAAGCTCATCGAGGCGCCGATCCTGACCGTCGCGGCGCCGGCCTATCTCGCGAGGTTCGGAGCGCCGGCGCATCCTTCGGAGCTTTCAACGCACCGCTGCCTGCAATTCGTCGACCCCCATTCGGGCCGCCCCTATCCGTGGGAGTTCGTGAAGGGCCGGCAGAAGCTGCCGGTCGAGACTCGGGGGCCGCTCACCTTCACCAACCCGCAGGCGCTGCTCGAGGAATGCCTCGCCGGCACGGGCGTGGCACAGGTGATCGGCTGGGGCGTCGGCCAGCTTCTGAAGGAAGGGCGCCTCGTGGACCTGTTCCCCGCCTGGCATGGCGAGCGGTTCCCGCTCTACGCGCTCCACCCCTCCAAGAAGCACGTTCCCGCCAAGGTGCGGGCCTTCATCGACTTCTGCACGGAGATCGCCGCCACGCTGTGAACGGAGGACAGCGCGCTCGTCCGGGCGCCTTTCGTCGGTCAGGCGAAGAGCGGCACTATCTGCTGGAGCCCGTCGATTTCGAGGTCGACATCCTCGAAGCCGCCGCCGCCGGCACGATAGCCGACGACGTAGAGCCCGGCGGCGCGGGCCGAGCGCGCGCCGGAAAGGCTGTCCTCGACCGCCACCATCTCGTCCGGGGCGACGCCCAGCCGCTCGCAGGCCCGGCGATAGGGCTCGGGGTCGGGCTTGCCGCGGGCGACATCGTCGAGGCTGAGCGAGAAGGCGATGGCGTCGGATATGCCGAGCGCGTCGATATTGGCGTCCACCACGCTGCGACTGGAATTGGAGACGCAGGCCTGCGGCACGCCGAGCCTCGCCAGCACGCGAATGGTGGCCACGGCGCCGGGAAGCGCGACCAGGCTGTCGCGGTGGGCCACATAGTGGTCGTTGATGCGCGCCAGCCATTCGGCCTGCGCGACATCCGCCGGCAGGCGCGGCGCGATCTGCATCCACACGTCGCCCATATGGATGCCGCGAAACGCCTGGTCGGGCAGGTCGGAGATGTCCGAGCCCAGCGCCCGGCAGGCGGCGACGAGCGCGCGGTGATGCAGCGGCTCGCTGTCGATCAGCGTGCCGTCAATGTCCCACGCGACCGCGCGCAGCCGGCGGGCGCTCATGCCGCGCCTCTTCCCGCGTCCCTCGCCGCGAGGCGGCGGTAGAGGTCGCGGTAGCGCGCATAGCCGGCGGCGTAGGTCTGCGCATGGGCCGGGTTCGGCTCCAGCGTCTCGTCCTGCTGCACGAAGCGGGAGATGCCGGCCCAGTCCGCCGCGCCGATGCCGACCGCCGCCGTCCAGGCCGCGCCGAGCGAGGAGCCGGGATGCCCCTTCAGGCGATGGACGGGCTGCTGCAGCACATCGGCGACGATCTGCATCCACACCCGCGAATTCGAGCCGCCGTCCGAGACCATGACGCGCGTGGCGGCGTGCCCCATGTCGCGGAGCACCTCGACATGGTGGGCGCAGGCATAGGCGTAGCCTTCCAGCAGCGCCCGCCACACATGGCCGATATCGTGCGAGAGGGTGAGCCCGTCCACGACGCCCCGCGCCGCGGGGTCGTGGATCGGGGTCTTCTCGCCGAGGAAATAGGGCAGCACGGTCAACCCTTCCGCGCCGGCGGGATGGGCGTCCGCGAGGCGGTCGAGATGCTGGTGCAGGCTCAGCCCCGCGCGCTCGGCGGCGGCCGCCTCGCCGCCGGCGAAGTTGCGCACGAACCAGTTAAGCCCCGAGCCGCCGGTCGACATGCAGCCATTGGGCATGAACAGGCCGGGGATGAGGTGATAGTCGAGATAGAGGCGCGGGTCCGGCTTCACCTGGTCGGTGGCGACGAGGATGTCGACGGCGCCGCCGAACTTGAGCAGGATGTCGCCGCGCCGGGTGACGCCGGCGCCGAGCGCCGAGGCGATCATGTCCGCGGCCCCGCCGATGACCGGCGTGCCGGGCGCCAGGCCGGTTTCCGCCGCGCCTTCCGCCGAGACGCGCCCCATCACCTCGTGCGAGGCGGTCTTGCGCGGGACGGCGCTGCGCGGAATGCGCGCCCAGGCGACGAGATCGTCGTCGATCTCATGGCTCGCCACGTCGACGAAGCCGGCTTCCAGCGCCCAGTTCTGCTCCACCGCCCGCTCGCCGGTGAGGCGCCAGTTCACATAGTCATAGGAGCCGAACACGGTGGCGATGCGGGCGAACACCTCCGGCTCGTGGCGGGCGATCCAGCGCAGCTTGGCGGTGACGAGCTGCTGGTTGATGCCGTTGCCGGCCCTGGCGATGAAGGACGCCTCGTCGCGCTCGGCGCGCAGCTCGGCGACTTCCGCGCCGCAGCGCCCGTCGCTCTGCTGGATGGAGGGGCGCAGGAGCCGGCCTTCCGCATCCAGCAGCACGACGGCCGGCAGCATGCCGGTGACGCCGACGGCGGCGATCTCGGCCGGGTCGATCCCGGCCTTGTCGATCAGCTCGCGGGTGATGGCGCGCACATTCGCCCACCAATCCGCGGGGTCTTCCTCCGCCCAGCCGGCATGCTTCGAGGTCAGCGTCACCGGCCGTGAGACGACGCCGAGGATCTCCCCCGGGAGCCGCAAGAGCAGGCCGATGGTGGAGGTCGTGCCGATGTCGAGGCCGAGAACGCAGCTCATGAAGCAACCGGGCGGGAGAAGAGGGGATCAGCGGATGGCGTTCACGACGTCCATGAAGCGCGACACCCGCGCCGCCTCGACCGGGTTCCAGGTGTTGCCGCCGACCTTGAAGTGCGTGCCGATGACGACGCCCGAGGCGACCGAGAAGATGTCGCGGATATTGTCGATGTTGACGCCGGTATTGGCGAAGATCGGCACGTCCGTGACGGTCTCGGCGACCTTCTTGAGGTGCGACTGGTCGGCCGGCTGGCCGGTGATCGGGCCGGAGACGAGGATGGCGTCGGCGAGCGAGGAGAAGACGGCGCTCTTGGCGCGCAGCTCGATCGGGCGCTGGTCGAGCGAATGGGCGAACTCGGCATTGATGTTGAAGAGCATCTTCATGTCGTCGCGCTTCAGGTCGTGGCGCAGGCGTGCCGCCTCGGCGCAGTTCGGCTCCCACAGGCCCATGTCGGAGGCGAACAGGCCGGTGAAGATCTCGCGCACGAAGCTGGCGCCCGTCACCGCGCCGATGGCGACGGTGGCGACCGGGTCCCACAGATAGTTCACGCCGAACGGCACCTTCAGGCTCGGCTTGACCGCCTGGACGATGGCGGACATGGCGGCGATGGAGGCCGGGGAGCCCTTGAAGACATAGGGACGGTCGTTCTCGTTGCCGAACATGATGGCGTCGACGCCGCCGGCCTGCAGCTTTTCGACATCGGCGAGCACGCCCTCGATCAGCTTGTCGAGGCCGCCATCGGCGTCATAGAGCGGGGCGCCCGGAAGAGCCCCGATATGGGCCATGGCGATGACGACCTTCTTCTTGGCGCCGAAACACTCGAAAACCATTCCAACTACTCCTTGGGGGACGGGGGTGCGCGCAGGGCGCATCAATCTCCGGGGGCCGGCGGCGCGATGCGCACGTCGACGCGCGCGGCAGCGAGCGCGGCGGCGATGCGCGGGGGCGGCTCGGCATCGGTGATGAGGATGTTGATGTCGGCGAGGGCGCCGACCTGCACCAGCGACATGCGCTGGAACTTGGCGCTGTCGCACAGCAGGATGCGCAGGCCCGACCGGCGCAGATAGACGCGCTTCATGTCGGTGTCCTCGAAGGAATAGTCGAAGAATCCCTCGGCGGTGACGCCGGAGGTGCCGAGCACCGCCACGTCGAACCACAGCTTCTCGAACTGGGCGATGGCGGTGGGACCCCACACCGACATCTCCTCCGCGCGCACGCGCCCGCCGGCCACGTAGACCTCGGGCGCGCCGCCGTCGAGCAGGGCCGAGACGCGCAGGCTGTTGGTGAAGATCTTGAGGTGCCCGACATCGCGCAGATGGCCGGCCATCAGATAGGTGGTGGTGCCCACGTCGATGGCGGCGGTGCGGTAGCCGGCGACGAGGCCGGCGGCATAGGCGGCGATGGCGGTCTTGGCCTCGCTGCCGCGGCGCAGGCGCGCGTCGAAGCGCGGCTCCTCGCTGTCCATGGCGACGCTGGCCGGGGTCTCGGCCAGCACGGCGCCGCCATGCACGCGCACCAGCCGGCCCTCGCGCTCGAGCTCCAAAAGGTCGCGGCGGATGGTCATGTCCGACACGCCGAGCTCGGCGGCGACGGTGGTGACGCTGATCGAGCCGGAAAGCGCGAGCTGGTCGAGGATGCGGGCGTGGCGCACATGCGAGAGCATGCGCTGGCGGTCCTCGCCGGCCGCGAGTTCGGCAACGGATTTGTCCGGGAAAGACATGTCGTCGGCCATCATTGCACCCTGCCTCGTTGCGGATCCGTCGGAGGTGAACGGATTCGGCGCGCGTCGGCCACTCCTCTCTAGCGCATCAATCGAACAAGATCAAACATCAGATTGTTCTTGATGTGCGATGATGTTCGGATAAGGTGCGCGACGAACATGAGGAGCCGACGATGATCCCCGCGACCGCCCCGACGCCCGTCTACCCCGAACTTTCCGGCCGGCTGGCCTTCGTGACGGGGGCGGCGACGGGCATCGGGCGTGCCATCGCCACGGCTCTGGCGCGCCAGGGCGTGCGGGTCGCGATCGGCGACATCAATCTCGGCGCGGCCGAGGACGCGGCGGCGGCGATCGGCGGCGGTGCCGTGGCGGTCGAGGTGGATGTGCGCCGGCGCGCCTCCGTCGAGGCGGCGTTCGCCCGCGTGCTGGAGTTGCTCGGCGGCTGCGACCTGCTGGTCGCCAATGCCGGCGTCTCGACCATGCAGGCGGCGCTCGAGATCACCGACCAGGAGTGGGACTTCAACTTCGACGTCAACACCCGCGGCGTGTTCCTCACCAACCAGATCGTCGCCCGGCATTTCGTGGCGACCGGCAAGGGCTGCATCGTCAACACCGCCTCGCTCGCCGCCAAGGTCGGGGCGCCGCTGCTGGCGCATTACTCGGCCTCCAAATTCGCCGTCCTCGGCTGGACGCAGGCGCTGGCCCGCGAGCTCGCCCCCAAGGGCATCCGCGTCAATGCCGTCTGCCCGGGCTTCGTGGCGACCGGCATGCAGTCGCGCGAGGTGCAGTGGGAGGCGACGCTGCGCGGCGTGACCCCGCAGCGCGTGATCGACGACTACATCGCCCAGACCCCGCTCGGCCGGCTGGAGCAGCCGGAGGACGTCGCCGACGTGGTGGTGTTCCTGTGCTCGGAGCAGGCCCGCTTCATGACCGGGCAGGGCGTCAACGTCACCGGCGGCGTCTACACGACCTGAAGGCCGGAGGCGCTGTGCGAATATGATCGGTCGTGAAACCGGTCCGTTCGAATTAGTGCTTGCGATGTTTGTTTTTGTTCCACTACTATCCGCGAACTGCCGGTGCCCCGGCCCGGGAAGAGCCTCCGGTGCTTCCCGCGCCACGGGGCGGTTCCCGTTCCGGGCAGAGGATTGCTGATGTCGTCGATCGAGCTCGATCATGTCTCCAAGCTCTACGCCAACGGCGCCTATGGCGTGCGTGACGTCGACCTTTCCATCGGAGAAGGCGAGTTCGTGATCTTCCTCGGCCCCTCGGGCTGCGGGAAATCGACCACGCTGCGCATGATCGCCGGGCTGGAAGGCATTTCCTCGGGCGATCTGCGCATCGGCGGGCTGAGCGTGAACAACGTGCCCCCGCGCGACCGCAACATCGCCGTCGTGTTCCAGTCCTACGCGCTCTACCCGCATATGAGCGTGCGCGACAATATGGGCTTCGGCCTCAAGATGCGCGGCGTGGGCAAGGCCGTCATCGACGAGAAGATCCGCGAGGCGGCGGGCCTGCTCGGCCTCACCCCCTATCTCGACCGCAAGCCGGCGGCGCTCTCGGGCGGCCAGCGCCAGCGCGTCGCGCTCGGCCGCGCCATCGTGCGCGATCCCGTCGCCTTCCTCCTCGACGAGCCGCTGTCCAACCTCGACGCGCAGCTGCGCGCGGAGATGCGGCTCGAGCTCGTGAAGCTGCACCGCCGGCTCGGCCGCACCATCGTCCACGTCACCCATGACCAGGTGGAGGCGATGACCATGGGCGACCGCATCTGCATCATGCGCGAGGGCAGCATGATCCAGGTCGGCAAGCCGCTGGAAGTCTACGCCAACCCGGTGGACACCTTCGTCGCCCGCTTCCTCGCCACGCCGCCGATGAACCTGATCCCCGCCCGGCTGGAAGGCCGGGACGACGGGCTCGCCGTTGTCGGCGACGGCCTCGACGTGCCGGTGCCGGACATCCACCGGACCGCCTATGCGCGGGTGGCCGGGCGCGAGGTGATCTTCGGGCTGCGTCCCGAGGACCTGCACGAGGCGCCGCAGCCCGGCTTCGCGCGCATCGACGTCACCGTGGTGGCGATGGAGGCGCTCGGCGTCGAGAACATCCTCGTCGGCCAGATCGGCGGCGAGAGCGGAAAGCCGGTGGAGATCGCCGCCCGGCTCTCGCGTCATTTCACGGCGCCGGTGGGGGCGAGCGTCCCGCTCTACCTCGACGCGCAGCCCATGCATCTGTTCGACCCGGAGACGACGCGGGCCTTTCCGCGTCCCGCCCTCCGCATCGTCAGGTCCTGATCGAAGCGGAGGGGAGGCCATGCGGCGCGTCGCACTTCATTTCGGGTTGCTTCTGACCTGCGCCGTCATCCTCCTGCCCATCCTCTGGGTGGTCCGCACCAGCTTCCTGCCGGAGCCGCTGTCCTATTCGCCGGAGCTGATGCCGGCGGCGACGCTCGACAATTACGTCGCGCTGTTCACCTCGACCCGCTACGGCCAGTCCTATCTCAACAGCCTGATCGTCGCCCTCGGCTCGGTCGTGGTCGCGCTGCCCTTCGCGGCGATGACCGGCTATGCCTTCGCCCGCTTCAAGACCGGCGGGCGGACCGGGCGCTTCGCCGTGCTGGCGACGCAGATGCTGCCCCCGGTGGCGATCGTGCTGCCCGCCTTCGCGCTGCTGCGCACCGTCGGGCTCACCAATTCGCTGACCGGCCTGATCATCGTCTACGCGGCGGTGAACCTGCCCTTCCTCATCTGGATCCTGATGGGCTTCTTCGAGGGCATTCCGGTCGATCTCGAATGGGCGGCACAGACGGACGGGGCGACCGCCTGGGGCGCCTTCTGGCGGATCGTGCTGCCGGTCTCGCTGCCGGGCATCGCGGCCGCCGGCGTGCTCGGCTTCATCCTGACCTGGAACGAGTTCCTGTTCGCGCTGGTGCTGAGCGGTCCGCAGACCGCCACCGTGCCGGTGGCGCTCGCCTCGCTCCAGACCTCGAACGGCGTGCAGATCGCCAAGGTCTCCGCCGGGGTGGTGCTCGCCGTGCTGCCGCTGGTGATCGCCTCCCGCTTCATCCAGCGCTTCATCGTCCAGGGACTGACTTTCGGCAGCGTGAAGTGACGTCGATTTCGCCGCGCCCGGCCGGGCGCGCGCCAACAAGCGGGCGAAACAGTGCCCGTACCAGAGGAACAGGAGAATAAGATGCAGTTGAAGTGTAGCCTCAAGGCCGCCCTGCTCGGCGCCACCCTGCTGGCGACGGCCGGCTCGGCCCATGCCCAGAACGTCACGCTGCGCGCCCTGATGGAGGACGTGCCGGAGACGCAGATCATCGAGAAGCTGCTGCCGGAATTCGAGAAGGAGACCGGCATCAAGGTCGAGTTCGAGAAGATCGGCTATGGCGACATGCACGACAAGCTGGTGGCCCAGCTCGTCTCGCCGGAGAGCTACTACAACGTGTTGGAGGTCGACTTCCTGTGGGCCGGCGAGTTCCCCACCGCCGGCTGGCTGGAGAACCTGAACCCCTACATCGCCAAGTCCGGCTTCGACCTGAAGCCCTTCATCCCGTCCATGCTGGAGCTGCTCGGCCAGACCAAGGACGCGACGCCGATCCTGCCCATGTACAACTACTCGATGGGCCTGATCTACCGGACGGACCTGCTCGATGACGCCAAGGTCAAGGCCGACTACAAGGCCAAGACCGGCAAGGAGCTGGCCCTGCCGAAGACGCTCGCCGAGTATGTGGCGCTCTCCAAGTTCTTCAAGGCCGGCGGCAGCGTCGTCGGCGCCGCCATGCAGGCGCAGCGCGGCGATCCGAACGCCATGGAGTTCTCCAACTACCTGTTCTCCTCCGGCGGCGCCTATCTCGACGCCGGCCGCAAGGTGGTGCTGAACAGCCCGGAGGGGCTGACCGCGCTCAAGCTCTACGCCGACAACGTGCAGAACGGCGCCCAGCAGGGCGCGCTCTCCGCCACGCTCGACGACACGATGCGCCTGATGTGCGCCGGCAAGGCGTTCAGCATGGTCACCTACTGGTGGATGCTGCCGCAGCTCGACAGCAAGGAGAAGTGCCCGGAAGTCGCCGGCAAGCTGGCGCTGTCGGTCATGCCCGGCGGCCATGGCGAAAGCGGCGGCTGGGGCTGGGGCATTCCGAAGAACACCTCCGACGAATCCAAGGCCGCGGCCTGGAAGTTCATCGAGTGGGTGCAGGGCAAGAAGGTCTCGATCGCCCGCGCGATGGAAGGCCATGCGCCGGTGCGCTCGGACGTGTTCGAGGATGCGGCGGTGCTGAAGAAGTACCCCTTCTACAAGACCGGCCTCGACATCGTCGCCTCCGGCAAGTCCTTCCCGATCTTCGCCTATTCGGCGCAGTACGAGGACGTGCTGGGCGCCCAGCTCTCGCTGGCGGCCGGCGGCCAGGCCAAGCCCGAGGACGCGCTGAAGGCGGCGGCCGACGGCCTGACCCAGCTCCTCGCCAAGTGACCGCGCTCCTCACCAAGTGACCGCCTTGGCGGGCGCTTCCCCCGAAGTGCCCGCCGCCCGGCGCGCCAGCTACCCCCTCGACTTGGCGCGCCGGTTTTTCTGACCCTGACGAGACGGATAGACGAGCATGCGCGTTCCGGCATTTGCGGATCGGGATTGGCGGACCGGCTGGGCCTTCGCCGCGCCGGGGCTGCTGACGCTCGCCGTCGTCATGGGCTTCCCGCTGGTCTATGCGGGGCTCATCTCGCTTTCCTCGCTGACGCTGCTCAAGCCGATGCTCCAGCCCTTCGTCGGGCTGAAGAACTTCGCCACCGTCATGGCCGATCCGCTGTTCTGGAGCGCGCTGTGGCTGACCATCAAATATTCGCTCGTCACCGTCCTCGGCGAGTTCGTCGTCGGGCTCGGCATCGCGCTGATGCTGAACCGCACGGTGACGATGAAGCCGGTTTATTTCGCGGTGCTGACCATTCCGATGGCGATGTCGCCGGTCAGCGTGGCGCTGATCTGGCGCATGCTGCTGCAGCCCAATCTCGGCATCGCCAACCAGGTGATGGAGAGCCTCGGCCTGCCGCGCATCGACTGGCTGGGCAATGCGGACCTCGCCTTGTGGACGATGGCGGCCATCGACATCTGGCAGCAGACCTCCTTCGTCGTGCTGATCCTCGCCGCCGGCCTCGCCTCGCTGCCGCGCGACCCCTACGAGGCCGCGGAGGTGGACGGCGCCACACCGCTCCAGCAATTCTGGTACATCACCCTGCCGATGCTGCGGCCGGTGGCGGCAATTGCCGTCATCATCCAGCTCATCAACGAGTTCCGCACCTACGACCTGCCCTACATCCTCACCAAGGGCGGGCCGGGCAACGCGACCGAGGTGTTGAGCTTCTTCGCCTATCGCCGCGCCTTCCTCGGCCTCTCGCTCAACGAGGGCGCCGCCGCCGCCTTCGTGCTGCTGCTGATCGTGCTGGGCCTCACCATCCTGTTCTTCGCCACGCTGGAGCGCCGCCGCTAGCTGGCCGGGGCGTTCCACGAAGGTGCGCTCTTCCTGAAGCCGCGAATTCCCGCGTCTGGCGCGACCCGATCCCGCCCGCGCGACTGCAGCGGCCGGATCAAGCGTCACGGCGGGACGTCCGATATTGATAGGGGCGCAGCGCCGGCGCGCGCCAGACTCTCCGGCGGCCCGACGAGCCGGCCCGGAAGCACAACGTGTCCGCGGACACCCAGCAATATTCTGATGCTGTCGAGAAAAACTGGAGCGGGCGATGGGATTCGAACCCACGACCCCAACCTTGGCAAGGTTGTGCTCTACCCCTGAGCTACACCCGCTCGCTCCGTGTCCGTATGCCGGCGGGCTGATGCCGCGGCCCCGGACGGGCCGTCTCTATGCCCCATGAGCGCGGCGAATGCAACGGGCTTTCGACAGGAATCTCACGCTCATCTCATGCTCGTCTCACAGGGCCATGACAGCCCTCCGCCGGCGGCCGTCGCCCTCACACCGCGCGCAGCGTGAAGGCTTCCGCAAGGCGCGCGCCGTCGCCGGCGCGCTCCAGCAGGCAGCGATGCACCAGCCGCCCCTCGCCGCGCCGCGCCGCCAGCCAGCGCACGCGAAGCCGCTCGCCGGGGTCGACATTGCCATGGAAGAACACGTCGCGCGCCAGCGTCGTCGCGCGCTCGGCGCGGCGGCCGTCGAAATGCCATTCGGCACGGTCGACGAAGGCGACGAAGCTGGAGAAATAGAGGAAGCCGGCGCCGTTGAAGTCCTGCGCCGGACAGGGGTCGATCTCGAAGGCGGCGGAGGTTTCGGCCTCGGCGGCGTGAAGATCGAAGCCGAAATGGCGCTCGCGCCGCCCGGCGCGCAGTTCGGCGGCAAGCGAGGCGAGGCCGTCCGTTCGCGGCGCGGTCGGCGGGGGGAAGGCGTCGAGCGCGACGCGCGCCACCGTATGGTTGCCGCCGCCGCTGGCGCGCCGCACGAAGGCGGAGACCAGCTCGACCTCGCCGACCGGCTTCCCCGCCACGCTGAGCCGGTGGCGGCTCGCCGACTGCGTGCGCGAGACGCGGGAGATATCGGAGACGATGGTGAGCCGGTCGTTCTCGCCGAGCGCGGCGAAATCGGCGTCCTTCACCGACAGCGCGCAGAAGGCGGCATAGACCGGCGCACCGTCGGCATCGCGGAAGTCCGGCACGGCGCGGCCGGCGAGGCGCGCCAGCAGCATCCAGTGGCGGTGGCCGAGATCCTTCAGCAGCCAGCTCTCCGACAGGCCGCTCAATGAGAGCTGCGGCATGCCGAGCAGCACGATCTCGTGCAGCGCGGGCGCGGACGCTTCGCTCAGCAGCGCCTCGGGGGATACGGCGACGTTCATGCGGCGCTTTCCTTCAAGGAACGGGCGGCGATGTCGGCGACGATGTGCTCGGCATCGCGCCCGACGGCGCCGAAGCGGCCGGAGCCCCAGGTGTGCAGCCAGGGTAGGCCGATGAAGTAAACGCCTTCTTGCGCCGTCACGCCGCGCCGGTGCTGGGGATGACCGGCGCCGTTGAAGACGGGCGCGTCGAGCCAGCGGAAATCCGGCTTGAAGCCGATGCACCAGACGATGGAGGCGATGCCCGAGGCGGCGAGGTCCAGCGTCGGACGCTCGGCCGCGGGCGTCCATACCGGCTCATAGACCGAGGGCGGCGGCGCCTCGATCCCGTTCTCGGCGATGTATTTGTCGATGGCGGCGTTGATGCTGTTATAGGTCTTGTCGGCGTCGTCGAGCGCGCTGGCGAGGTTGGTGTCGAAGACGAGGCTGGCGCCGTCATAGTCGCGCAGCACGCCATAGAGCTCCATGCCCTCGCTGGCGAACTTCCGCAGGTCGATGTCGCGCCCGCCGTCGCGGCCGGTGACGTAGTGGTTGGTGTTGTCGCGCACGCCCTCGCGCAGCGGGTGCTGGTCGACGCTCATCTCGTAATAGCCCATGTCGGCGAGCCAGGTGACGACGTCGCGGCCGCGATAGAAGCGGGCGCAGCGCGGGGCGTGGCCGACCGCCAGCACCACCTTGCGCCCGGCGAGGTGCAGATCCTCGGCGATCTGCGCGCCGGACTGGCCGGAGCCGACGACCAGCACCGGGCCGTCCGGCAACTGGTCGGCGTTGCGGTATTCGGCCGAATGGATCTGGGCGATATGGCCGGGCAGGCGCTCGGCCATGCGCGGCACGATCGGCTCGTGATAGCCACCCGACGCCACCACCACATTGTCGGCGCTCACCTCGCCGGAGGTGGTGGAGACGAGGAAGCCGCCCTCGCTACGCGGGGTGACGCGGCGCACGCTGACGCCCTCGCGGATCGGCGGATCGACCTTGGCGCGGAAGCCTTTGAGGTAGTCGAGGATCTCGTGCTTGACCATGAAGCCGTCGGGATCGTCGCCCTGATAGGGATGGCCCGGCAGGGCGCATTGCCAGTTCGGCGTCACCAGGCAGAAATTGTCCCAGCGCTGGGTCTGCCAGGCATGCATCGCCTTGTGCTTCTCGAAGACGAGATGGTCGATGCCCTGCTGGCGCAGATGGTAGCTGGTGGAGAGGCCGGCCTGACCGCCGCCGACGATCACCACCGGGTAATGCTGGATGCGATTCTCGTTCATGCGGGGTTGCTCCTCACTCGTCGAAGGCTTCGACGGCGACGCGGGGATTGGGTTCGGTGGAGTAGGTGCGTGCCGCTGCCTCGATGCGGGCGAGCTGGCCCATGGCGCGCGAGCAGGGAAAGCCGTAGCGTTCCTCGACCCGCGCGCTGGCGATGTTCAGCGCCTCGCGGCTCTTCGCGACGAAGTCGGCGAGGTCGTAGCTCTCGCCGGGCGTCAGGTAATCCTTGATGACCAGCGAGGGCGAGTAGCAGCTCTCGGACCGCCCGTCCGGCCAGCGAATGGTGAAGCGCATCTCAGGCATGGGGCGCGCCCATGTCCCGTCGCTTCCCAGATCTCCTCATCCTGAGGTGCGAGCGCAGCGAGCCTCGAAGGATGCTGAAGCAGGGCGCGGGACGAGCATCCTTCGAGGCTCGGGCTCCGCCCGAGCACCTCAGGATGAGGGTGTTCTGACGATTCTCAAGCATGGGCGGGCTCCGCGAGGGATTGGTAGACGGCTAAATGACGGCGCGCGGTGGCGGCCCAATCGTGGCGGGCGGCCGTGCGGGGACCGATCTCGGCCAGCCGCTCGCGCAGCTCGGGCGTGAGCGCGACGGCGAGCGCATTGGCGATGGTGGCCGGGTTGAGCGGGTCGCACCACACCGCCTCGTCCTCGCCGATATGCTCGGTGAAGGGGGCGATGCGCGAGACCACGACCGGCGTGCCCGAGGCCATCGCCTCAAGCGCGACGAGGCCGAAGCCCTCTTTCACCGAGGCGAAGGCGAGCACGTCGGCGAGGCGGTAGAGCGTGGGCATGTCGTCCTGCGGCACGGCGCCGGTGCGGATCACCGCGTCGGCCGGCAGGCCAGAGGCGGCGAGCGTGGCGGCGAAGGCTTGTCTGTAGAGGTGATGGTCGAGCACCGAGGCGCCGCCGGCGATGACCAGCTGCGCCTTGGGATGCAGCGCGCGCAGCTGGATGAAGGCTTCGAGGATGCGCGTGGTGTTCTTGCGCTCCTCCACCCCGCCGACGCTGAGCACGACCGGGCCGTCGCCGAGGCCGAGGCGGGCTTTGAGCGCCTCTTCGCGCCCATCGGGGGCCGGCGAGAAGCGGGCGGTGTCGACGCCGTTGCCGACGATGGTCGCTTCCAGCGCGAACATCTCGGCGAGCAGGTCCTGCCAGAGCCGGCTGACGACGAAATGCCGGTCGGCCTCGACGATGGCCCGGCGCTGGAGGATGAGCAGCTCGGGATCGCGGAAGGCGTCGACATGGTGGACGGTGCGGGTGAAGCGGGGGATCAGCCCGCGCTGCTTCAGCGTCGCCAGCGCATTGCCGGAAATGCCGTCCTGCGCATGGAAGACGTCGAAATCGCGGTTCGCCGGCTGCTCGAAATGGCGGATATAGTCGCCGGCGCGGATGCGCACCATCTCGGTGACGTCCGCGCCCACCGGCGAGGCCGGCACGCTTAAGGTGGCGCATAGGCTCGGGCGGAAGAAGCCGGCGCCCTTCGGGTCGGGCGCATGCACCACGGCCTCGTGGCCGAGGCGGGTGAGCGCGTCGCCGAGCTCCAGCGCATGCACCACGCCGCCGCGCGGGTTGGTGGAATGGGCGAGGATGGCGATGCGCAGCGGGCGGCTCATGCGGCGTCCTCCGCCTTGGCGGCGGCGGGCCCGCAGCCGAGCAGAGCGCGCTGCGAAAAGTCCCAGATGGTTTCCCGCGCGGCGCCGTTCGCGACGGTGACGCGGCGGTCGGCCGTCACGCTGCCGATGGCCGCGTTTGCGATGCCGCGTGCCTCGAACAGTGAGAGGAGTGCCGGCACATCATCGGGCGTCGCCGAGAGCAGGTAGCCGTAGCTCGGGAAGCTCATCAGCCAGCGCGCGAGGTCGACGCCTTCCGGCGCCGGCACGCGCGAAAGGTCGATCTCGATGCCGACGCCGGAGCATTCCGCCAGCATGGCGCTCGTGCCGACAATCCCGCCCTGGCTGATGTCCTTGGCGGCGCGGGAGAGGCCGGCCTCGGCGATGAGCGGCAGCACTTCGAGGTCGCCGCGCAAACGGCTGGCGGGCGCGTCGGTCGCCGCCTCCCAGTTGGAGAAGGGCTCGCGGTAGCGCCCGCGCAGATCGATGGCGGCGATCAGCGTCTCGCCAGGGCGGGCGTCGAAGCTCGTCAGCAGCTTTTTCGCCCGGCCGAGCACGGCGACGGAAAGCTGGCCGCGGTCGGTCTTCAGGTTGGTGTGCCCGCCGACCAGCGGCACGCCGAAGCGTTCCGACGCCGCGCGCAGTCCCTCCAGCACCGGGGCGGCGCCTTCCTCGCCCTTCGCCCACACCGCGTCGACCACGGCGACCGGCCGGCCGCCCATGGCGGCGATGTCGGAGAGGTTGACCATCACCCCGCACCAGCCGGCGAACCACGGGTCGCCGGCGACGAACTCGTTCATGAAGCCTTCGATGGCGAAGAGCAGGAAGCCGTCGCCGTCCGGGATCGCCGCGCAGTCGTCGCCCACCGGAACCGAATCCGCCCCGCTCAGGCCGAGGCGCGCCACGGCGAGGCCGATATCGGCCTTGGCCGCCATGCCTTTGGAATCGCGCAGCCTGGCGGCGATGGCCTCGAAAGCGGTGGCGGAGAGCGGACCCATATCAGGCCGCCTTCCGTGGGAAGGTGCGGAAGCCGGTCTCGGCGTCGATGATCGGCGGGTAATGAGCGAGATCCGCCTGCATCAGGTAATGCGGGCGGCCATGCAGCTCCTTCTCCTCGACGATGTTCCAGTGCAGCCGTCGGAACAGCAGGCCGTTCTGCGCCTGCACATGGGCGAGGAAGCGGTGGCAGCCGCGCGCATGGGCGGAGGAGACGGCGAGCTTGATCAGCGCCGCGCCGAGCGCGCCGACTTTTCGATAATCCTCCGCCACGGCGAGGCGCGAGCCCCACCAGACGCCGGGCTCGGCTTCATGGATGCGAACCGTGCCGACCACATCGTCCGCCGCCACGCCGAGCATGGAGACGGCGACGATGGGGATGGCGGCCTCGTCGATGGCGTCGCGGTCGTCGCCGTCGAACAGGCCCTGCTCCTCGCAGAACACCTGCCGGCGCAGGAGGGCGGCGCAGCGGCGTTCCCAGGTGGCGGTGGCGAACTTCACCTGGAAATCGCTGGCGATGAAGGGGCGGAAGGGCTCGAAGATCATGAACAGGCCCTCCGCTCATAGGTAGAGAGCGCCGAGCAGGCGCCGCATTTGGCGCAGCCGGCCTTCACCTCGATGGATTTGAGCCCGCGCGCGATCATCATCCCCGACAGCGGGCCGAGGATGGAGTTCATGAAGGCGGGCGAGGGGGTGGGGTGGCTTTCCAGCGGCGTGCCGGAGATCGGCACGAAGGGCACCACGAAGGGATAGACGCCGATGCGGGTCAGCCGGTCGCAGACGGAGAGGATGTCCTCTCGGCTGTCGCCGAGCCCGGCGAGGATATAGGTCGAGACCTGTCCAGGCCCGAACACCGGCACGGCGGCCTCGAAGGCCTGGAAATAGCGCTCCACCGACACCTGCGCCTTGCCGGGCATGATGCGCGCGCGCACCTCCTCGGTGCAGGCTTCCAGATGCATGCCGAGCGCATCCGCCCCGGCCGCGCGCATGCGGGCGAACCAGTCGTCATCGTCCGGCGGCTCGCACTGCACCTGAATGGGAAGGTCCACCGCCGCCTTCACCGCTTGCGCGCTTTCGGTGAGGATGGCGGCGCCCCGGTCCTTGCCGGGCGGGGTGCCGGTGGTCATCACCATGTGCTTGACGCCATCGAGCTCGACCGCGGCCTTGGCGACTTCGGCGAGCTGGGCCGGAGTCTTGCGCTCGATGGTGCGGCCCGCCGCCAGCGACTGGCCGATGGCGCAGAACTGGCAGGTCTTGGTGCGGCTCTGGTAGCGGATGCAGGTCTGAAGGACCGTGGTCGCCAGCACGTCGCGCCCGTGCAGCACGGCGATCTTGGAATAGGGGATGCCGTCGGCCGTGGAGAGCCCGTAGAACTTGGGCTGCAAGGGGAACGACACCTCGCCGATCACCAGCCCGTCGCGGCTGATGCGGCTTCGCCCATAGGCGTCGGGCTTCTCGACCAGATACGGGCTCTCGAAGGCCGGCGCGGTGTGCACCGGCACCATCACCGTCACGCCGTCCAGCGTCAGCGCCTTGTGGTCCGAAGGGCCGGCGCCGCCGCGGCGACTGTCAGCCCCGGCCTTCGGATCGACGAGCCGCACCCCGTAGGACTGCAACTCGTTGATCAGATGCTCCGTCGGCAGCGGCTGCAATTCGCTCGCCAGGTCCATCGGCTTCATCGGACGCACTCCCATGGTTCGCTGGGAAGGGAGCGGCCTGCTGCATCGGTGCAGCCGGCCGGTTGTCGAGGTTGAGGCTGAGCAGTTCGGGCCGGGCGTAGTGGCCGACCGAATCCATCATCCGCTTGCGCTTGGTGATGAGGCCCATGTCGAGATCGGCGATGAGGATGCCCTCGCCGGAGGTGAGCGGGGGCACGACATGGCTGCCCTCGGGCGAGATGATCGCCGTCATGCAGCCGCCGGTGAGCGCCTTGCGCAGTTTCTCGTCGGGGGAGATGCGGGCGATCTGTTCGTCGGTGAGCCAACCGGTGGAATTGACCACGAAGCAGCCGGATTCCAGCGCGTGGTGGCGGATCGTCACCTCGATCTGCTCGGCGAAGATCGGCCCCACCAGCGAGCCGGGGAACTGGGCGACGTGGATCTCCTCATGCTGCGCCATCAGGGCGTAGCGGGCGAGGGGATTGTAGTGCTCCCAGCAGGCCAGCGCGCCGACCCGGCCGACGGCGGTGTCGACCGCCTTGAGGCCGGCGCCGTCGCCCTGCCCCCAGATCATCCGCTCATGGAAGGTCGGGGTGATCTTGCGCCGCTTGAGCATGAGGCTGCCGTCGGCGTCGAAGACGAGCTGGGTGTTGTAGAGCGAGCCGTGGTCGCGCTCGTTCACCCCGAGCACGACCACCACGCCGAGGCGGCGAGCGGCAGCCGACACCGCGTCCGTCACCGGGCCGGGTACGACGACCGCATTGTCGTAGAGCCGCAGATGCTCCGCCCCGGTCAGGACCGGCGGGAGCACGAAGGAGAAATAGGGGTACCAGGGCACGAAGGTCTCGGGGAAGACCACGAATCGCGCGCCCTTCCCCGCCGCCTCGTCCAGCGCGGCGAGCACGCGGGTGAGCGTGCCCTCCAGGCTGTCGAGGTCGGGCGCGATCTGCACCGCGCCCACCCTCACGATACGCTTCTCGGCCATCGCGGCCTCCCTGAGCGGTTCGGCGCCTACAGCGTCCGGGTCACAGCGTCCACGTGTGGAGCATGAAGGCGTTGTCGCGGCGGTGGACGAGCACGATGTCGAGCACGTCGAGCGGCGAGATCGGGATGACGCCGGGGATCAGCGCGCCCTCGCCATGGCCGTAGAGCGCCTGCAGGGCGAAGCGGCAGGCATAGACCTTGCCGCCGTCATTGATGATCTTCTCGATGCGGCCGTTGAAGTTGAGATGGCCGGGGAAGGCCTCGTCGCCGAGCTTGGGAAAGCCGCGCTGCACGCCGAGCGTGACGCCGGGGCCATAGAGCAGGACGGAGGTCTCGAAGCCCTTCTGGATCAGGCGCGAGGCCTGAAGCAGGTTCACGAGGCCGATCGAGCCTTCGAAGGCCACGGTGTGGAAGGTGACGAGCGCCTTCTCGCCGGGGGCGGCCTTTACGTCCTCGAACTTCTTGTCCTCGTAATCGACGAGGACGTCACCCTTCTGGTGGGCCGGCACGGTGATGGTGGCCATGTCGCTCTCCTTGACTGGACGGGACCGGCGGCGCCGGCCTCACGCCAGAGGGATTTGCAATCAATGTGCCAATTGACGGATTGATGAAAGAATCATCAGAACAGTCAAATTACATACAATAATACATTCAATTAGAGAGAGCGGCCGAGTCTGGAGTTGTTGAAAAATGATGCGGAAGCCTAACGAAACGGCGGGAAGATGCCCGCTTCATGCGCATGGGCCGGCACGTCGTAGGTAACTACCCTTACGCAGCAAATTGTGGACCAGAGGTGCCCGACAACCTCTGCAACATTTTCCAGTCAATTATGCTGTGCTACACAGGGTACCGTCATCCCGGCCGAGCCGACGGGTCTTGCCTCCGGCAAGCCCGAGGACAGGCTCCGCGAGAGCCGGGATCGCTATCAGGTCTGGCAGACGATCCCGGATCGGCCTTGCGGCCGTCCGGGATGACGACAAGCAAAGTGACGAACCGATGGCCGACTGGATTCCCGACCTCTCCCGCTCCGACAAGCCGCGCTACCTCGCCATCGCCGACCTGATCGCCGAGGACATACGCGCGGGCAAGCTCGCCATCGGCGACCGGCTGCCGCCGCAGAGGAAGCTCGCCACAAGGCTCGATATCGACTTCACCACCGTGGCGCGCGGCTATGTCGAGGCGCAGAAGCGCGGCCTGGTGGAATCGCGCGTCGGGCAGGGCACCTTCGTTACCGGCTCGCCGCGGCCGAAGACCCGCACCGCCAGCGCGGCGCGTCCGGGCACGGTGGATCTCTCGATGAACCTGCCGCCCGAGCCGGACGACCCAGTTCTGATCGAGCGCATGCAGGACGGCCTTGCCGAGGTGGCGCGCGATCTCGTGGCCCTCTTGCGCTACCAGGGCTTCGGCGGCACGCCGGCGGACAAGGACGCCGCCTCCGCCTGGCTGGGCCGGCGGGCGCTGGTGCCGGCCCAGGAGCGCGTCTTCGTTACGCCGGGCGCGCATCCGGCGCTGCTCGGCATTCTCGGCCTGCTGGCGAAGGCGGGCGACACCGTGCTGTGCGAGGCCGTCACCTATCCCGGCGCGCGGGCGGTGGCGGCGCAGCTCGGGGTGAGGCTCTGCGGCCTGCCGATGGATCGCGACGGCATCGATCCCGACGCCTTCGCCAGGGCCTGCGCCGAGCATGCGCCGAAGGCGCTCTACCTCAACCCGACGCTGCAGAACCCGACCACGCTGACCATCCCCGAAGCGCGGCGCACCGCCATCGCGCAGGTCGCCCGGCGCTTCGGCGTGCCGATCGTCGAGGACGACGCCTATGGCTTCATCCCCGCGCATGGCCCGCCGCCGCTCGCCGCCATCGCGCCGGACCTCACCTGGCACGTGGCGGGGCTGGCCAAATGCATCGGCGCCGGGCTGCGCGCGGCCTATGTCGTGGTGCCCGACGCGCGCTCGGGCTACCCCTTCGCCGCGGCACTGCGCACGGCGAACGTGATGGCCTCGCCGCTGACCACGGCGCTGGCGACGCGCTGGATCGAGGACGGCACCGCCGACACGCTGCTGCGCTTCATCCGCTCGGAGACCATGGCGCGCCAGCAGATGGCCACCGACATATTGCCGGCGGGCTCTTTCCGCGCCGACCCGCTCGCCTTCAATCTCTGGATCGAGCTGCCGGAACCGTGGACCCGTTCGGCCTTCGTCGGCCATATGCGATCGACCGGCATCGGCGTGGTGGCGAGCGACGCTTTCACCGTGGCGGGGCCGGCGATGGAAGCCGTGCGCGTCTGCCTCGGCGGCCCGGCGAGCCGGGCGCAGATCCGCTCGGCGCTCGACTTCATGGCGCACGCACTGGAGCAGTCGCCCGAGGCGGTGTCGTCGGTGGTGTGATCACCTCGTCCGTCATCCCGGCCGCAGCGAAGCGGAGCCGGGATCGCTTTCCATCGCTCGATGACCGTCATGGCCGGGCTTGGCCCGGCCATCCACGCCTTGGGTTCCGCCGGCGCACCGGCAAAGTCGTGGATCCCCGGGCCAAGCCCGGGGATGACGGCGTGTATGTGTGATGCGGAATTAGGCCAGCCTCAAAGCCGCCTCCAGCAGCAGGTCGACATCCTCCTCGGTCGTGGCGAAGGAGGTGACGAGCCGCGCCACCCGCTCGTCCCAGCGGCCAGTGTAGAAGCGGAAGCCCTGCGCCAAGAGCCCGTCGATCATGTTCTGCGGCAGGCGCACGAACAGCATGTTCGCTTCCACCTTGCCCTGTGGCTCCACGCCGGGGATCGCTTTGAGCCCGGCCGCCAGCCGCGCGGCCATGGCGTTGGCATGGCGGGCATTGGCGAGCCAGAGGTCGCCTTCGAGATACGCCTCCATCTGCGCGGCGAGGAAGCGCATCTTGGAGGAGAGGTGCCCCGCCCGCTTGCGGCGCAGGGCCAGCTCGTCCGCCTTCGCCTTGTCGAACAGCACGATGGCGTCGACCCCCATGGCGCCGTTCTTGGTGGCGCCGAAGGAGAGGATGTCCACCCCGGCCTTCCAGGTCAGCTCCGCCGGCGAGGCACCGAGCGCGGCGACCGCATTGGCGAAGCGCGAGCCGTCCATGTGCAGCCCGAGCCCCGCCTCGCGGCAGACCGCGCCGATGGCCCGGATATGCTCAAGCGAATATAGCGTGCCGAGCTCGCTCGCCTGGGTGATGGAGACGCAGGCCGGCTGCACGCGGTGGACGTCGCCCCGTCCATAGGCGGCTTCCTTCGCCAGCGCCTCGGGGTCGATCAGTGCCCTGTCGCCCGGCACATGCACCAGCTTGGCACCGCCGGTGAAGAATTCCGGCGCGCCGCACTCGTCGTTCTCGACATGGCTCTCGGCATGGCACAGCACGGCGCCCCAGGGCGGGGTGAGCACGGCGAGCGACAGCGCGTTCGCCGCCGTGCCGGTGGAGACCAGCAGCACCGCCACCTCGCGTTCGAACAAGGCGGAGAGCCGCGCCTCGACGCGGGCGGAGACCTCGTCGGCGCCATAGGAGGGCGCGGGGCTGTCATTGACGGCGGCGAGGGCCTGGAGGATGGCGGGCGAGACGCCGGCGACATTGTCGCTGCCGAAGCCGGGCATGCGGCGGAGGGAGGTGTCGGTCACGGGGAGATCCTGATCGGGCGGGCGTGAGCATTCACGTCATGCTTCTGCGCCATGCTTACGGCGAAACCGCGCGCCCGCCCACCGTGTTTCGCGCGATGGGAAGGCTGCGCAGCTTGCCGTATGGCGGGCCAGAACCCCTGCTGTAGAGTGCCCGCGATGAGTATCAGTGCCGACCACGTCGTCGCCGACCAGGAGCCGGTGTTCCGCCTGCTCGCCGATCCCGCGACCTATGGGCTGAAGGAAGCGGTGGGGCGCATCGACACCCATGGCGCCGTGGTCTTCCTCGCCGGCGCCGACGTCTACAAGGTCAAGCGCGCGGTGCGCTTTTCCTTCATGGATTTCTCGACGCTGGAGAAGCGCCGGCGCGCCTGCGCCCGCGAAATCGAGATCAACCGCGCCACCGCGCCGGAACTCTATCTCGGCCTCGTGCCCATTATCCGCCGCGGCGGCGCGCTGCATCTCGGCGGCGAGGGAGAGACCGTCGAATGGGCGGTGCATATGCGCCGCTTCGACGAAGAGGCCACATTGGACAAGGTGGCGGCGCGGGAGGGGCTCATACAGCCGCTGATCGCCGCGCTGGCGGAGCAGGTGGCGCAGATGCACGCGCGCGCCCCGGCCGCAAACCCGCCGCCCGGCACCCTGCGCAAGGTGGCGCAGGGCGTCGTCGCCGGGCTGGACGAGAGCCCGCAGGTGTTCGCGCCGGACCGCGTGGCCGGGCTCGACGCCGCCTTCACCGAGGCCTTCGACCGGCTGGAGCCGCTGCTGGCCCGCCGCGCCGAGGCCGGCGAGGTGCGCCGCTGCCATGGCGACCTGCATCTGCGTAACATCGCGCTCATCGACGGCCGGCCGGTGCTGTTCGACGCGCTGGAATTCGACGAGGCGCTGGCGACCACCGACCGGCTCTACGACCTCGCCTTCCTTTTGATGGACATCGGCGCGCGCGGCCTCGCCTTCGAAGCCAATCTGCTGCTCAACCGCTACCTCATCGCCTGCGGCGATGACCCGCCCTTCGACGGCCTCGCCGCGCTGCCGCTGTTCATCGCCCTGCGCGCGGCGATTAGGGCGCAGGTGCTCGCCGCCGCCCTCGGCCATCGCGCCGGCGGGGAACGCGCGGCGGCGGTGAAGGAGGCGCGCTCCTATCTCGCCTATGCGGAGGAAGCGCTTCGTCCGCGCGCGGTGCGGCTGGTGGCGGTCGGCGGGCTGTCGGGGTCCGGCAAGAGCACGCTCGCCGCCCGCCTCGCGCCGCTGGTCGGCCCGGTGCCGGGGGCGGTGCATCTGCGCTCGGATGTCGAGCGCAAGCGCCTGCACGGTACGCCGGAGCTGGAACGCCTCCCCTCGGGCGCCTATTCCATGGCGATGACCGAGGCGGTCTACGAGACGCTGCGCGCGCGGGCCGAAGCCGTGCTCGCCGCCGGCCACGGCGTGGTGGTCGACGCGGTGCACCAGCGCCCGGACGAGCGCGCCGCCATCGCCGAGGTCGCCCGCGCCTGCGGCGTCGATTTCCTCGGCCTCTGGCTGGAGGCGCCGGTCGACGCCCTCGCCCGCCGCGTCGAGGCCCGCCGCGGCGACGCCTCCGACGCCACGGCCGAGGTGGTTCAATGGCAGGCCGGCCGCGATATCGGCCCGCTCGACTGGGCGGTGATCGAGAGCTCGGGGACGCCGGACGAGGTGCTGGCACGGGCGGCGGGGCTGCTGTAGGGCGCTGCCTTGGCCTGGCAGTGCGGCGCCACCACCCCTCCGGCCGTCATGCCCGGGCTTGGCCCGGGCATCCACGACTTGGGCCGGGCACGGGCGGTGAGGAAGGCGTGGATGGCCGGGCCAAGCCCGGCCATGACGGTGCACCTATTGTGTAGCCGTCATCCCGGACGGCCGCAGGCCGATCCGGGATCGTTCGCAGGAAAGAAAGCGGCACGCGATCCCGGCTCTCGCGGAGCCTGTCCTTGAGCTTGCCGATGGCAAGACCCGTGGGCTCGGCCGAGATGACGGCCCCCTGAGTCCCCGGGTCAAGCCCGGGGATGAGGGAAGGACGGAGAGCGAGGGAAACAGAGCCCCTACTGCGCGGCGGCGCGGGCGCGGGCGTCCTTCACCACCTGCTTGAAGCCGTCATAGTCGAGCGCGGCCGCCACCTTGTAGGGGCCGACGAGATAGACCGGCGTGCCCGGCAGCTCCAGCGCCTCGGCCTGCTCGTTGTTGCGCGAGAGAAGCGCGCCGATCTCGCGGGCATGGGTCTTCAGGTCCTTGGCGAGCTTGGCCCGGTCGACGCCGGCCTCGCCCAGCGCCGCGCTCATGCGCTCGGTGGAGGCACGGCCCGGCAGCGTCATCAGCCTTTTGTGCGCCGCCTCGTACTTGCCCTGGTACTTCGCCGCCAAGGCGAGCTGCGCCGCCACCACGGAGGATTCCGACAGGATCGGCCAGTCCTTGTAGACGAGGCGGATCTTGCCGTCCTCCTTCACCAGCCGCTCCAGCTCGGGCGAGGCCTTGCGGCAATAGCCGCAATTATAGTCGAAGAAGGCGACGATGGTGACGTCGCCCTTGGGGTTGCCGCCGGTCGGCGCGTGCGGGTCGTTGAGCAGTGCCTCGACGTCGAGCGTCTTGTTCGAGGGCCGGCCGTCCGACGTCGCCGCCGCCAGGGGACCCGCCGACAGCAGGGCAGCGGACAGCAGGGCGGCCAGCCAGAGGCCGGCGGCGGACAGGAGCAGCGCGCGGCGCTTCATGACATGCACTTCCTTCATCGAGATCGGTGACAGGCGCGCCGCCGGGGCACCCATGCGCCCGTTCAGTCGTCCTTGCGCACGCGCAGCCCGTCGAGAATGATCCGCTGGACGTTCCGCGTAACCTCTTCGACAAAGCGCTCGTCGTCCAGCCCCGTATTCAGCAGCGCGTCGACCTGCGAGGCGAAATCGGCATAGTGCTGCGTCGTCGCCCAGATCGCGAAGATGAGGTGGTAGGGGTCGATCGGGCCGAGCTTGCCGGCGGCGGTCCAGCCGCGGATGACCTCGGCCTTGGCATCGACCAACTGCTTCAGCGAGGTCTCGAGCTCGTGGCGCAGCAGCGGCGCGCCCTGCACCATCTCCAGGCAGAACAGCCGCGAGGCCTCGGGGTGGGTGCGCGAGAACAGCACCTTGCGGCGGATATATTCGCCGATGCCCTCGATCGGGTCGGTGTCGAGCTGCAAGTCGCGCAGCGGCTCCAGCCACTGGTCGAGCAGCCGGCTCAATACCCCGACATAGACGTCTTCCTTCGAGGCGAAATAGTAGAAGAGATTGGTCTTGGAGACCGCGGCGGTGCGGGCGATCTGCTCCACCGTGGTGCCGTGCAGGCCATAGCGCGAGAACAGGGCGAGCGCCGCGTCGAGTATGGCGCCGCGCTTGGCCTCGATGCGCTTGAGCCGGTTGGCGGTCTTCGGCCGTGCCGGGCGCGCGGCGGCGGTCTTGAGCGCCAGGGGCTTGCCGGCGGGGGCATCCGGCTGCGCAGGCCGGCGGGACAGGCGACCCATGGATTGCCCCTGTGCCAATGGATGCTCCCGATCAAATCCGATGGTCATGACATGGCATGGAAATGATTCGCGCCGCAATATGCGGGGGTTCGTTACGGACCCGATTCGAGGAACCTTCCCGCTCATGACCGAGAGCTATGACCGCGTCGCCCGCATCCTGCACTGGCTGGTGGCGGCGCTGGTGCTGGTGCAGTTCGCCACGGGTTGGAGCTGGGGCTTCTTCGAACGCGGCACGGAGGGCCGGTTCTATCTCTTCCGCCTCCATCTGTTCTGCGGCTACGCCGTGCTGGCGCTGGCGCTCATCCGCATCGGTTGGCGGCTGACCCACAAGGCGCCGCTGCTGCCCGCCGGCATGTCGCGCCCGCTCGCCATCGCCGCGCATGCGACCCACGGCCTGCTCTACCTCGCCATCCTCGTGCAGCCGATCCTCGGCGCGATCACCGTCACGGCGCTGGGCAAGCAGCTCGGCACCGGGCGGGTGCATGTGGTCCTCGCCTTCGTCATCGCCGCCCTCGTCGCGCTGCATGTGGCGGCGGCGCTCTGGCACCAGTTCGTGCGGCGGGACGGGCTGATGCTGCGTATGCTGCCGGCGCGGCGTTGAGGGGGATCGGAATGCGTGCCTCGCTCGCCGCTCTCGCGCTTCTCTCCCTGTTCGCGCCCTCGCCCGCGCCGGCGGACCCCATCGCGATCACCGCCACGCCGATCGAGCGCTTCGACGTCACCGGCCTTACCCGCTTCGGGCCGCTGGAGTTCCGCGGCGGGCTGGTGCTGTCCTCGCCGGACGAGCATTTCGGCGGCCTCTCAAGCCTGCTGCTCGATCCCGACGGCGCACATTTCATCGCCGCCAGCGACCGCGGCTCCTGGCTGACGGGCCGCATCGTCAGCGAGGGCGACCGGCCGACCGGCATCGCGGAGGCGCATCTCGCGCCGATGCGCGTCGCCGGTGGCGGCACGCTGGCGCGGCGGGGACGCGCCGACGTCGAATCGCTGGCGCGCACCAAGGCCGGCATCCTCGCCGGCATCGAGCGCAAGCAGGAGGTCTGGATCTTCCCCGGCGCCGATCCGCTGAAATCGACCGGCCGCCGCCTGCTCGCCGATCCGGCGCTGGGCAAGCTCGGCAACAATGAGAGCCTGGAGGCGATGCTCGCCCCGCCCGACGGCAAGCCGGCACCGCTGATCGTCATCGCCGAGGAGAGCCCGGACGATCCGGCGATCCTGCCGGGCTTCCTGTTCGGACCGCTGAAGAAGCCCGCGCCCATGGGGCGCTTCGCCGTCCGCCGCACCGATGATTTCTCCGCCACCGACGCGGCGCTCGCCGATGACGGCAGGGTCTATCTGCTGGAGCGGCGCTTCGACATCTTTCGCGGCGTCGCCATGCGCATCCGCCGCTTCCCGCTGAGCGAGATCAGGCCCGGCGCGCTGATCGAGGGCGAGGTGCTGATCTCGGTGAGCCGGGTGATGGCCATCGACAATATGGAGGCGCTGGCGCTGCACCGGAACGCGAGCGGCGAACTCATCCTCACCGTGCTCTCGGACGACAATTTCTCCGCGCTCCAGCGCACGCTGCTGCTGCGCTTCGCGATCGTCGACTAGGATCGGGAGAAGTGCGCGCTCAGCGCGCGAAGGCCATCAGCGTGCGCAAATCTTCAGCGTGCGACGGACTGCGTGCCGCCCCAGGGCTTCAGCCAGCCCATCAGCGCGCCATAGGGCACCAGCGAGAGCAGTGCGCAGCCGACCTTCACCAGGAAGTCGAAGAAGGCGAGGCCGACCCAGAGCGGCACGGTAATGCCGGTGGAATAGGTGACGGGGAAGGACATCGCCTCGTCGCCGGCGAAGGCGAGCGAGAAGAACAGCGCGGTGTCCAGCGCCGAGCCGAAGAAGCTGCCGGCCAGCGGCGCCTGCCACCAGCTCATGCGGCGCAGCCGGTTGAACACGCTGATGTCGAGAAGCTGGCCGACCAGGAAGGCGGTGCCGGAGGCGAGCGCGATGCGCGGCGTCGCCAGCCAGATCGACAGCACCACGGCCAGCGCGAAGCCGAAATAGACCACCTGCCGGGCGACGGCGGGGCCGAAGCGGCGGTTGGTCAGGTCATTGACGAGGAAGGCGACCGGGTAGGTGAAGGCGCCCCAGGTGAGCGCCTCCTGCAGGCCGAACAGCTCGACAGGGTACTGGACCGCGACGTTCGAGGTCGCCACCACCGCCATCATGGCGATGACGGGGACGGCGAGCCTGGCCGCGGAGACCTCGGCGCCGGCGAGCTTCATCGGCTCAGGCGGCTGCCGCTTCCGACGAGGCCGCGAGATTGGCCTTCACCACGGCGCGCTTGAGCTCGGCCGCCTTCGGCGACAGCTCTTCGGTGCGGGCCTTGATCAGGAACGCGTCGAGGCCGCCGCGATGGTCGACGGTCTTCAGGGCGTTGGCGCTCACGCGCAGCTTCACCGACCGCTTCAGCACGTCGCTGGTGAGCGTGACGTTCACCAGGTTCGGCAGAAAGCGCCGACGGGTCTTGCGGTTCGAGTGGCTCACGAGATTGCCGGTCAGAACCGCCTTGCCGGTAAGTTCGCACCGACGGGACATCGTGGACTTCCTTATTCTTCGCAGCCGTTGCGCCGCGGGCCATAGGGCCCGACGATCCCGCATGCGGCATCCGTGGGAATTTAAGAGTGCGCTCCTATAAGGAACGCCCCCCGCGCCGTCAAGGCCGGCGGCGGGTCTGCGCATATTCCCCGGCCTCGCGCGAAGAATCCGGCGACCTCTCTCCCAGAACCCCGTCATGGCCGGGCTTGACCCGAAGTCGGCATTTGCCGACTTCGGTCTGCTTGAAACGGAACTCGGGCAGGCCCGAGTTCCGGCCATCCACGCCGTCGTTCAGGCCGGTGTGCCGGATCAAAGGCATGGATCCCCGGGTCAAGCCCGGGGATGACGGCATGCGGGGGAATGACGACGTTCGGAATAGCTGTCCCGTGAAAGAGTCGCCGCACCTCTGGAAACCCTTCGCTTGCGGCACTTTACAGTGGCGCAGCCGCTTGCGCATAGCCCGCCGCTTGCTATCCTGTCTGCGGGAATGGTGTCTCCCGTAAAACCGCGCTGATGCTGATGACGCCTGCTTTTCGCGCTGGGAGCGCAGAAGGAGGCGTGCGTGAGCTTTTTGCTGGTCTTTCTGGGCGCGGGCATCGGCGGCATGATGCGGCACGCCGTCAACCTGGGCACGCTGCGCTTCATCGGCGCCGAGCTTCCGTTAGGTACGCTGTTCGTCAACATCACCGGCTCCTTCTGCATCGGCCTCGTCGCCGAGTACTGGGCGCTGAAAAGCGGGTTGCCGCAGCCCATGCGCCTGTTCCTCACCACCGGCATCATGGGCGGCTACACCACCTTCTCGGCCTTCTCGCTGGAGACGGCGCTGCTTTATGAGCGCGGGCAGGCGGTGACCGCCCTCGCCTATGCCGTGCTCTCGGTGATCCTCTCCGTCGGCGCGCTGTTCGCCGCGCTCTGGCTGATCCGCACGCTGGACGCGCGGGGCGTGCTTTGAGCGACGACGCGGACGCGCGCCTGCGCCGCGTCGTCCTGATCGTGGCGCTGCTCAACCTCGCCTATTTCGGCGTCGAGTTCGCCGTGGCGCTCGCCATCGGCTCGGTGTCGCTGTTCGCCGACAGCGTCGATTTCCTCGAGGACGCGTCGATCAACGTGCTGATCTTCTTCGGCATGGCCTGGTCTATGCGTGCGCGGACTCGCCTCGGCATGGCGCTGGCGCTCATCCTCTTGGTGCCGGGGCTGGCGACCTTGTGGACCGCCGTCGACAAGTTCCTCGACCCGGTGCCGCCGCAACCCTTCCTCCTGACGGCGGCCGGGCTCGGCGCGCTCGTCGTCAACCTCACCTGCGCCTTCCTGCTGGTCGCCTGGCGCCACCATGGCGGCAGCCTCACCCGTGCCGCCTTCCTCTCCGCCCGCAACGATGCGCTGGCCAATGTCGCCATCATCGCCGCCGGTCTCGTCACCGCCTTTCTGTGGCGTTCGGCCTGGCCAGACCTCATCGTCGGCCTCGCCATCGCCGCCATGAATGCCGATGCGGCGCGCGAGGTCTGGGAGGCCGCGCGTGAGGAGCACAGGGCCCACGCCTGAGCGCGCGGCGCACGACGATGCCGTCTTCGTGACGAGGGCGGGCAGGGGGCGAGTCACAGTTCCGCCGCCTTCCAACGCCATGCGAAACGAGGATAAATGACGTTCCGGCACGGTTGGCCGGGCGATTCGGGATCTGTCGGGATCTTCAGCGGGACCTTGCCCTTGATGATGCGGCTCTGCCTCACGGCGGTAACGGTGCTCGCCGGCTTCGGCGCGGCGACGGTCGCGCATGCGGATGGCCGGCTCGAGGCCCGCTACCGCATGTCGCTCGGCGGGCTGGAGGTCGGCCGCGCCGCCCTGGTGATCGAGGTCGACGACAATTCCTATATCGCCTCCGGCAGCGGCCGCCTCACCGGCGTGGTGCAGGCGGTCTCGCCCGGCAAGGGCACGGCGGGCGCGCGCGGCGTCGTCGCCCGCGGCACGCTGGGCCCCCGCGCCTTCGCCATGGAGGCCGAATCCGACAAGAAGAAAGAGGCCATCCGCCTCGTTATGAACGGCGGCGGCGTCGCCCAGATGGCCGTCATGCCGCCGGTCGGCGCCTCCCCCGACCGCGTGCCGGTGACCGACAAGGACAAGAAGGGCATCTTCGACCCGATGACCGCGGCGCTGATCATGGTGCCGGGCACGGATGAGCCGCTCTCGGCCAAAGCCTGCGAGCGCACCCTCTCCATCTTCGACGGCCGCCAGCGCTACGACCTCGTGCTCAGCTTCGAGCGCATGGAGGCGGTGAAGGCGGAGAAGGGCTATGCCGGCCCCTCCGTGGTCTGCCGCGTCGCCTACCGCCCGGTCTCCGGCCACAAGCCGAACCGCACGGCGGTGAAGTACATGATGGCGAACAAGGAGATGTATGTGTGGCTGGCGCCGGTCGCCGGGACGCGCATGCTGGTGCCCTTCCGCGCCGCCGTGACCACCGCCATCGGCGTTGCCGCGCTGGAGGCGGAGAGCTTCGAGACCGAGCCCATGGTGGGCCGGAAGGCGAGCCCGGCCAAGGCGGCGGCGCCGTAGGCAAAAGCCTTTCCGACGGGCAATTCCGCGCCGCCATCCCCATATGGCGATTCCGTGCTAAAAGGGCCGCCCCGTCCGGCCCGACCAACCGATCGGCTTCATGAACATCGCCGCACCGCCGGCCCATTACCGCTCCGACGCCAAGCCGCTGCCGCCTTCGTTGCGCGCGCGCGGCGTCACCGCGGTGCTCGGCCCCACCAATACCGGCAAGACCAGCCTCGCCATCGAGCGCATGCTCGGCCACTCCTCCGGGTTGATCGGCCTGCCGCTGCGCCTCCTGGCGCGCGAGGTCTATGGCAAGCTGGTCGAGCGCGCCGGCGAGCACAATGTCGCGCTGATCACCGGCGAGGAGCGCATCAAGCCGGCCAATCCGCGCTACTGGGTCTCCACCGTCGAGGCCATGCCGCGCGACCTCGACGTCGCCTTCGTGGCGCTCGACGAGATCCAGATCGCCGCCGACCTCGACCGCGGCCATGTCTTTACCGACCGCATGCTCAATCTGCGCGGGCGCGAGGAGACGCTGCTGCTGGGCGCCGCCACCATGCGCCCGCTGGTGGAGAAGCTGTTGCCGGGCGTCTCCATCCTCGGGCGGCCGCGCCTGTCCAACCTCACCTTCGCCGGCGAGAAGAAGATCACCCGCCTGCCGCGCCGCTCGGCCATCGTCGCCTTCTCGGCCGACGAGGTCTACGCCATAGCCGAGCTGATCCGCCGCCAGCGCGGCGGCGCGGCGGTGGTGCTCGGCGCGCTCTCGCCGCGCACCCGCAACGCCCAGGTCGCCATGTACCAGAATGGCGACGTCGACTATCTCGTCGCCACCGACGCCATCGGCATGGGGCTGAACCTCGACGTCGACCATGTCGCCTTCGCCGGCGACGTGAAGTTCGACGGCTGGCAGTTCCGCAAGCTCAATCCGGGCGAGCTGGCGCAGATCGCCGGCCGCGCCGGCCGCGCCCAGCGCGACGGCACCTTCGGCACCACCGGGCGCTGCACGCCCTTCGACGCCGAACTGGTCGAGCGGCTGGAGGCGCACGCCTTCGATGCGCACCGGGTGCTGCAATGGCGCAACAGCGCGATGGACTTCGCGTCGATCGAAACCCTGAATCGTTCGCTCGCCATCCCGCCGCGCGAGGAGGGACTGACCCGCGCGCCCACGGCCGACGACGTGCTGGTGCTGGAGCGGCTCGCCGGCGACCCGGCGATCAGGCGCTTCGCCACCAGCGCCAATGCGGTGGAGCGGCTGTGGGAAGCCTGCCAGCTTCCCGACTATCGCAAGGTCTCGCCGGCCTCGCATTCCGACCTCGTGGCGACCGTCTACAGCGATCTGATGCAGCGCGGACGGCTCTCCACCGACTGGTTCGCCAAACAAGTGGCCTTGGCGGACCGAGCGGAAGGTGACATAGACACGCTGTCGGGACGCATTGCGCAGGTCCGCACCTGGACCTTCGCGGCGAACCGGCCGGATTGGCTCGACGACCCGGAACACTGGCAAGGCGTCACACGCCGTGTGGAAGACAGGCTTTCCGATGCGCTTCACGAGCGGCTCGCCCACCGCTTCGTCGATCGCCGGACCAGCGTGCTGATGAGGCGCCTGCGAGAGAACGCGATGCTCGAAACTGAAATCACCAAGACCGGCGACGTCGTCGTGGAAGGCCATGTGATCGGCCATCTGCTCGGCTTCCAGTTCGCGGCGGACGCTTCCGCCGGCGGTCCCGAGGCGAAGGCGCTGCGCTCGACGGCGCAGAAGGCGCTGGCCGGCGAGATCGAGGCGCGCGCCGCCCGGCTCGCCGAGGCGGCGGACGATGCCTTCGTGCTCTCCACCGACGGCACGCTGCGCTGGATCGGCGATCCGGTCGCCAAGCTCATCCCCGGCGAGGAAGTGCTCAGCCCCCGGCTGAAGATCATCGCCGACGAGCATCTCACCGGCCCGGCGCGGGATTCGGTGCAGGCGCGCATCGACCTGTGGCTGAAGGCGCATATCGAGAAGCTGCTCGGCCCGCTGATGGTGCTCGGCCGCGCCGAGGACGTCACCGGCATCGCCCGCGGCATCGCCTTCCAGATCGTCGAGTCGCTCGGCGTGCTGGAGCGCCACAAGGTCGCCGAGGAGATGAAGGGCCTGCCGCAGGAGGCGCGGGCGGTGCTGCGCAGCCACGGCGTGCGCTTCGGCGCCCACCACATCTACGTCCCGACCCTGCTGAAGCCGGCGCCGCGCGCGCTCGCCGCCCAGCTCTGGGCGCTCAAGCATGGCGGCCTGCAGCAGAAGGGGCTCGACGAGCTGCCGCATCTGGCCGCCTCGGGCCGCACCTCGATCCCGGTCGACCCGGAGATCCAGAAGGGGCTCTACCGCGCCGTCGGCTTCCGCGTCGCCGGCGAGCGGGCGGTGCGCGTCGACATCCTCGAGCGCCTCGCCGACCTGATCCGCCCGGCGCTGGCCTGGCGGCCGAGCGCTCCCGGCGAGAAGCCGGCCGGCGCCTTCGACGGCAACGGCTTCATCGCCACCGTCGCCATGACCTCGCTGGCCGGCTGCGCCGGCGAGGACTTCGCCTCGATCCTGCGCTCGCTCGGCTACCGCATGGAGCGCCGTCCCGCCCCGGTGGAAATTGCGCCGGTGGAAGCCGCGCCGACGGCTGAAGCGCCCGCCACCGAGATTGCTGCGGAAGCCGTCGCCGAAACGGTGGCCGAAACCGCGGCAGAAGTGCCGGTCGGCACCGACGTCGCTTTCGACCAGACGGTTGAGCCCGCGCTGGAAGAGGTGCCCGCCTCCGAGCCGGTGGAAATCGTCGAGACCATCACGGTCGATGCGACCGCGGTGAGCGGCGAGGTCTTCGCCGATCCGGTGTTCGACCACACGGTCGAGCCGGCCTTGGAAGAGGTTGCCGTCGTCGCGGCGGAATCCGAGGCGGTGGTGGAAGCCATCGTCGAAGAGGCCGTGATCGAAGAGGTGGCGGCCGAGGCCGTCGAGGCGCCGGTGGCGGAAGCCGCCGAAGCCATCGAAGCCATCTCGGCCGAAGAGCCTGTTGCCGAAGCCGCTTCGACCGAAGCCGCCCCCGCTGACGCCGCTCCTGCCGAGCCGGCGATGATCGAGGTCTGGCGTCCCGGCCGTCCGCCGGGGCAGCACCGCCCGGCGCATCAGCGCAAGGGGGCGCATTCGGGTGGAAACCAGGGCAATCGCGACGGCGCCCAACAGAATCGCGGCCCGCGCACCGACGCCGCCCCCGGCGCGCCGGCCGAGGGCGGGCGTCCCGATTTCCGCCGCGACCGGCCGGAGAATGGTGGCCGCCGTCCCCCTCGCGACGACCAGCGCCGCGAGCGCCGTCCCGAGGGCGAGGGCGCGCAGGCCCGTGGTGACCGCCGCGACGACCAGCGCCAGGGCAATCGCCCCCCGCGCCAGGATCGCGGCGACCGCCCGGACCGCGGCAACCGTCCCGACAACCGCCAGGACCGCGGGGACAACCGGCACGACCGCTTCGGCTCGCGCCCGGACAACCGCAACGATGCCCGCCGCGACAAGCCGGTCGATCCGGATTCGCCCTTCGCCGCCCTGCTCGCGCTGAAGGCGCGGATGGAGGCGGAGAAGAACGGCGGCTGAGCCCGGGCAAGGCGACGCGGGTGGTGGAGGACGCTGGCAGCCCCACGCGCCACCGCCTCGATGTCTGGCTCTGGCATGCGCGCTGCGTGCGCACGCGCTCAAGTGCTAGCGCGCTGGTGAAGGCCGGCCGCATCCGGCTCAACGGCACCCGCGTCACCACCCCGAGCCAGGCCGTGCGGCTCGGCGACGTGCTCACCATCACCCTCGATTCCAGCGTCAAGCTGTGGCGCGTCACCGGATTTATCGACCGCCGGGGGGATGCGCGCGCCGCTGCCACGACCTATGTGGAGGTGGAGGCGCCGGACGCTCAGGGCAGCCATGCGCCGTGAGCCGCTCGGCCTTGCGCCTCATGTTCCTTGCGCCTCCCGGAGAGGTGCGCTAGGGAGCGCCGCGGCCCAATTCACACCCGCCGTGCGGAGACCGGACGAATGACCTACGTAGTCACGGATAATTGCATCAAGTGCAAATACACCGACTGCGTCTCCGTGTGCCCGGTGGACTGCTTCTACGAGGGCGAGAACTTCCTGGTCATCCACCCGGACGAGTGCATCGACTGCGGCGTGTGCGAGCCGGAATGCCCGGCCGAGGCGATCAAGCCGGACACCGAGCCGGGGCTCGACAAATGGCTTTCGCTCAACGCCGAATACGCCAAGGTCTGGCCGAACATCACCGACCGCAAGGACCCGCTCCCCGACGCAAAGGAGTGGGATGGTGTGCCCGACAAGCTACAGTATCTGTCCCCCGAACCGGGTAAGCAGGACTGAGCGCGCTGCCCTTGAGGCACGCTGTGAGCTGTGACGTCGCCCGCCGCTGTCCGATTCAGCGGTGGCGGCGCGTCTTGCGCTGCAATGCGGCAGTATTTTGATTCTCACGGGATTTGTGCTATAAGACCCTTCGTGCAGTCGAATGGGTTTGCCATGGTGCAACGCTCCCGAACTGGAGCGCCCTTCCCGGAATTTATGTCGGGCCATCGTCCAGCGTGCGGAGATCGCACGCCGGGCTTCCCTGAGTTTTCCGTCGACGGCTGAAATACGGCTCCCGCATCCGCGGGGCGCCGGGGTGTTTCTTTTCCCTGCGGACGAGCCGCAGGCGGCAGCGCGCCGAGGGCGACGCGGCGCCGGTGAGAACCGAGACCCAGGAGCAGGCACAGCATGACGTCGACCAAGAAGCCGTCCACCAATATCCGCCAGGGCTTCAAGACGGGCGAGCACATCGTCTATCCGTCCCATGGCGTTGGACGCATCACCTCGATCGAGGAACAGGAAGTGGCGGGCTTCAAGCTCGAGCTCTTCGTGATCCACTTCGAGAAGGACAAGATGACGCTGCGCGTTCCTGTCCCGAAGATCGCTTCCGTCGGCATGCGCAAGCTCTCCGAGCCCACCATCCTGAAGAAGGCGCTGGAGACCCTGAAGGGCCGCGCCCGCGTGAAGCGCACCATGTGGAGCCGCCGCGCGCAGGAATACGAGGCCAAGATCAATTCCGGCGATCTCGTCGCGATCTCGGAGGTCGTGCGCGACCTCTACCGTTCCGAGGCGCAGCCCGAGCAGTCCTATTCCGAGCGCCAGCTCTATGAGGCCGCGCTTGACCGCATGGCGCGCGAGCTCGCCGCCGTCGACAACCTCACCGAGACCGAGGCGATCAAGCTGATCGAGCAGAACCTGCTCAAGGGTCCGCGCCGCGTCGGCAAGGGCGAGGCCGAGGCCGAGCTCGATGCCGCCGAGGAAGAGGCGGACACCGAGGAAGCCGCCGCCTGAGCGGCGCCTGTCCCAAACGCAAAGATCGAAGGCCCGGCCCCGCGCCGGGCCTTTTCTTTTAGGCATCCGGCTCTAGTTCAAAGCGATGCCCGGTCGCATGCGGAACTTTTCGGTCTCCCGCCGCGTTCTAGCCCCATTCGGGCCCGGCGCTTGCCGCGCGCACGCGGCAGCGCAGGCCCCGACAGCTCGGGGAGACGCGCATGAGCGACAAGGCCGGCCGCAGCACCCAGATCGCGCGCGCGGCGATGGCCGCGCCGCTGCTCGACCGCACCGAGGAATATGAGCTCGCCCGCCGCTGGGCCGAGCAGCATGACGAGAAGGCGCTGCACGCGCTGATCCACGCGCATATGCGCCTCGCCATCGCCATCGCCCGCCGCTTCCGCAATTACGGCCTGCCCATGCCCGACCTGATCCAGGAGGGCCATATCGGGCTGATGGAGGCCGCCTCCCGCTTCGAGACCACGCATGAGGTGCGCTTCGCCACCTATGCCTCCTGGTGGATCCGGGCGGCGATCCAGGACTATGTGCTGCGCAACTGGTCCATCGTGCGCGGCGGCACCTCCTCCGGCCAGAAGGCGCTGTTCTTCAACCTGCGGCGCGTGCGCGCAAGGCTGGAGCGGGCCAATGGCGGCGCCGGCGAGACCACGCGCGAGGAGATGCACCGCTCCATCGCCGAGAAGCTGGGGGTGAGCGAGATCGAGGTGGCGCGCATGGATGCGCGGCTCAACGTGCCCGATCTGTCGCTCAACGCGCCGCTCTCCTTCGGCGAGGAGGACGGGGCCGAGCGCATGGACCAGCTCGTGGCCGCCGATCCGCTGCCGGACGAGCAGGTGTCGATGGAGATCGACGGCGAGCGCCGCCGGCGCTGGCTGCAGGGCGCGCTGCGCGGCCTGAACGAGCGCGAGTTCCGCATCATCGAGGCGCGCCGGCTCACTGAGGACAGCGAGACGCTGGAAGTACTGGGCGAGCGGCTCGGCATTTCCAAGGAGCGGGTGCGGCAGATCGAGAGCCGCGCCATCGAGAAACTGCGCATCGCCCTGACCCGCAGCCCCGACGTCCCCGCGGGGGCGTTCTCGGCGTGAGGTCTGCGGCCTTCAAAGCAGCGTCATCCCGGCCGGAGGCGTAGCCGGAGAGCCGGGATCGCTTTCCAGTCTGGGTGACGATCCCGGATCGGCCTTCGGCCGTCCGGGATGACGGCTAATGGGATGTGGAGTTCCCCAGCGAGCGACCCCGCCCGCCCCTACTCGGCGATGATCTTGTACTGCTCGCCATAGGAGAGCTTGTCGCCCTTGTTCAGCCCGTTGAGGACGAGGAAGCGCTCCAGCGCGCGGTCCTGCACGTCCATCTTCGCCGCCATCCGTTCGGAATTGTCGGTCAGCCCCGCCGTGACGATGCGGATGCGCAGCGGCTTGACGTTCTCCGCCTCCTCGATGGAGACGCGGCGGAAGGTCTCGGCCGCCTCGCGGAACTGCTTGTCGAGCTCGGGGGTGAGCTGGCGCGCGGCGAAGATCAGCCGATAGACGTCGCTGCCGAAGCGGATGGCGAACATGCGGAACGACCACTGCTCGCCGCGCGCCACCGCGGTGGCGGCAGGGAAGCCGTTCAGCACCAGGCTCTCCACCGTCGAAATCTCGACGCCCTCGATCCAGCCGGAGGAGAGGTACTGCGCCAGCGACTGGTCGCCGGCGACGCGCACCGCGTCGAGCCGCAGCGCCTCACGGCCAGAGGTGCTGGCGCCGAGCACCGCCTGCGAGGTGTTCTCCAGCGTGAAGCCTTCCGGCGCGGTGAAGGTGAAGCCGAGCTTGGGATGGAAGAAGCGCCGGCCGCGCACGAAGCCTTCTTTCGGGTCGTCGCCATAGACGAGGCCGTCGATGGCGGCGAGGTACTGCTTGCGGTCGCGCTCGCCCGGCTTGTCCGGCGAGGCGTATTCGCGTGCATTGGCCATGACGATGGAGATGCGCTCCGGATTGGCCGGGTGGGTCGCCAGGAAGTCGGTGGCCTCGGCGCCGGCGCTCTGGCTCATCGAGGAGGAGCGGATCGAGGCCTGCCGGCCCATGGTGGTGAGGAAACGCTCGGCGCCATAGGGATCGAAGCCGGCGCGGGCGCTGATGCCGACGCCGATGGCGTCCGCCTCCAGCTCCTGCCCGCGCGAGAAGGAGGCGAGCGAGATGCGGCTGCGCGCCAGCGCCAGCGCGCCGAGGTCGGAATCGTTGACGACGTCGGAGATGACGCGGCTCACCAGCACCGCCTGCTTCATCTGGTCCTCGCGCGTCGCCGCATGGTTGGCGATGACATGCGCCATCTCATGCGACAGCACCGAGGCGAGCTCGGAATTGTCGGAGGCGAGCGAGAGCAGGCCGCGCGTGACGTAGAGCGAGCCGTTCGGCAGAGCGAAGGCGTTCACCGCCGGCGAGTTGAGGATGGTGACGCGGTAATGCAGGTTCGGCCGCTCGGAAGCGGCGACCAGACGGTTCACCACGCCCTCGATCTGCGCCTGCAGCTTCGGATTGTTGTAGGCGCCGCCATAGGAGGCGACGAGGCGCTCATGCTCCTGGCGCTGGGCCGGTGTGAGTGCTTCCTCGAGGCGCGGCGGCGGGGTGGGCGCGGTGGCGCTGGTGGAATCGTTGAGCGCGGCGCAGGCGCCGAGCAGGAGCGAGCCGCCGAGCGCGAGGGCGAGCGCAAGGCCGCGCGACAACGCGCGCGCTCCCGCGCGGCGTCCCGGCCGGCCTGTCCCGCTACTGCGCAACGATCCCCTCACTCTACCCCCGTTCGCCTCTTATCCTCGTTTCCGTCGGCCTGCCCGTCGATCTGCCCATCGATCTGCTCCGCGAAGCGCAGCTCGATCGCCGGCCCGCCGGATTCCGTCACGGTGCCGCGCAGCGCCACGCGCTTGCCCGCGAGCCCCGCCGGGTCCATGCCGCAGGCTTCGAGCGCGACTCGCGTCGACGGCGGCAGCCGTCCGGTCATGTCCTGCCGCCAAACCGGGCCGAAATTGAGGTAGCCCAGCGTGCGCGTGTTTCCAACACTCAGCACGCGCCCTGCCACGATCGTGAAGCGGCCCTCGCGGGCGCGGATCGCCGCGACATTGCGGGCGTCGAGTGGCAGCCTCGCCCAGACGCCGCGCCTCGCCTCGCGGGCCGGCCGTTCGGCGGCGAGGAGTGCGGCCATGCAGCCGAGGAAGCCGTGCTCCGGCCGAGCGACGGCGAGGCCGCGGGCGAGCAGTGCCGCCTGCACGGTCTCGGTGCTGCCGTCGAGGCGGACGAGGCCGGGCAGCCGGCCGTAGCGGTCCTTCGGACCGGCCGCGATGGCGACGTCGCGGCCGACGATTTCGTCCAGCGCCGCGCGCAATTCGGTTTCTGCGCCGGCGGCCGAGAGCCCGGCAAGGCGCAGCACGGCGCCGTCGGCCAATGCGAGGTCACCGGCCGGGCCGATGGCGGCGACACGGCCCTTGCCGGCATAGCCGTCCGGACAGGCCGCGGGCTCGGCATGCGCCGGAGCGAAGGCGAGCGCGGCGAGCAGGCCGCCAAGCAGGAGGCATGCAGCGAGACGATGCCGCGCGGCGCGGGCCGGCGCAGCGGCAGATGATGAAGAGGGCGCCCATATGCGTCCCGACATGATCGTCCCCGACCGTCCAACGCTGGAAAACGCCCCCATGCCCGGACGAGACACCCGGGCCGGAGCGCTCCAGAGCGTCGCGGTCGATCACCACCGCGACGGTTAACCATAGCGCAAGATCGTTCGTTTGCCCATGATATTGGCGCTGGCGTGTTTTGTGGCAGGCCAGTGGCGCCATTATACCGGCAGCCCGCAGGCTAATGCCCTCTTGATCGCGGACACCGATTGGAGTCATCTACGCGCGGTCTCTCCCGGTAGCTCAGCAGGATAGAGCACAGGTTTCCTAAACCTGGGGTCATAGGTTCGAATCCTATCCGGGAGGCCACGCAAAACTTCGCAACGGTGCGCCATCGCTTGCCAGAACCGCGGCAATCTGAGACATTTTGTCCATGTAAATGGCGGTGGGGGCCGACATGGGTCGTATTTGCCTGACGCTGGCGCTGGTTTCGACCGTCGCCGGGTTGAGTGCCGGCGCCGCGAACGCGCAGGGCGCCTGTTCAGCATCGGGTGTCCTCAGCAGCGTGCAGGGCACGGTTCTCGTCAATCGCGGCGCCGGCTTCGTTCCCGCCGCGCCCGGTTCCAGCATTCCCGGCGGCACGCAGGTCAGCGTGCAGGGTGCGGGACGCGCGGTGGTCGACTTCAGCGGCAACATGGTGACGGTGCCGGCCTCGACCACGGTGGCCGTGCGGCCGCCCGGATGCGCCACGGCCAGCGCCACGGTCGGCCAGGTGTTCGTCACCACCGCGATCGTCGGCAGCGTCATCGGCACGGCCATCGCCGTCAACGACAATGGCGGCACCCGGATCCCGATCAGCCCCTGATTGCCGTCCGTGGCCGGGGTTATTTTCGGGAGCATCCTTGCAGGACGCGAGGCGTGTCCTTACGCCGCCTTGGCCGGCGCCTCCTTCTCCCATTCCACATGCAGCAGCGCCATCAGCCGGGCGGCGTCCTCGGGCGCGTGCAGCTTGTCGGTGTTGTCGAAGAAGACGAACACATCGCGCGGGCGGGCCTCGGCCGGCTTCTCGCTCGCGAACTCGCCATCCTTCATCGACCGGCCCTGCGACCAGGCCCGCACCCGCGCGGCCCAGCGCTTCAGCGCCTCCTCGCTGTAGCGCGAGCGGTAGAGCTCCTGCGAGCCGTGCAGCCGGCAATAGACGAAGTCGGCGGTGGCATCCATCAGCAGGGGCCACTTCACCGTGTCGGCGCAGACCAGCGCGATGTCACGCGCGCGCAGCAGGTCGATGAAAGCGGGATCGCGAAAGCTCTCATGGCGGATCTCGACGGCATGGCGCAGCGGCCGCTGCGCGTCGGTCGTCGTCCAATCGCGCCCGTCGAGGCGATGATCGTGCCGGCCGGCGAGCCGCGCCGCGGCGCGAGTGTCGTGCGGCAGCAGGGCGAAGAAATCCTTCATCAGCGCGGCGTCGAACTGGAAATTCGGCGGAAACTGCCAGAGCAGCGGCCCGAGCTTGGGGCCTAACCGCAAGAGGCCGGAGGCGAGGAAGTTCGCCAGCGGCGCCTCGATGTCGAGCAGGCGCTTGGTGTGGGTGATGAAGCGCGAGCCTTTCACCGCGAAGACGAAATCGTCCGGCGTCTCCTCCGCCCAGCGGGCGAAGGCGTCCGGCCTTTGCAGCCCGTAGAAGGTGCCGTTGATCTCCAGCGCCGGGAAGCGCGACGCGGCGAAGCTCAGCTCGCGCTTCTGCGTCACGCCCTTCGGATAGAAATTCCCGCGCCAGGGGGCGTAGGTCCACCCGGACACGCCGATGCGGATGTCGCCGGTGCGCCTGTGTGCCATGGCGTCCTCCTGTTCTGGAGAACGGCAGGCCGCGGCGGCTTGTTCCGCGCCTAGCCCATGGCGGGTGCCGGCGTGCCGGAGAGCTCGGCCTCCTCCTCGATCTGCGCGGCGCGCTGGCGGCGGGCGGCCAGCGCATCGGCGCGGCGCTTGTAGAGCTCATAGCCGATGGCGCCGAGGATCGTGGCGGCGACGATCATCACCGCCAGCGCCGAGATCGCCGGGGTCGAGCCCTGCCGCACGCGTCCGGCCAGCACCGTGGTCAGCGTCTTGTCGGAGAGGATGGAGAAGGTGGTGGTGTTGTAGTTCTCGAAGGAGGACAGGAACGCCAGCACCGCCGCTGAGGCCAGCGCCGGCTTGAGGAAGGGCAGCAATATGTGGCGGAACACCTGCGGGTAGGTGGCGCCGAGGTCGAGCGCCGCTTCCTCCTGCGCGCGGTCGAAGCGCTGGAGGCGGGCGAGGATGATCAGCATGCAATAGGCGGAGATGAAGCTCGCCTGGCCAAGCACGGTGAGGATCACGCCGTCATAGAGGAAGCGCGTGCCGGTCTGGCCGGTGAACTGGCGCCAGAACACCACGGTCGAGATGCCGATGATGATGCCGGGGGTGAGCACCGGCGAGACCACGACGAGGTAATAGGCCGAGCGGGCGCGGGCCTGGATCTGCGTCATGACGATGGCGCCGGCGAGCCCGATCGGCACGGAGATCGCCACCACGAGGATGCCGATCCACACGCTCATCTGCAGGCCCGTCATCAGGTCCTGGTCGGCGAAGAGCGTGCCGAACCAGTCGAGGGTGAAGCCCTCGAACGGCCAGACCTGCGGGTATTGCGGGGTGTTGAAGGCCGACACCCCCATCACCGCCAGCGGGCCGAGCAGGTAGAGGAAGAAGACGACAATGTAGACCGCGAACATCACGCGCTGGAAGGGGCCGGCATTCATCGCGTGATCTCCATCATCGCGTGATTTCTCCGAGGCTGAGCCGGAACGCCTTCAGCACCAGCAGCACGAAGACGATGCAGGTGACCAGCAGGATGAAGGCGTAGGCGGCGCCCTGCGGCCAGTTGAAGGCCTGGTAGAAGCGGTCATAGACGATCGGCGTGAACCACAGCGTGCGCGGCCCGCCGAGCACCAGCGGCGCGGCCAGCGCGCCGGCGCACAGCATGAACACCAGCGTGCAGCCCGAGGCGATGCCGGGCTTGGCGTGCGGCATGACGATGAAGGCGTGGATGTGCCACCACGGCGCCCCGAGGTCCCGCGCCGCCTCGATCTGGTTCCTGTCGAGGCTCTCTATGGCGTTGTAGAGCGGGAAGATCATCATCAGCAGGTAGGCGTAGGAGAGGCCCATATAGAGGCCGACATCGGCGCCGAGGAAATCGACCGGCTCGGAGGTGACACCCAGCCCCATCAGCATCTGGTTGATGATCCCGCCGGAGGAGAGCAGCACCCGGAAGGCGAAGGCACGCAGGATCTCGTTCACCCAATAGGGCAGGATCAGCAGCAGCAAGAGGATGCGCAGCCGCGCCGCGGTGGAGGACTGCGCCATGTGGAAGGCGAGCGGGTAGCAGATGGCGAAGTTGAGCGCGGTTATCGCGATGCTCACGCCGATGGTGAGCAGGAAGGCCTTGATGTGCAACCAGTTCCATTCGGCGGTCGAGGTGGTCGAGCCGAACAGGAAGTAGCGGTAGTTCTCCAGCGTGTAGACGTCCTTCGGCCCACCCATCTGCGAGGGCGGCAGCTTCGGGCGGAACGACATGTCCACCATGGCGAGCTGCGGCAGCAGGATGATGAAGAAGGCCCAGAAGCCGACCGCGATCACCAGATAGAGCCCGATGACGAGGCCGTTGCGCTGGAAGAAGCCGGGGCCGGTGGCGACGCCGGTGCGCCGCTCATAGGTGGCGAGCGCGAAGAAGCCGAGCGCCACCACCAGCGGCATGCCGAAGACGAAGGCGAGGCCGCCGCTCATCAGTGCCGCTCCGGCCGGGCGAGCAGCAGGCCGTCCTCCGGCCGGAAGCCGATGCGCAGATTCTCGCCGCCGGTCGGCAGCGGGATGCCGGCGCTGGCGCTGAAGCTCGCCGTCACCTTCTGCCCGGTCCGTACCCGCAGCGTGACATGGGTGACACTGCCCTCATAGGCGACGTCGAGCGTCTCGCCGTCGAAGCCGATGGTCGAGCCGTTGGCGCGCAGCTGCATCAGCTCGGGCCGCACGAAGAGCAACGCCTCCTGCCCGGTCTCCAGCCCGACCGGGTTGCGGCCCTTCAGCTCGCCGAGCGGCGTGTCGAGCGTGGCGAGGCCGTCTGCCGTCTCGGTTATACGCCCGCGAATGGCGTTGTTCTCGCCGACGAAGGAGGCGACGAAGGGCGTGCGCGGCTCGGCATAGACGGCGCGGCCGTCGCCGACCTGCTCGATCACGCCGGCATTCATCACCGCGATGCGGTCGGACATGGTCAGGGCCTCGCCCTGGTCGTGGGTGATGTAGATGAAGGTGATACCGACCCGCTTCTGGATGGCGCGCAATTCGGTGCGCATGTGCTGCCGGAGCTTGAGGTCGAGCGCGGAGAGCGGCTCGTCGAGAAGCAGGACGGAGGGCTCGACGGCGAGCGCGCGGGCGATGGCGACGCGCTGCTTCTGGCCGCCGGACAATTCGGAGACGCGCTTGTGGCCGTGCTCGGAAAGCGCCACCTGGATGAGCAGGTTCTTCACCTTCTCGTCGCGCTCGTGGCGGGGCACGCCGCGCACGCGCAGGCCGTAGCCGATGTTCTCGGCCACCGTCATCATCGGGAACAGCGCGAGGTTCTGGAAGATCAGCGCGGTCGGCCGCCGGTTCGGGCCGATGCCCTTCATGTCCTCCCCGCCGATGCGCACCGATCCCCGCGTGGGCTCGATGAAGCCGGAGATGGTGCGCAGCAGCGTGGTCTTGCCGCAGCCGGACGGGCCGAGGAAGGAGAAGAACTCGCCCGGCTCGATGGTGAGGTTGGCGTCCTTCACCGCGACGAACTCGCCGAAGGTGACGTTGACGCCCTCAAGCTCGACGGCAGCGGCCATGGGTTCTCCAACTGATCAGAAGCCGGCTACAGATATCGGCCGCTCTTCGTTTGCCGTCATCCCGGACGCCGCGCAGCGGCGAGCCGGGATCGCGTGACTGCAGTGCCGGGCCTCGCCGACGATCCCGGATCGCGCCGATGGCGCGTCCGGAATGACGGAGGCCGGCTCACGCCGCCTTGAACTTCTCGGCGTACTGCGTGCGCAGCTCGGCGTACCAGGACGGCTCCGGCGGGCGGTTCCAGAGGTTGTCGAGCGCGTTGCCGGGATAGGCCTCGGCGAAGTTCTTCTTGGCGACCTCGGAGAGGAACTTGTCCGCGCCCTTCACCACCGGGTTGTAGCCCGAGCCGTTGGCGACCATCGCCGAGATTTCCGGCGTGTGCATGAAGTTGACGAACTCGTAGGCCTGCGGGACGTTCTTCGCCGCCTTGATCAGCGACCAGCCGTCGATCCAGGCGATGGCGCCTTCCTGCGGCGCCATGTAGGTGACGGGCTTGCCGTCCTTCTTCAGCGACAGCGCCGGGCCGTCCCAGGTCTGGCCGATGACGCAGCCATTCTCCATGAAGCCGGACTTGGTGTTATCCGCCGAATCCCAGAACTGCTTGACCTGCGCCTTGTTCTCGATGGCGAAGGGCAGGATCTGATCGTAGATCTTCTTCATCGTCGCCTCGTCCTTGAACGCATCCATCATGCGGTTGGACGGGAGCTTGCCGGTCTTGTCCCACCACAGGCCGATGCCGAGCAGCAGCGAGTGCGGGCGGCCCTGCATCTTGCCCTTGAACTCCGGCGCCCAGAGCGTGCCGTAGGAAAGCTTGTCATAGGTCAGGCCCGGCGCGAGGTCGGAGCGCCAGGCGATGGCCTCCGAGCCCCAGCAATGCGGCACATGGTAGAGCCCGCCATCCCAGGTCCACACGCTGGTGGAGCCCTCGAGCATGGCCGGCAGCACATTGTCGAGCTTCAGCTTCGCCATGTCGTAGGGGGCGAGCACGCCGAGTTCCTGGAACTGCGGGGCGCGGTCGCGCGTCGGGGCGCACAGGTCGAAGCCCTCGCCCTCGGTCGCCTGCAGCTTGTTGATCTGCTCCTCGTTCTGCGAGAACGGGGTGGAATTGACCTTGATGCCGGTCTTCTTGGTGAATTCCGGCAGCACCGGCTCGGGCAGTTCGTCCGCCCAGTTGAGGATGTTGAGCTCGCCGGAGGAGGAGAAGGCGTCGCGCACCAGATAGGGCCCGGCCGCGGCCATGGTGCCGGCCGCGAGGGCGCCCTTCATCGCGCCCTTGAACAGAACACGGCGCGTGAACGTGCGTGCCGCGAGCATCGTTTCGATCGACGAGTTGGGAGCGTCTGGCTTCTTCGTCACGTCACTGTTCCCCAATGAGGCCGCCCCGGCGGTTCGGTTCTGCGGGCGGCCGGACCGGGCGGAAGGGAGCAGGAAGCGTGCCACCGGGCCGCTTCGCGCGCCCCGGTTGAACGGAGGCGACGCCTCTTCTGCATGCAGGCGACGCGGGCCGGCGCAGCGGCGGGCCGGCGCGGATGCAGGCCGCAGCGCGCGATGGCGTCGGAAGCGGCAGGCCCTGCCGGTGGCGCCGTTTTCATCAGCCGATACCACCGCCTGCCCGCGTATGGGGCGCGGATGGGGCATTAGCGAAAGCCGCGCGGCTTTCGTTCGCGGGTGAAGCGCAAGGAATGTGAGTCCGATTTCGGCCGGAGCGGACCTTATCCCGAGAGCTGGCTCGTATGGCTTTTCGAGGCGGCGAGTGCCGCCTGTACACCGTCATCCCCGGGCTTGGCCCGGGGATCCACGCCTTGCCGCGGGTGCCAAGCTGGACCAAAGGCGTGGATGGCCGGGCCAGGCCCGGCCATGACGTTCCTTTTCACCCCACCGCCGCGACGATCTCCCCCGCCAGCGCGTGCAGGTCGTCGCGGTGGCCCGTGCGGCCGGAGGGCGTGTCCGCCACCGAGGTCATGACGAGGCTCATCCCCCGCGCGGGGATCACATAGAGCATCTGCCCGCCATAGCCCCAGCCGTAATAGGCGGGCGTGCCGGCGATGTCCCTGGTGAACCAGCCATAGCCGTAGCCGTCGCCGGTGAAGCGCGAATGGGTGCGCACCTGCCAGCTCGCCGCGATCCACGCCTCCGGCACGAACTGCACGCCCTCAGCGTTGCGCCCGCCATTGCGGTAGAGCTCGGCGAAGGCGAGGAGCGAGGTGGGCCGCATCGCCATCTCGTTGCCGCCGAAATAGATGCCCTGCGGGTCGCGCTGCCAGGAAGCGATCTCGAAGCCGTCGAGCGGCCCCAGCCAGTCCCGCGCCAGCGCCAGCGTCGAGCGCCCCGACGTTCGGGTGAGGATGGCGGAGAGCAGATGCGTCGAGCCGGTGGAATAGAGCATGTCGCCGCCCGGCGCGTCGACGAAGGGCCGGGCGAGCGCCGCCCGCACCCAGTTGGGCGAGGCGATCCAGCGCCCATAATAGGCGCCCGAGGTGCGCTCCAGCCCCGCCTGCATGGAGAGCAAATTGCCGAGCGTGATCTCGGCGAGCCGCGGGTCGGGGTCATCCGGCAGGTCGCGGCGCAGCAGCGGGGCGATCTTCTGGCCCGGCCCCTCCAGCACGCCCTTGTCTATGGCGATGCCGACCAGCGCCGAGACGATGCTCTTGGAGGCCGACTTGATATTGGTCGGCCGGTCGACCGACCCGCCGGAAAAGCCGCGCGCGGCGAGGCGCTTTCCGTCCTTGTAGACGAGCACGGTGCGCAGGGGGCTGAGCGCGCCGGCGCGATCGAGGATGGGGGAGAGGGCGTCCGCCGGGGCGGCTGGGGCTTCGGGTGCGCCGATGCCGGCAGGCGGGACGGTCGCGGAGGGGCTCTCAGGCGCACCCTGCGCGAAGCCGAGGCGCGGGGTCAGCAGCAGGAACGGGGCGGCAAGCAGGGAGCGGCGGTGCATGAAGGGGAGGATAGGGAAGGACGGCGGGCGGTGGGGTCACGATGGGGAGAGGGATCGGGACACGTCTCCAGATTAGTCCTTTTCCTCTGAACGGATGACGTCGTCGCGCCAGCGCGCTATAACTGGATACGGGTCCGGAAGGTCGCTCGAGCTTGAATGCTGCAATTGATCCATCTCTTTTCTTATTTTTAGTAGCTCTCTCTCCAATTTAAGCCTAGACTTAAAAATATCCTCAAACGTCGACAAATTTAGTTCAGAGGATGTCTTATTTTTGATTACAGCCTGAAGTACATCATCGATATTTGATATCGAAGTAGATATCTCATTATATCTCTCTATTAGATCTGGCATTCTTCGTGTTGATGCAATATGTCGATAATGATTGATCCAATTTAAATTCTGCCGAACGCTGCTCAGCGCCTCTCTTTCAGACTCCGCAACGTCGGCATTGAACTGGGCGCGCGCCTCTGCAACGGACGCTTCGCTAATAGCGCCTTCGCCCTGCTGGCGGGCCCGCTCTAGCCAACGCACAAGCGTATACATGTAAAATTTTCTTCCTGTCTGCTCGTAAAATTCTCTACGAAGCTCCGGGCGAGGACCAATTGTTCTGCCGCTCACACGCAACCACCAATCTTCTTTTATATCTTCTGTGATGAATATAATATTTTTACTATTATCTTTTGCATATTTTAATATCTGTAACCAAATCAAAAAGTCACCAATGCCGCCATCTTCTTTTGCAGCATCAGCGTATCCTGGTGGAATTTTGTTATCATAACGACTCTTTACCGTAACCTTATGGGCTTCCAATTCTTGCGAAGAAAACGCAGGCCCAACTTGGCCAGAAAATAGATCCGAAACTCGATGAACAATCAGTCTGTATTCTTCATCCGAGGGGTGGTCTTTCCTTGTAATTTCAAGTTTATTCTTAACAACACTAATTGCATTTTCAAATTCAATCTTATATTCATCAAAGTTAATAGAAGGATGCTGTCTATATTCTTTCTTGAATTCTTCAAGCTGACTATTTGTATTCTGAAGAACGTCCCTGCATATGCCACTTATTTTATCGTATATCGCATCCATGGAAACATGGACTTTGTGTTGATTTTTTAATAATTCATATGCTACTTGATGCGGAATCCATATTTTATCCGAGATAGACTCAAATAGCCGAATAAGTTCTTCGGATAGTTTTCTGCTATATCTGAATAGATTGAGAAGAACGTTTGCATCTGGAACTACGACAGCTCCGCGCCATAATTCTTCGAACTCATCATCATCAGGGCGAAAGTATTCAAAAAGATCGCTACGCATCTCGCCCCTCCCCTTATTGAGCTGAGCATTACGCTACGAAATATTTCTCTTGTAAAGTGTAATCATTTTTTCACCCACCCCCGCCCGCGATCACCAGATCGTCCCGGTGCACCATCGCGGTCCTTCCCTCGAAGCCGGTGATCGTCACGATCTCGTCGGATGAGCGCCCCTTGATGCGCTCGGCGTGGTCGTGGTCATAGGCGACCAGCCCGCGGCCGATCTCGGCGCCGTCGGGGCCGCGCAGGATCACCGCGTCGCCGCGCTCGAACACGCCTTCCACCTTCTTCACCCCCGCCGGCAAGAGCGAGGAGCCCCGGCGCAGCGCGGCGACCGCGCCGGCGTCGAGATGCAGCGTGCCGCGCGGCTCCAGCGCGCCGGCGATCCACCTCTTGCGCGAGGCGACGGGGTTGGCAGGCGCCAGGAACCAGGTGCAGCGCGCCCCCGTCTCGATGGCGCGAAGCGGGTTCTTCACCTTGCCGGAGGCGATGACCATGTGCGCGCCCGCCGTGGTGGCGATCTTGCCGGCCTCGATCTTGGTCTTCATGCCGCCGCGCGACAGCTCCGTGCCGGCGCCGCCGGCCATGGCCTCGATCTCGGCGGTGATGCGCGGCACCAGCGGGATGAACTCGGCCGAGGGGTCGTCATTGGGCGGGGCGGTGTAGAGCCCGTCGATGTCGGAGAGCAGCACGAGGAGGTCCGCGCTGGTCATGCCGGCGACGCGGGCAGCGAGGCGGTCATTGTCGCCGTAGCGGATCTCCGAGGTCGCCACCGTGTCGTTCTCGTTGATCACCGGGACGACCTTGAGCTCCAGCAGCTTGGCGATGGTGGAGCGGGCGTTGAGGTAGCGCCGGCGCTCCTCGGTGTCGCCGAGCGTGATGAGGATCTGCCCGGCGGCGACGCCCTCATGCGCCAGTGCCTCCGACCAGGCGCGGGCGAGCGCGATCTGCCCCACCGCGGCGGCGGCCTGGCTCTCCTCCAGCTTCAAAGGGCGCTTGGGCAGCTTGAGCACGTTGCGGCCGAGCGCGATGGCCCCCGATGAGACCACCATCACCTCCTTGCCCTCGCGGTGGAGATGGGCGACGTCCTCGGCCAGCGCCGCCAGCCAGGCATGGCGCAGCGTCCCGCGGCTCGAATCGACCAGAAGCGCCGAGCCGACCTTCACCACGATGCGGCGGAAGGCGGCGAGCTGCGGCAGCGTGCCGGCAGTGGCGGATGCGTTTGCGGTGGTTTTGGCGACTGAGGGCGGCGTGGTCGGGCGGTTCATCGGGCGGCGCTTCACGGGTGGCGGAACGAGCCGGCTTCATACGCCGATTTGTGCGGGCGCGCGTGGATTTTTCACGCGCTGGCTGCCCCGGAGCCATCCTGTGCAACGTCATGCCCGGGCTCGACTCGGGCATCCACGTCTTCCTGCTGCGCTCACCCAAGGCGTGGATGGCCGGAACAAGTCCGGCCATGACGATCAACTAGCGGAATGCGCAGTGCGGAAGGCGGATCAGTCTCACGGCCGCCAGGGCTCGGCGACCTCTTTGGCTTCCTCGTCCGCGCGGCCCTCGTCGATGACGGCGGCGAGCGCCCGCAGCGCCTCGCGCACGCCCTCGCCGGACTGGGCGGAGAGCGCCAGCGGCTTCTTCTTCGCCGCGCGCTGGAGGCGGGCGAGCTGGGTCTTCAGCGTCTCCGGATCGAGGGAGTCGATCTTCGACAGCGCGACGATCTCCGGCTTGTCCTCGAGACCCTGGCCATAGGCGTCGAGCTCGGCGCGCACGGTCTTGTAGGTCTGGCCGGCATGTTCCGAGGTGCCGTCGACGAGGTGCAGCAGCACGCGGCAGCGCTCGATATGGGCGAGGAAGCGGTCGCCGAGGCCGATGCCCTCATGCGCGCCCTCGATCAGGCCGGGAATGTCGGCGAGCACGAATTCGCGGCCATCCACCTTCACCACGCCGAGCCCAGGATGCAGCGTGGTGAAGGGATAGTCCGCGACCTTCGGCTTCGCCGCCGTGGTCGCCGCGAGGAAGGTCGACTTGCCGGCATTGGGCAGGCCGACGAGGCCCGCATCGGCGATCAGCTTCAGCCGCAGGATGATCCAGCGCTCCTCCGCCTCCTGTCCGGGATTGGCGCGACGCGGGGCCTGGTTGGTCGAGGTCTGGAAATGTGCGTTGCCGAAGCCGCCATTGCCGCCTTTCAGCAGGCGCACGCGCTGGCCGATTTCGGTCATGTCGGCGAGCACGGTTTCCCCGTCCTCGTCGAGCACTTCCGTGCCGGCCGGCACCTTCAGCACCACGTCGTCGCCCTTGGCGCCGGCGCGGTTCTTGCCCATGCCGAAGCCGCCCTTCTTGGCCTTGAAGTGCTGCTGGTAGCGGTAGTCGATCAGCGTGTTGAGGCCGTTGACGCACTCGATCCAGACGTCGCCGCCACGCCCGCCGTCGCCGCCGTCCGGGCCGCCGAACTCGATGAACTTCTCGCGCCGGAACGAGAGGCAGCCCGCGCCGCCGTCGCCGGCACGGACATAGATCTTGGCCTGGTCGAGGAATTTCATCGGTCGAACGCTCGGATCGTTAAGCCGGGCTCATGAGAGCCCGGCCAGCATAGCAGGAACCCGGTCCCGGCTGTCAGTGCCGGGTGGTGTCGATGTCGTGCCGCCGCGGATGCGCGCTGGCGCCCCAGGCGCGCAGCGAGGTCCACAGCCGCCGCTCCAGCCGGAAGCGGTCGACCGGCACGGAGGCGCCGATGGCGCGCACGCGGGCGAGGCCGACCCCGGTCCACTGGAAGCCGCACTTCTCCAGCACGTGGCGCGAGGCCGGATTGACGACGCGGGCGGAAGCGACCAGCGCCGGCAGCCCCCGGTCGCCGAAGGCGTGGTCGATCAGGGCGCGCACCATCTCGGTGGCGATGCCGCGCTCCCAATAGGGCTCGCCCAGCCAGTAGCCGATCTCCGGCGCGTCCTCGTCGCGGCGCACGAAACCGCACATGCCGACCGGGATGGGCGGACCGATGGCGGTGTCCGGCGCGCCCCTGAGGACGGCGTCGTTCTTCAGGAAGGCGGCGAAGGTCGCCGCCTCCCGCCCGCCCGGCAGGTTGGCGAGGAACGCTGCCGCGTCCGCCATGCCATAGGGGTGGGGGATGTTGGCGGTCATCTCGGCTACCTTGCGGTTGTCGGCGAGCTCGGCGATCCAGGCCATGTCCTCGATCCGGGGAGCGCGCAGGATCAGGCGGCCGGTTTCGAGGACGGCGGTACTGCTCTCGGCAAGGGTCGACCCGGGGGTCGCTTCGACGATCGTCATGGGGAGTCTCCTGGGGCCAGAACGACGAAGGGGAGGCGGTTTCCTCGCCTCCCCTGTCGGGTACCCGGGATGTCCCTTGGGACGTTCTCAGGAAATCCTACCGGTCGGGCGAGACCGGCGGGATTTCCAAGATCCTCACCGGCTTTATTCGGCGGCCTCGGCGGCCGGAATGACGGATACGTACGTGCGGGAATTGGCTTTGGTTCGGAACTCGACGCGGCCGTCGGTAAGCGCAAAGAGGGTATGGTCTTTGCCCATGCCGACATTGGTGCCGGGATGCCAGGTCGTGCCGCGCTGACGGACGATGATGTTGCCGGCCACGACCTTCTCGCTGCCGAACTTCTTCACGCCGAGACGGCGGCCGTCGGAATCGCGACCGTTGCGGGAGGAACCGCCTGCCTTTTTATGAGCCATCGTTGCTCTCCTTCTTCTCTACTGGCGGTCTCAGGCGCCGGTGATCGAGGTCACGCGCACGACGGTGAAGTCCTGGCGGTGGCCGATCTTGCGGCGGGAATTCTGACGACGGCGCTTCTTGAACGCAATGACCTTGTCGCCGCGCGTGTGCTTGACGACCTCGACCGTCACGCTGGCGCCGTCCACGAGCGGAGCGCCGGCCTTCGGGTTGTCGCCGCCGAGCATGAGAACCGGCAGGGTCACGGACTGACCAGCCTCGGCCTCGATCTTGCCGACGGTGACGACTTCATCGGGGGCGACCCGGTACTGCTTGCCGCCCGTCTTGATGACCGCGAACATGTTCTGTCCTTTCGTTCGAGCCCGGTCTCCTGCCTTTCGGCATGGACCGGCTTCTTTCGGTCGGTGGGTTTAGGAAGCGCGAAGGCACGAAGCGCCTATCACGCAGCGCCGCGCTCTTACCCGCCGGGGGCCGTCATGTCAAGGAAAGCCCGGCGGCCGGCCGCGTCCGGCGCGGCTCCCACGCCTTGCCGGGCGGGTGCGGCGACAGCGGTGAACCTTCGCCCCTTCCCGGCGTTGTTCCGCCACGAGCGCGGCGATGTGCGGCCGCGCGCAGATCGGAGGGATCGAGGCATGGACACGCAGCGTATCACGGGCGCGGCCAGGCAGATGGGTGGCAGGCTGCGCCGCGTCGCCGGCGATTCGGGCTACAGGGCGAGGCAGAGCGCCGAGGACGTCTATGACGAGGCGCTCGATCTCGGCGCGCGGGCGATGCGGCAGGCGCGCGGGCACGCCGCGCATCTGGCCGATGACGCGCTGGAGGCCGGGCAGGCGCTCTACGGGCGCAGCAGCGCCGCGCTGTCGCGCCAAGCGGGCGAGCACCCGCTGGTGCTGATCGCCGCCGCCGCGCTCACCGGCGCCGCCATCGCCTGGCTGCTTTCCAGCTCCTCGCAGCGGCGCTAGCGGTTCCCAGCGAGACATCTCTATAGCGCGATGCGGCCGGACCATCCCTCCGACCACATCGTTGCGTCGACCGTGATGGCGGCCGAACGGCTTCCTGAGCCGCCTCCGGTCGTAGCGTGTCGAACGAGGATTATGACGTGCGAAAGGCAGTCGGGTCTTGTGCGCCCGTCCGGCCTCGGCTATTGAGCCGGCGCTCCACGGCGCGGACGAGTTCCGCGCCTCGCGCGCGGAGAGGTGCCGGAGTGGTCGATCGGGGCGGTCTCGAAAACCGTTGTGCGTGCAAGCGTACCGTGGGTTCGAATCCCACCCTCTCCGCCAAGCGTCGCCGATTGCCCTCTTAGAATTCGATATCGCCGCCGGTCGTCGCATTGCCAACACGCAATGCCGGGCGCCTTCGACCTCAAAGGCCGACCTGACCCGTCGGCACGATCCGTCGGGCGCGTTGCGCGATCAGGCGGGAACGTAGGTCAGCCTGACCGTGTCCTCGCCGACGATATCGGTAGCAACAAGGCGGAGCGGTGGCCGTGGGCCGGCGAAGAAGGGCTTGCCGCGACCAAGCACGACGGGGTGGAAGTAGAGCCGATACTCATCGATGAGACCGAGGTCGGTCAGGCTGCGCGCCAGTTCCGGTCCGGAAACGGCGACCTCCCCGGCGAGCCGGGCCTTCAGGCCGCGGAGCACCGCCTCGACATCATCCTCGACAAGCGTGGCGTTGGGGCCGACCGACTTCAACGAGCGCGACACGACCCATTTCGGCTGGCGCCGCCACACCGCCGCGAACTCGTGGTGCTCGGCACTCCACTCGGGACGGTCTTCGTCCCAATAACGCATGGCCTCGTACATGCGGCGACCGTAAACACTGCCGGTCAGGTCGCGCACATGCTCTGTCCAGTGACGGAAAAGCATGGGCCCCGCCCGCATTTCCAGGTGGTCGACGTACCCGTCCAGGGACTGGTTCATTCCGAAGACAAACGTCGCCATCTACCGAATCTCCACCCCAAGGTCGGCCTTCACGATAGTACAGCAGCTTCCCGAAGGTCCGCTTCAGGCCGCGCCGCCGGCCTCGGAAGATACTTAGCAGATCGGCAAAGTTTTCCTTGTGCGGCGGGCGTATCGGGTGATAGTTAGCAACATGGCTAAGCATGATCCCGATCTCTCGTTGCTCTTCCACGCTCTGGCCGATCCGACCCGCCGGTCGATCCTGAACCGGCTCGCGGAAGGGCCGGCGCGGGTCACGGACCTGTCGGAGCCGACCGGCTTGCGCCTCCCCACGGTAATGCGACACCTGTCGGTGCTGGAGGAGGCGGGGCTGATTGCCACCTCCAAGGATGGGCGGGTACGCACCTGCGCCATCGTGCCCGAGGCGCTGCAGCCGGTGCGGTCGTGGCTCGACGAGCAGCGCGCCATCTGGGAGGCCCGCCTCGACCGGCTGGAGGCATTTGCGATGAACGCGATGAAGGAGCGTGTGAGATGACGTCGAATTTCAATCCGGCGTGGACGCCGGCGCGCGATCCTGCGCAAGGCCGATTCGCGACATTGACCTTCGAGCGGGACGTGGCCGCGCCACTGTCCGTGCTGTGGCAGGCCTGGACGGCTCCCGCGGCGCGGGCGGTCTGGGCGGCCCCGACGCCCTCGGTCGTCGTGGAATTCCTCGAGGCCGACACAAGGGTGGGCGGGCGCGAAGTCTCGCTCTGCAAGGTCGAGGGGCAGCCGGACATACGCTGCGAGTGCGGCTGGCTCGACCTGGAGCCGGCGCGCCGCAGCGTGAACTACGAGGTGGTCTCCTGCGAGGGCGTGACGCAATCGGCGGCGCTGGTGACGGCCGAGTTCTCCGGCACGCAGGAGCGCAGCCGGCTGGTGGTGACGGTGCAGCTTTCCTCGCTGGCGGAGGATATGGAAGCCGGCTACCGACAGGGCTTCGGCGCGGGGCTGGACAATCTCGCCGCCGTCGCCCGGCGGACCATGGTGCTGCAACGGGTGATACGGGCGCCGCGGAGCATCGTCTGGAACAGCTGGATGAACCCCGAGGCGCTGCCGCAATGGTGGGGGCCGGACGGCTATTCCTGCCGCACGACGAGGATCGACCTGCGGACGGGCGGCGAATGGGTGTTCGACATGATCGGGCCCGACGGCACGGTCTACCCGAACCACCATCTCTATCACGAGGTCCGGCCCGAGGAGCGGATCGGCTATGCGCTGCTCTGGGGCGAGAACGGGCCGAAGCACGCCGACGCTTGGGCCTTGCTGGAAGAGCAGGACGGGGCGACGAGGGTGACGCTGGGCATGGTGTTCAGCACGGAGGCCGAGTTCCAGCAGGCGAAGGGGTTTGGCGCCATCGAACTGGGCCAGCAGACGCTGGGCAAGCTGGAGCGCTTCGTCAAAGCCCGATGAAACGCTGCGGCTCGGCGGCCGACCTCGACAATCGGTCGAGAGGGCTGCGGGCTTATTGCCGTCACGTCGATTGGTGCACACCGAAGGCCGGATGATGAACCAGTTCCCCGCGCGGCTCGATGCCGTCGAACGGCAAGGCCAGAACGACCTCGGGCGGAATGCCGGCGACGCTCAGGCTGGGGAAGGCACGGAAGCCGAACCGGCCGTAATAGGCAGGGTGGCCCACCAGCGCCGCGCCCCGGCTGGTCACGCGCAATTGGCGGAGGGCCTCCGTCATCAGGGCGGTGCCGACGCCCTGGCGATGCCTTGACGGCAGGACGGCAAGCGGGCCGATCAGGCTCCAGCCGTCCTGCGTCCCGATGCGCGCCGCCGAGGCGGCCAGATGACCGACCACCTCGCCCTTCTCCTCGGCCACGAGCGAGAGGGCAAGTGCCCCCTCCGCCCGCAGCGTCTCTATGATGCGCGCCTCGGTTCCGGTGGATTGCGGAAGCGTCCGGAAGGCTTCGGTGACGAGCCGGCTAATCGTCGGGATGTCGTCGACGGTCTCGTTGCGGATCAACATGTCATGCACCGAACGACCCATTCTCATTTCTCGCGCCAGAGCGCGGCGCCGCCGGTCAGGCCGGCGTCGTTCGAGGCGATGGCGACGTTGTCCGGCAGCTCGATCTCCACATGCTTGGAGTTGCCGCCGCCGAGATAGAGCCGGTCATAGTGGAGCAGCACGTAGAGCAGCTCGACGACGCGCGCGACGTGATGGTTCCAGTGCTTCTTGCCGTGCTGCTCATAGGCGGCGACGCCGAGATATTCGTCATAGGTCAGGTTGTCGTGGACCGGATGGTGCGCCAGCTCCATGTGCGGCATCAGCTTGCCGTCGCGGAACAGCGCCGTGCCGGCCCCGGTGCCGAGCGTGAGCACCATTTCCAGCCCCTTGCCGGCGACGATGCCGTAACCCTGCATCTCGGCGTCGTTGATCAGCCGGGCGGGATGGCCGCCGAGCCGCTTCGACATGGCATCGGCCAGCGCGAAGCCCGCCCAGAGATCCGTGCCGAGGTTCGGCGCGGTCAGAACCGTGCCCTGGCGGACCACGCCGGGAAAGCCGATGGAGATGCGGTCGAAGGCCGGCAGCTTCGAAGCCATTCCCGCATAGGCATCGAGCAGCGCTGGCGGCGGACACGGATGGGGCGTGTCGACGCGCTCGCGCTCCGAGATCATCTCGCCCTCGTCGTCGATCACCGCAGCCTTCAGTCCGGTTCCGCCTATGTCGACTGCGAGGATTCCCGTCGCCTTGCCGTTCATCGGTCCTGCTCCCTCACTTCGTCGTTTCGGCGGGTTCGGCGACCCGACGGCTGGCGTCGGGCGCGTTCGGATCCTGGCTGCCGTGGAACATCGCGTCGTCGCCGTCGACGGCCACCGCGAAATCCGTGCCCTCCCACTTGTCCGCCCCGGACCAGTAGAAGGTGAAGCGCAGATGCCTGCCCTCCGGTGCCCCGGTCGTCGGCAGGTCGGCGATATGCAGGCCGAAGGCGTTCGCGGTGGTGGGCGTGTCGTGGGTGGTGGCCCAGCCGTCGAGCGACCAATGGATCAGCGCCGGCGCGGGCAGCTCGATGCGCAGCTTGAGGCCGGCGGGGATCGAGCGGAGCTTCTCGTTGAAGCGCCAGGTGCGGCGCGGCGAGGTCACCTTGTCCACGAGGTAGCGCTGCACGGTCTGCGGCGGCATGTCGAACACCTTGTCGTCCTTCAGCGAGCGCATCAGCTTGATGTGCTCGGCATGGGCCCACACCAGCGGCATGGCGCTGCCGGAAGGCCGACCCTTGAACAGCTCGCGATCGGGAATGTCCTCGCCGTCCCAGACCTGCTCGGGCAGCAGCCCGCCCGGTCCGGCCGAATCCTCCAGCGTGACCAGAAGCTGCTGCGCGCGCACGAGATTGCCGGCGGCGATCTCGTAATGGGCGCGCTCGCCGGTCAGCAGCGGCCAGGCGCGGCCGATGCCGGTGCCGTCGAAGGGCGAGCCGTCCTCGTGCTCGCCATAGCCGTCGCCATTGTAGCGGTACCAGAGCGGGCCCTGCGGCAGCTCCACCTTCAGCAGCGCGTCGATCGCCTTGACGGTGCCGAGTATGCGCGGATCGTCCGGCGCCCGCAGGCCGAAGCGCACGAGGGCGAGCGCGTCGGGGCTGATGAGCTGCGCCGCCGGCCGGTCGGTGTCGGCCGGGGGGCGGTTCTTCACCGGCACGAAGCCGTCCAGCGGGGAGGCAGCATCGGCGGTCTCGACCGGGGAGATGCGCACATAATAGCCCTCGACGCCGAGCTTCTCCGCCAGCTCGGTGTTGGTGGCGAAGGTCCAGCGCTCGACCGAATCGTTCCAGGCATCGGCCGTCTCGCGCAGATAGACGGCCTCCTCCTTGCGGCCGAAGAGCTCCATCATGTCGGCGGCGGCCAGCAGGGCGGCGATCTCCACCGCCAGCGTGAAGGGCGAGTAGCCGGCATCCTCCTCCCAGCGGTCCTGGCCGGTGACGGGGCCGTTGCGCAGGATGAAGGTGGCCGCCCGCTCGACCATGTCCATGTAGGAGTCGAGCTCGCCATGGGCGAAGTGGCCGCCGCGCCGGATCATGTCGGTGAGCAGGATCGGGAAGGCGCACTCGTCCATCTGCACGCCGCCCCAATAGGCGGAGCCGTCCAGCCAGACATTCTGCGACCAGTGGCCGTCCGCCTCCTGGATCGCCCGGAGATAGCCGAGCACGGACTTGGCTTCGTCGACCGCGCCGGCTGCGAGCAGGCCGCCGGCGTTCTCGACAAGGTCGCGCGGCCAGACGAGGTGGTAGCCGCCCAGATCCTCGTCGCCCTTGTTGAAGCCCCAGGGAATGGAGAGGCTGGCGATGATGGCGCCGGGCACGGAAGGCGGCTGGTGGGTGGCGAGCACGATGGTGCTGGCGCGGTAGGTGTTGATGTTGGCGCGGCTCTGCGGATGGTCGAGCGGCAGCAGCGCGTGCTGCCAGGCGCGCCAGCCCTGCACATAGTTCCGGCGCAGCTCCTCGAAACCCTCCGTGAGGCTGGAGACGGCGCGAAAGCCCGCTTCCTCCGGGCGCACGCCGAAGCCGAGCGCGATCAGCATGGTGCCGTCGCTGGCGGCGAGGTCGACCTCGGCGCTGAGCGCGACATTGCCGCGTTCGGCGCGCTGGTAGCGCTCGTCGAGGCAGCCGTCGCGGTTGAGCTGGCGCCAGCCGTCGGAGGCGCCGACATAGCCGACCGAGCGCGCCTTCCATGGCACCGAGCAGGCGAGCGCGAGCGAGACGCCCTGCCGGCCGGTGGCGAACAGCATGGGCGTGCCCTTGTAGTCGCCGACCCAGGCGGAATTGTCCGCGCCCGCATTGACGAGATGCGGCGCGAGCAGCGCGAACAGCCGGTAATCCTCGATGTCGCCGATCAGCGCCTCGAAGGTGACCTGCTGGATCAGCACCTCGCGGCGCGGGTCGGTGACGATCTGCTTCTGGATGCGCCAGCGCCCGTCCTGCGCCGTGTTGAGCAAATGATAGGCCGGCACGCCGTGCTCGAGCACGCCGACCTCGTGGTCGGCGTCGCGCTTCTCCTCGGCGAAATAGCCGTCCGCGGAGGTGACGAGGAAGCCGAAATCACGCGTGCAGGCGGCATCGACGCGCGGATAGTAGATCTCGTTGAGGATACCGTGGCTAAGCGTGAACCACAGCCGGCTCGCCGCCGTGCGGGCGGTGCCGACGCCCACCTTGGCGCTCGACGTCCAGCGCGCCGGGCCGCCGGGCCCGCCCGGCGGCGTGATGGCGTTGTCCTCCGTCATGGACGGTCTCCCCGAATTTCATTGGGCCGTCGGTCGTGCCGCGGCCGGGGGATAACCTGAGACCAGTCGCGCCGGCTGCCAAGCCCCTGCCGAAGATTTACGCAGGGCTTATTTTCGCGAAGCCGGTCAGGCACTTCGCCGCGATGCCGCTCACGGCCTCTGCGCGCCGCGCGTGTTCACGAAGATGCTGTAGAGCGAGGTGTGGCCGCAGATGAAGAGCCGGTTGCGCGCCGGCCCGCCGAAGACGAGGTTGCCGACCCGCTCGGGGACGCGGATCTTGCCGAGGAGGTCTCCGTCCGGCGTGTAGCAATGGACGCCGTCGCCCGCGCTCGACCAGAGCCGGCCGGCTTCGTCGACGCGCAGGCCGTCCGGGGCATGGGGTGTCACCTCGGTGACGACGTCGCCACCCGACAGCGCGTTGCCCGCTTCGACGCGGAAGGCGCGGATGTGGCGGTTGCCGCCGTCGCGGCCGATCCCGCCGGAATCGGCGATGTAGAGCACGCTCTCGTCCGGCGAAAAGGCGAGGCCGTTGGGTTGCTGGAAGTCGTCGGCCACCACGGCGAGCGAGCCGTCGCGTGGATCGAGGCGGAAGACATAGCGCCCCGGCTGCTCGGGCTCCGCCCGTCCGCCCTCATAGTCGCAGGCGATGCCGTAGGTCGGATCGGTGAACCAGATCGTGCCGTCCGACTTCACCACCACATCGTTCGGCGCGTTCAGCCGGCGACCCTGGTAGCGGTCGGCCAGCACGGTGATCGATCCGTCCGGCTCCGTGCGCGTGACGCGGCGGGTGCGGTGCTCGCAGGTCACCAGCCGACCTTCGCGGTCGCGCGTGTTGCCATTGGCGAAGTTCGAGTCGGGGCGGAAAACGCCCACGGCCTCCGTGTCCTCGCACCAGCGCATCAGCCGGTTGTTGGGAATGTCGCTCCAGATCACGCAGCGCTGGTCGGCCAGATAGGCCGGGCCTTCGCACCAGCGCATGTCGGTGTGGAGCTTCTCGAGCCAGGCGATGGGGATGATGAGCTCGCGGAAGCGGGGATCGAGGACCTCGAACACGTCCAGCATGGGTTCTCTCGGAATCTCGGTGGCACGGTCGGTGACGGCGCACGGAGACGATGGACCCGAGGATGGGCTTGCGCAACTGGTATAATGAGATAATGTTGCTACCATGGGCGACATGAGATCGCCGATCCTAGGGATCCACAAAAAGGCCCCACCAACGGGGCCGTTGGGAGGAATGTGATGCGCCTGAAAACCCTTGCGCGCGCCTGCGCGACCCTTGCTCTCATCGCTGCCGGCGCCGCCCCGGCGCTCGCGACGCCGGACAAGCCGGTGATCGCGCTCGCCAATGCGTATTTCGGCAATACGTGGCGTCACCAGATGGTCGACGCGTTCAAGGAAGCGGCCGAGAAGGCGAAGGCCGAAGGCAAGATCGCCGACTACATCATCCTGAACGGCGACGGCACCGTCGCCCAGCAGAACAGCCAGATCGCCGAGCTCATCCTCAAGAAGGTCGACGCCATCGCCGTAGATGCCGCCTCCGAGACCGCCGTGAACGGCATCATCGAGAAGGCGTGCAAGGCCGGCATCAAGGTCGTGTCCTTCGATTCCATCGCCTCCGCCCCGTGCAACTGGCAGCTCAATTTCGACTTCAAGGGCTACAAGCGCGAGCAGGCCGAGTGGGTGCTGAAGAAGATCGGCGGCAAGGGCAACGTCATCGTCGTGCGCGGCGTGAAGGGCTCCGCTCCGGACGCCGACATGTATTCGGCGCAGGAAGCGGTGCTGAAGAACTATCCGGACGTGAAGGTGGTGGCGACCGTGTACGGCCAGGCCACGGCTTCCGTCGCCCAGTCGGCCGTCGCCAATGCGCTGCCGAGCCTGCCGCATGTCGACGCCGTGCTCGGCCAGGGCGGCTCGGACGATACCGGCATCGCCCAGGCCTTCGACCAGTACGGCGGCGAATACGCCAAGAAGATGCCAGTGATCGAGGGCGGTGGCTCGTCCAACTTCATCCAGTGGTGGACCAAGCAGCGCGAGGCCAACAACTATTCCACCATCTCGATGAACACCACGCCGGGCATCGGCGGCGCCGCCTTCTGGCTCGCCTATGAGCTGGTGAAGGGCGCCAACCCGCCCAAGCTGATGATCATGCCGGTCGCCACCGTCACCGATGAGAACCTGAAGGACTTCTCCAGCCTTCCCGCCGGTGTCATCGTCAGCCCGTCCTATTCCCAGCAATGGGTGCAGGACAACCTGATCAAGGCCAAGGCCGGCAACTGACCGGCCGGCACGGACTTTCATGATGACGGCAGCCTATCCTGCCGCGCAGGGCGCACCGGCGACAGCCGCCGGTGCGTCGGCGCCCCACCTGCGCCTCGCCGCCAACGGCGCCGAGACCCTTCCCGCCGACGTGCCGGTCGCCCGGCTCGCGGGCATCTGCAAGGCGTTCGGCCCGACCAGGGCCAATGACGGCATCGACCTCGTAGTCGCGCCGGGCGAGGTGCTCGGCCTCGTCGGCGGCAACGGTGCCGGCAAGTCGACGCTGATGCGCATCCTGTGCGGTGTTACCCGCGCCGATGCCGGCAGCATCGAGATCCGCGGCGTTTCCATCGAGACCGACCTCTACGACACCACGCTGGCGCAGACCGGCGGCATCCGCATCGTCCATCAGGAATTGTCGCTTTGCGACAACCTCTCGGTGGCGGAGAACTTCTTCCTCGAGGCGCCGGAGGGCGCGCGTGCCGTGCCCGGCTGGCGCCGGCTCTATCGCGCCCGTGCCCGCGCCGCGCTGGACGAGGTGTTTCCCGGCCACGGCATCGCGGTGGACGCCCGCATCGGGCATCTGCAGATCGGCCAGCGGCAGATGGTCGAGATCGCCCGCGCGGTCACCGCCCCGCAGGTGCGCCTCGTCATCCTCGACGAGCCGACCTCCTCGCTCGGGCTGGAGCGCAGCCGCCAGCTGCGGGCCTTCATCAAGGCGCGCGCCGCGGCCGGGCTCTCCTTCATCTTCATCAGCCACAAGCTGCAGGAAGTGGTCGACATCGCCCATCGCGTCCTCGTGCTGCGCAACGGGCGCACCGCCTGGTCCGGCCCGGCCGCGCAGGCGAGCGTGAGCGCGCTGGTCAACGCCATGGGCGGGCCGACCGAAGGCGCCATGCAGGGCCGCCGGGCGGCGCGCGCCGGTATCGCCGAAGATGCCGCGGAGGTCGTGCGGCTGTCCGGCGACATCGTCGCCCCGCTCGGCCGCGACGTGGTGCTGCGGGCCGGCGAGGTGGTCGGGCTCGCCGGACTGGAGGGCTCGGGCCAGCGCGAACTCCTGCACCGGCTCTTCGACAGGTCGCGCGGCGGTATCTCGCGCAAGGGCGGCGCCAGCTTCGTCTCCGGCGACCGGCAGAAGGAGGGCGTGTTCCCGCTCTGGAGCGTGCTGTCCAACATCGCGCTCGGCCGGCTCGAAGGCCGCTCCCCGCTCGGCCTGGTGCATGAGAGGACGGAGCGCGAGGCGGCGCGCGGCGCCGCCGAGAAGCTGAAGCTCGACCCGCACCGCTTCGATTCCCCCATCCTCGACCTGTCCGGCGGCAACCAGCAGAAGGCGCTGGTCGCCCGCGCGCTGGTCGGCGACGCCGGCACCATCCTGTTCGACGATCCGACCCGCGGCGTCGACGTCGCCGCCAAGGAGGATTTCTACGCGCTGATCGGCCAGCTCTCGCGCGGCGACGGCGCCCGTGCCGGCCGGCTGGTGGTCTGGCATTCTACCGAGGACATCGAGTTTCTCGAATGCGACCGCGTGCTGGTGTTCTCCGGCGGACGCATCGTGCGCGAGCTCGTCGGCTCGGAGATCACCGAGCAGGCCATCGTCGACGCCTCCTTCGCCGGGGCCGGCGCGCTGGAGCGCGACGGCACGACGGGTGCCCGCGGCCTCGCCGACTGGCTCGTCGATCTCGCGCCCTTCGCCAGCCTTGCGGCGGTGTTCGCGCTGATGGCGTGGGTGAACCCGCTCACCGTCTCAATGTTCGGCCTCGAACTTCTGCTCGGTCCCGCCATCGCGCTGGTGCTGGTGGCACTGGCGCAGATGTTCGTCGTCGGCGGCAGCGAGATCGACCTCGGCGTCGGCGCCTTCGCCGGCCTCGTCAACGTGCTCAGCGCCACGCTTCTGGTCGACACACCCTGGCTCGGCGTGCTGGCGCTCGTCGCCGGTGTCCTCGCCTATGGGCTGATCGGCGCCACCATCCAGCTCCGGCGCATCCCGGCGATCGTGGTGACGCTCGGCGCCTCCTTCATCTGGATCGGCGTCGGCTACACCTTGCAGCCGACCCCCGGCGGCGCCGCGCCGGAATGGCTCTCGGCCGCCTTCGCCTGGACCATCGCCGAGGTGCCGGCGACGCTGATCCTGATCGCGGTCGCCGGCATTGTCGCCCTCGCCATCGACCGCTCGCCGCTCGGCGTGGTGCTGCGGGGCTTCGGCAACAATGCGCAGGCGATGACGCTCGGCGGCTGGTCGCCGCTGCGCTACGCCGTGGTGCGCTACATGGTGGCGAGCCTGTTCGCGCTGGCGGCCGGCCTGTCGCTCACCGCCATCAATACGGCGAGCGACATCAATGCCGGCGGGCCGTTTACGCTCATCAGCGTGGCGGCGGTGGTGATGGGCGGCTGCGCGCTGATCGGCGGGATGATCTCGCCGCTCGGGGTGGTGGCCGGCGCGCTCACCCTCGCCCTCGTCGGCGCGCTGCTCGGCGCGCTCAGCGTATCGACCGACTACAACGCCGCGGTGCAGGGCTGCCTGCTGCTGGCCATGCTGGTGCTGCGCGCCTTCGCCGAACGCCGGGAGGCCCGCCGATGAGCGCGCTGCTGGAAAGGCTGGAGCGTCACCGCTGGGTGTGGTCGGCGCTCGGAGTGCTGATCCTCTGGGCGATCCTGTCGGCGACCACCGGCCGGTTCAGCCTGCACTCGCTCTCCGGCGTCGCGGTGTCGGCGAGCTTCCTCACGCTGGTGGCGCTCGGCCAGATGCTGGTGGTGACGACGGGACGGGGCAATATTGACCTCTCCATCGCCAGCGTGCTGACGCTGAGCGCCTATGCCAGCATCATCGTCGCCGCCGGCGCCGATGCCCGCCTGCCGCTGGCCCTCGCAGCCGTCGTCGGCATCGGGCTGGTCACGGGCGCGGTGAATGCGCTGCTGGTGGTGCTGTTCCGCATACCCGCGATCATCGCCACGCTGGCGACGGGCTACATACTCGCCACCGGCACGCTGATCGCCAATCGCTGGGCGGCCGGCTTCTCCATGAGCCCGTTCCTCAAGACGCTGGCGGCGGGCCGCATCGAGGGCGTCCCAGTCATCCTCATCATCGCGCTGGTGGCGGTGGCACTGGTGGGACTGCTGCTGCGCCGCACCGTCTATGGACGGCGGCTCTCCGCGGTCGGGCAGAACGAGCGGGCGGCGGCGCTGGCGGGCATCCACACCGGCCGCGTCGTCGCTTCCGCCTTCCTCGCCTCGGCGACGCTGGCGGCGGTCACCGGCATGCTGCTCGGCGCCTATGTCGGCGGCGCCTTCCTGGAGATGGGCCAGCCCTATCTGCTGCAATCCCTCGGCGCCGTGGTGCTGGGCGGCTCGCTGATCTTCGGCGGTTCCTCCACCGCCCTCGGCACGCTGTGCGGGGCCTTCCTGCTGATCCTCATCGTCACCACCATGCAGATCGCCGGCCTGCCGGCCGGCACGCAGGACATCGTGCAGGGCCTCGTGGTCATCGCCGTGCTGGCGCTGGCGGGAGGGCGCGCGGTGCGCCGCCGCCGGGGCGCCGCTTCTGCCGTGGCGAAGGGCTGAGCGGTGAGCGCGGCCGCGTCGTCCGGCAACACGCAAGAGCGGGCGCGGCTCTCGCGCCTCGCGCTGTTCGGCACGGATCAGCCCGAACCCGTCCCGCGCCTTCTCGTAGCCGGGCCGCTGAGCTGCGAGCTGATCGGCGGCAATCTGCGCAACATCCGCTTCGACGGCGTCGAGGTGCTCAGGGCGATTTCCTTCGTCGTCCGCGACAAGGACTGGGGCACCTACGCGCCGATCATCCGCGACCTTGCGGTCGAGGAGGACGGCGACGGCTTTTATGTGAGCTACACAGCCGAGTGCATGGGTGGGGAAGGCGAGCGGCTCGTTTATCGCGCCAACATCTCCGGAAGCTCCGCCCATCTCGCCTTCGAGGGCGAAGCCGTCCCGGACGGCGACTTCCTGACCAATCGCTGCGGCTTCACCATCCTGCATCCCGTCGTCGGTCTCGCCGGCGAGCCGGCGGAGGTCACCCATGTCGACGGCACCGTCGAGCACTCGCGCTTTCCGGACCTGATCGAGCCGCTCCAGCCTTTCATGGCGATGCGGGCCATCAGCCATCAGGTGGCGCCGGGGGTGCGGGCGACCTGCCGGATGGAGGGCGACAGCTTCGAGATGGAGGACCAGCGCAACTGGTCGGACGCTTCCTACAAGACCTATGTCCGCCCGCTCGCTCTGCCCTGGCCCTATGTGTTGCCGGCCGGCGTGCCCGTCCGCCAGCTGGTGCGGCTGGATATCGAAGCGAAGGGCTCGTCCGCCGTTGCAAAGCGCGACGACGAGGCGGTGGCGCTTACGCTTGGCGGGGTGCAGGGACGGCTGCCGGGCTTCGGGCTGGTGATCACGCCGGAGGAGGCCGCCGCCAGCCTGGACGCGCTGGACGTGCTGGCGCAGATCGCGCCGCAGACGCTGCTGTTCCATTTTGATCCCACTGCCGGACATAGCACCGCCGAGCTCGCGGCGTTCGCGCGGATCGCGCAGGCGCATCCCGGCGAATGCGTGCTGGAATACGTGGCCGCATGCGAGGGCCCGCTCGACGCGGAATTCGGCGCGGTTGCGGAGCAGGTAAGGGCGGCGGGGTTGAGACTCGATGCCATCGCCGTCAGCCCATCGGTCGACCGCAAATCGACGCCGCCCGGTAGCGTGTGGCCGGACTGCCCGCCTCTGGCCGACATCTATGCCGCCGCGCGGCGGGCGTTTCCGGAACTGCGGCTCGGGGGTGGCATGTTCAGCTATTTCACCGAGCTGAACCGCAAGCGGCCGCTGGCGGAACGGCTGGACTATGTCACGCACTGCACCTGCCCCATCGTCCACGACGCCGATGATCGGTCGGTCATGCAGTCGCTGGAGGCGCTGCGCTTCATCCTGCGCTCGACCCGGGCGATCGTCGGGCCGGACAAGCCCTATCGCATCGGCCCTTCCACCCTCGGCATGCGGCAGAATCCCTATGGTTCGCGGGTGATGCCGAACCCCGGTCGGCGGCGGATGACCATGGCCGAGATCGATCCGCGGCAGGATGGATTGTTCGCCGCCGCCTGGATGGTCGGCTACGCCGCCCGGCTGGCGGAAGCGGGAGTGGAGAGCTTCGTCGGCGCGGCGCTCACCGGCCCGTTCGGCCTGATCGCGCCGGGAGCTCCGTCCGATGGGGCGCGCCTTCGGCCCGTGGCCCATGCCGCGAAATTCCTGGCCGGCATAAGCGGGGCTTCCGCACTCGCCGTTTCGTCGAGCACCCCCTCAAAGGTGCTCGCGCTCGGCGGCGAACCGGCTCCGGGGCGGCGGATGCTGCTGGTCGCCAACCTCACCGACAGCGACCAGTTTGTCCGCCTTCCCTTCGGCGGGACTGCCCTCCTTCTGGACGAGAGCGCCGTCTTCGCCGGGGAGAAGCCGCGCCATGTGACGCTCGCCGACGGGCCCGTGCTCCTGCCTGCCTATGCCGTCATGCGCATCGAGGGCTGACGGGTTCAGCCCTGCCGGGTGAACAGGGCGCTCGAGCGGTCGAGATGCTTGACCATGATCGCCTCGGCGCCGTCCGGGTCATGGTTGGCGATGTGGTCGATGATCTGCTCGTGCTCGACCAGGGTGACGTTCTCGCGGCCGGACCAGGTCAGCATCTCCGTGTAGTACTGCCGGAGCCACGACAGCATGGATTCGCTGACCGCCTCGAAGATCGGATTGCCGGAGATGGCGGCGATCTGGGTGTGGAACCGCATGTCCAGGCCGATGAACTGCTTGGGCTCGTTCACCGCCTTGGCCTGCTGATCCAGTATGTCGCGCAGCCGCTTGATGTCCTCGGCCGTGGCCCGCTGCGCCGCTTCGCGGGCCATGCCCCGCTCGAAGAAGCGCCGCGCCTGCTTGAGGTGCTCCAGACTGTCCGGCGACGCGGAGAGCAGGATCTGCGCGGAGAGGTCCACCTGCTGGAACAGCGAGCGGGCCGAGAGCTGCTGCACACGCGCGCGCTCGCCATGGGTGATGGTGATGAGGCCGATATTCGCCAAAGCCTGCATCGCCTCGCGGATCGCCGGGCGGCCCACGCCGAAGCGCTCCATCAGGTCGCGCTCGGACGGCATGGCGTCGCCGGGGCCGAGCTCGCCCGAGGTGATGAGCGTCTTCAGGCGGTCGAAGACTTCATGCGACAGCTTTCGACGCACTATGGTGTCGGACACATCAGCCATTCACACGCTCCTGCCTGTCCGCACCCGACGTCCGCCTGTCTCGCTGTCCGGGTCGCTCTGGTGCATTCAGCATACCACCGGCCTTTGCGCCGCGCACGGCTCAATGACCGATAAACCGCAGCGGCCACAGGACGAGCTGCGGGAACAGCACCATGAGGAAAAGCACGACGAACTGGGCGATCATGAATGGCGTGACGGCCTTCATGAGCGGCTCCAGCCGGATCCGGGCCACGCCGGACACCACGTTCAGCACCGTGCCGACCGGCGGCGTGATCAGGCCGATCGAGTTGTTCACGATGAACAGCACGCCGAAATAGACCGGATCGATGCCGGCCGCCTTGACGATGGGCATCAGCACCGGCGTCAGGATCAGGATGGTCGGCGTCATGTCCATGGCGGTGCCGACGATGATCACCACCGCCATGATGGCGAGCAGCAGCAGTGTCGGGCTGTCGAGCAGCGGCTCCAGCATGGCGACGAGGTCGCCGGTGATGTCGGACACGGTGATCAGCCAGGAGGCGACCAGCGCCGCCGCCACGAGGAACATGACCACCGCGGTGGTCTTCGCCGCGGTGACGAAGACGTCGAACAGCTCGGTGACCTTCAATTCGCGGTAGACGCAGGTCGCTACGAACAGCGAGTAGACCGCCGCCACCACCGCCGATTCCGTCGGGGTGAAGACGCCGAGCTTCAGCCCGAAGATGATGATGACCGGCAGCATCAGCGCCCAGATGCCGTCGACCAGCGCCTTGAGGAGCGCCGCGCCGCTCTGGCGCGGCGGGGGCTCGATGTTCTCCTTGCGCACCTCCCACCACCAGGCGAGCGCGAGGGCGACGCCGATGAGCAGTCCCGGCACCAGCCCCGCCAAGAACAGCTTGGTGATCGAGACGCCGCCGATGACGCCGAAGATGACGAAGCCGATGCTGGGCGGGATGATCGGGCCGATGACGCTGGAGGCGGCGATCAGGCCGGCCGAGCGGGCCTTGTCGTGCCCCGCGCGCACCATCATCGGCACCAGCAGGGCGGAGAGCGCGGCGGCGTCCGCCACGGCCGAGCCGGACAATGCCGAGATCACGCAGGCGGCGAGGATGGCGACATAGCCGAGGCCGCCCTTCACATGGCCGACGGCGGCGAGCGCCACGTTGACGATGCGCTTGGACAGGCCGCCGGTGTTCATCAATTCGCCGGCGAGCATGAAGAAGGGCACCGCCATCAGCGGGAAGGAATCGGCACCGTTGATCAGGTTCTGCGCGACGATCTGCGGATCGAAGATGTCGAGATAGTGCATCAGCGCGACGCCGGAGAGCAGCAGCGCGAAGGCGATCGGCATGCCGATCGCCATGCCCCCCAGGAGCGACAGGGAGAAGACGACGATGGTCATGCCGCTTCTCCCACGCGGCGGGTACCCGACAGCTCGCCGGCATCGGCGGCGAGGTGGCGACGCTGCACCTCGTCGACGCTCTCCTCCTCGGATTCGCGCACCGCGATGAGCTCGGCCTCGTCCGCCCGGCCGCTCAGCACGCGCCAGAGGTCGGCCAGCAGCAGCGGGACGGTGGAGATGCCGAAGACGAGCCCGACGCCATAGAACACGGCGACCGACGCTCCCGAGGCCGGGGCGACGACGTCCCAGTTGATGAGCGTCTGCTGCCAGGTGCCCATGACGAACAGCACGATGGCGTAGATGATGAGGCTATGGCTGACGACGAAGCACAGCTTCTTGCCCCAGAGCGGCAGGCGCCGCACCAGCGCGTCGACGCCGAGATGGCCGCGCTCGCGCAGGGCGATGATGGAGCCGAGGAAGGTCAGCCAGACGAACATCCAGCGGGAAACCTCTTCCGACAGGGTGATGCCGGAGTTGAAGCCGTAGCGCAGCACCACGTTGCCGAACACCAGCACCACCATGCCGGCGAGCAGCAGGGCGCAGAGGATCTTCAGCAGGGTGAAGTAGGCATCCACGAGCCGGGACATCCGCGTCTCCATTGGGCGTCGTTGTGAAGCGCCGGGCTATATGCAGCCGGCCCCGCCGCCGCTCCCGGGAGAAGGGAGAGAAGCGGCGGCGGGTCGGGTCATGGGCACCTTAGCCGCCGAGGCCGTCGTCAGACGACGAAACTCCGTGGCGGCTGGCGACAGGGGCTCACTGGGAAGCGGCGATGGAATCCTGCGCCTGCTTCACCAGGTCGGCGCCGAGGGTCTCGCTGTACTTGGCGATCACCGGCTGCATCTTGGCCTTCAGCTCGGCGAGCTGCGCCGGGGTCGGCTCGTTGATCTGCATGCCGCGCGCCTTCAGCTCGGCGATGATCTTCGCGTCCTCGGCGCGGCTGACCTGGCGCTGGTACAGCTTCGCCTCGTTGCAGCTGTCCATGAAGATCTTCTGCTCGGTGGGGGAGAGCTTGTCCCAGAGCTTCTTGCTCATCATCACCGCCCACGGCGAATAGGCGTGCTTGGTGACGCTGACGTACTTCTGCACCTCGTTCAGCTTGTTGACGTAGATGATGCCGAACGGGTTCTCCTGCGCGTCGATCGCGCCCGATTCCAGCGCCGTGTAGACCTCCGGCCAGGGCATCGGGACGGCGTTGGCGCCCAGCATCTTGAAGGCGTCGATATAGACCGGGTTCTGCATCACCCGGATCTTCAGGCCGGAGACGTCCTCGGCGGTGTTGATCGGGTGCTTGCTGTTGGTGACGTTGCGGAATCCGTTCTCGAAGAAGCACAGGCCGACGAGGTTCTTGTCCTGCAGCTTGGCGAGCAGTGCCTGGCCGACGGGGCCGTCGACCAGCGAGTCGGCCTGCTTCTCGTTGGCGAGCAGGAAGGGCAGGTCGAAGATCGCGTATTCCTTGACGAGGCCGACGATCGGCGCGGTCGAGGTGCCGACGATGTCCTGCACGCCGCCCTGGGTGGCGGAGATGGTCTGGGTCTCCGAGCCGAGCTGGGTAGCCGGATAGACCTTCATCTTGATCTTGCCGCCGCTCTTCTCGTCGACGAGCGCGACGAACTTGTTCGCGCCCTGGCCGAGCGGATGGGCTTCGAAGGTGCTGTAGCCGAATTTGAGCGTGCGCTCCTGGATGTCGTCGGCGGCGTGGCCGGCAAGGGGAGCGGCGATAAGCGCGACGGCGAGCGCGGCGGCGAGACGGGCATTAACGGGCATGGGCGTTCCTCGTGGTTGATGGCTTGGTGCGGACCGTTTTCCGGTTCTCGGCAAGGCACGGGAGGCGGCGGACCGCCTCCCGGAAGCATCGGCTGGTACTGGCCGCGCTCAGGCGGCCTTCGGCGGGTTGCAGATCTCCTCGACCGAGCGTTGCACGGCCTTCGGGTCGAAGATGCGGTCCAGCCAGCCTTCCTTGAAGATCTGCGGCCGGGCCTGGTCGATGGCGTAGAGCGCGCCGTCGGAGAACTTGCCTTCGGGGAACACCTCGAAGGCGATGGCGAGCTCGATGGTCAGGTGGCCGAGCAGGAAGTCGGTCGCCGCCTGGCGCGGCACGCCGCGGCGCACCGCCTCGTCGGTCGCCTCGCGCAGTGCAAGGCAGAGCGTGGCGCCGATGGTCTCGGCCAGCGCCGGTTCCATGATGGCGATCTGCTCGACGGTGCAGCGATGGGCGCGCATCACCGGCTTGTAGATGGTGCGGGCGATCTGCTCGCAGGCGGCGTAGTGCTCCTCGGGGCCCTGCATCAGCGCGCAGACGATGTGCTGTTTGGCGTGGACGCCGCCGAAGAAGTCGTTCTTCGCCTCCGCCGTCACCTCGTCGTTGAAGATCGGCGGGTGGCAGGGATGGGTGACGAAATAGGTGACGTCGTCGCGCTTGGGCAGCTCGCCGGCATGGGGAGCGGCGGCGTCGAGCATGATGATCGCCGTGCCGGGCTTCACCTTCTCGATGAAGGTGTGGGCGATCTTGCCGATCATCCGGTCGGGCACGGCCATGAGCACGGCGTCGGCATCGGCCAATGCGTTGTCGCCGTCGACGCAGTCGAGCCCGGTCTTCTCCTTCAGGCGGGCACGCCCGGCCTCGGTGGGCTCGACATGCATCACCTCATAGGGCGAATCCTGCAGGTTGGTGGCGAGGCGGACGCCCATCTTTCCGCCGGCACCCAGCAAAGCGATCTTCTTCATGTCGAGCATGCTCCGTTGTCAGTTGCTGGCCGGGGCGCCGTGCTTGGCGGCCCAGAAGAAATCGGGCCGGCCCATCTGGCCGCCCTTGAAGGTGATCTCGAGCCCGTCATGGGCATCGTCGGCATAGGCGCGGCAGAGCGGCGAACCGGGCGCCAGCGGTGCCAGCGCGGTCACGGCGTAGATGCCGAGCGCCATCCCCGCATGCCCCGACGTATCGCCGCCGGAGATGACAGCGCGCCTGAGGCCGGCGCCGCGCACCACCTCGTCGAGCACGCGCCCCAGGCCGTCGCCGATGCGGGCATTGACCTCGCCGACCGTGGCGCCGGCGACGTCGATTGCGTGGGCCAGGGCGGGCACCGCCGGGTCGTCCGGGCCGCTCGCGGTGAAGACGAGCGGATCGTGACCCTCGCCGAGCGCCCGCAAGGCGGCGGCCGAGCCGCGCGCGAGCTCGGCCTCCCACGCGGCGGCGTCGACGGCCCGCGTGGCGTCGAGGCGAATCTCCTCGAAGCCGTGGCCGAGCGCATAGCGGATCTGGCCGGCGGTGATCGGGGAGCAGGAGCCGGAGACCACAGCGATGCGCTCGCGCTCCTCGATCTTCCCGCCCGTCTGCGCATCGGCCAGCAGGCCGGCGCGGCGCCAATGGGCGACGAGCGCATATTCCAGCCCCTGCGAGCCGATGGCGAACAGGCGCTCGCCGCGATGTTCCCAGACGAGCCGCCCGGCTTCCGCCAGCGTGTCCTCGTCGAGCACATCGAGGGCGACGATGCGGGCGCCGGCCGCGCGTTCGGTGGCGAGGCGGGTATCGGCGGTGCCGGCCTTCATCGACACGAGATCGACGAGGCCGATCGGGATATCGGTCTGCCGCGCGAGATGGAGGCGGACATCCGCCTCGTTCATCGGCGTGACCGGATGCTGCGCCATGACCGGATGGCGATCGAGCCGATAGCCGGTGCCGTCGATGCCGGCGAAGAGATTGCCGAAGGCCTGGTAGCGGGCGATGGCGGGAGCGCCCACCACCAGCGGGTGCCAGGCGCCACCGAGAATGGGCTCGGCCAGCTCGGCAGCACGTCCGATCGAGCCGACATGCGGGGCGGAATCGAAGGTGGAGCAGACCTTGTAGTGGTTGATCGGGGCTTTCAGCGACGCCAGCAGCTCGAAGATCGGCGGCAGGTGCGCGTCCATCCATGCCGGCGGCTGCGAGCGCGCCACGCCGGCGATGCCGAGCGCGCGCACGCCATTGAAGCGGGCGAGTTGCGCCGGCGTCGGGACGCCGAGGAACAGCACCGTGTGCAGCCCGGCGAAGCTCAGCACCTCCATCACCGCCGACGAGCCGGTGTAGTCGTCGCCGTAGAAGGCGACGAGCGGCCCGTCCGGCAGCGCATGAGGTGAGGCGGGCGCGCTCATACCGCGTAGGTCTCCAGGGCTCGGGCGAGGGCGGTGTGGTCGCGGGCGTAATCGGCGAGCGGCACGCTTGCCATGGCCGCCTCCCACGCCTCCCGCAGCGAGGCGACGCCCGCCGCCGGGCCGTCGGGATGAGCCATGATGCCGCCGCCGGCGGCGAAGATGAGATCGGGCGAGCCGAGCGCGGCATAGGTGCCCGGCGCCTGCTTGGCCGACTGGCCGGAGGAGAAGACCGGCATGGCGATGCACGGCTTGTCCTCGAACAGCGGCGTCAGGCATTCGCGCGCCGAGGCGATGACGCTGTCGTCGGCTTCCGAGAACTTGTTGGAGAGGCCGTTGACGTGCATGTGGTCGGCGCCGGCCAGGCGCCAGATCTTCTGCCAGGCGACATAGGACCAGCCCAGCATCGGCGCGCGGGAGAGATAGCCCCAGCCGTTGCGATGGGCGTGGATCGGCAGCTCGGTGAAGCGGCCGAGCTCGACCATGCCGACGAGACCGACCGAGTTGAGGCTCGCCATCACGCAGGTGCCGCCGTGCTGCAGGACCACATCGTGGCGCCGGCGCATCTGGTCGAGCTCGCCGGTGATGTTGAAGGCGAACATCACCTTGCGGCCGGTGCGGTCGGCATGGTCGTTGACAACGCGCATCACCGCCCGCACCCGTTCCTCGAACGGGCAATGCGGGCCGTCGGACTGCAATTCGTCGTCCTTGACGAAGTCGATGCCGCCCTCGGCGAGAAGCTCCACGAGGTCCGCCGTCTCCTGTGGGCCGAAGCCGACGCTTGGCTTGACGATGGTGCCGATGAGCGGACGGCCTTCGACACCGGCGAGGCGGCGCGTGCCGGCGACGCCGAATTTCGGCCCGCCATAGGCGTCGGCGAAGGCGTGCGGCAGGCGGATGTCCAGCAGGCGCAGCCCGGAGAACTGCTTGAGTTCGAACAGGTTGCCGGCGACCGTCGCCATCAGGTTCGGCAGCGAGGGGCCGAGATTGTCGAGCGGCCAGGAAAGCGTGACGCGGGCGCGGCGGATCGGCGCTTCGCCCTTGGGATGGCCGGCCCCCGGCAGCGACGGCGCCTCGACGGTGTCGACGATCTCCAGCGCCTCGATGCGGGCGGCGGAGCGCTCCTTCAGCTCGGGCGTCTCGCCGGGTACCGGCACGAAGGTCCCGCTCGACTGCTCGCCGGCCATCGCCTCGGCTGCGGCGCGCGGGTCGTAGGCGGTTTCGATGAGGTAGTCGGCCTCGATGCGTGACAGCGGGGGCATGCGGTCGTCCTGTCTCGGCACGGGACACCGCCAACCCGCCGGCAGCGGCGGGAGCCCAAGCATCTCGGTGCGTTTCCTCACGGCGGGCCTGTGCCCACTCGTCTATTGATATAGTGATTATACCAGTTGCGAGGACATGACAAGGGAGCGCCGGGGCGTGCGTTCGCCCCGACGCTCGCCAGACGTCCGACTCTTTCCCGCTCTATGGCGCGTAGCGCGTGAAGACGAAGTCGTGGCCCTTCGCCAGTGCCTCGTGGCAGCCCCAGCAGGTCTCGTGCTGGGCCTTGTCGGCGGGGACGCCGTTCACGAAGCGACCAAAGCTCCAGCCACCAGTGGCGGCATAGCGGCGCGAATCCTTCACCATCACCTGCACGGTCGTCGCCGCGCCCGGAACCGTCGCCGGCCCGAATTCGGGCGAGGGCTTCTGCTTCCAGGCGGCTTCACCAGCACGGTGCCGTCCGGGAACGGGAGCGTGCCGGATCGATAGGTGTCGAGCGCGGTCTCGTTGCCGACGACCACGCGCAGCTCGTCGAGCGGCGCGGCCTCGATCGCCGGTGCGATGAGCTTCCAACTGCGATAGCCGTCCGGCAGCGTCACCCCGTAGATCGGCGAGGCATCCGGCGTCGGCGTGTCGCCGGCGGCACGGCTCGCCGCCGACAAAGCCAGCGGCGTCGCGATGGCGACGAGGCCGGCAAGTGCGTAGAGGCGTTTCATGCGCGCTCGCCTCAGGCCCGGTCCACGTCCACGATCGCCTTGGCGAAGGCCTCCGGCGCCTCCTGCGGCAGGTTGTGGCCGATGCCGCCGGTGATCAGCCGGAACTCGTATTTGCCGGTGAACTTCTTCGCATAGGCTTCCGGCGGCGGATGCGGCGCCCCGTTGGCATCGCCTTCCATGGTGATGGTGGGAACGCCGATGGTCGGCAGGGTCGCGAGCTTGCGTTCCAGCTCGTCGTACTTCGCCTGGCTGGGAGCGAGCCCGAGCCGCCAGCGATAATTGTCGATGCTGATGGCGACATGATCGGGATTGTCGAGCGCCACGGCGGAGCGGTCGAAGGTCGCGTCGTCGAACGCCCATTTGGGCGAGGCCAGCTGCCAAATCAGCCGGGCAAAGTCGTGGGTGTATTGCCGGTAACCCCTCACGCCGCGTTCGGTGGCGAAATAGTACTGGTACCACCATTGCAGCTCCGCCTTGGGCGGGAGCGGATTGCGGTTGGCCTCCTGGCTACCGATCAGATAGCCGCTGACCGACACCATGGCCTTGCAGCGCTCAGGCCACAGCGCGGCCATGATGTTGACGGTGCGTGCGCCCCAGTCGAAGCCGCCGAGCACGGCGCGATCGATCTTCAGCGCGTCCATGAAGGCGATGGCGTCGACGGCCAGCGCCGCCTGCTGGGCATTGCGCGGCGAGGCTTCCGACAGGAAACGCGTGCCGCCATAGCCGCGCAGATAGGGCACCAGCACGCGGTAGCCCTGTACGGCGAGGATGGGGACGACGTCGACATAGGCGTGGATGTCGTAGGGCCAGCCGTGCAGCAGAAGTACCGGAGGTCCGTCGGCCGGCCCTTCCTCGGCATAGGCGACGTCGAGCTCGCCGGCATGGACATGCTTGATGGTGGAAAAAGATGTGTGCGTGCCACGGCCGGCCGCCGCCGGCAGCGAGCCGGGCTTGCCCGTGTCCGGCTGGGCCGCGGCTACGGCGCCGAAGGGAATGGCGGCCAATCCAAGGGCGGTGACGCCGAGTATGCCGCGCCGCTGCCGATCGATCTCGTTGGTCATATGTGACTCCCGCGTCGTGACGCGCAGCGACAGGCGCCGCCGCGTCCTATCCGGCCGGTTGAACCGGATCGAATCCGAAAGCCGCCTAAGCTTTCGTGCGGACTACACATTCCGATAGAAGGCGCCGGGCAGGTGTCGTGAACGCACGGGCGCGCTCACATGGAGCGGCCAATTCGACAAGGGCGGGTGGCAGAGCGAACCGTCCGGTGCCGACGATGTGCCCGCATAGCCGCCTAATCGTGGCGGAAGCGCCCATGTTGCTGTCTTCCGCAGCGCAAACCATGGTCTCGGTTGAAAGATTCCGTCCATTAATCCAACAGTATGCCAGCATATGGCGTAAGCTGGCGGCGGCTTCGAGGGGTGGGATCGATGATGGCGGGTCGGATAATGTCGGGGCGAAAGATTCCGCGGCGGCTCTGCGCGAGCGTCGCTGCGCTCGGCGCGAGCCTCCTCCTCGCCGCATGCGGGCAGGAAACCGAGGCCGAGGCACCGGCGCCGCGGCCGGTGCGCGTCGTCACCGTCGAGAAGGGCCAGGGCGGGCAGCCGGTGACCTTCACCGGCCAGGTGCAGGCGCAGGACGAGGCGGCGCTCGCCTTCCGCGTCCCCGGCCGCATGATCGAGCGCAGCGCCCATGTCGGCGATCAGGTGAAGGCCGGGCAGATCGTCGCCCGCCTCGACCCGCAGAACGCGCTGAACACGCTGCGCTCGGCGCGCGCGGCGGTCGCCGCCGCCGAGAGCCAGCTGGTCACCGTAGCCAACACCTTCGACCGGCAGGAGCGGCTGCTCGCCAACGGCTTCACCACCCAGGCCAATCACGACGCCGCCCGCACCGCCCTGCAGGCGGCGCAGTCGGGTCTTGACGACGCCGAGGCGCAGCTCAAGATCGCCGAGGACAATGTCGGCTACACCGACCTCGTGGTCGACGCCTCCGGCACGGTGACGGCGCGCGGCGCCGAGCCGGGCGAGGTGGTGCAGGCCGGGCAGATGATCCTGCAGATCGCCCGCAAGGGCGGGCGCGACGCGGTGTTCGATGTGCCGGCGAATATATTGCGCGCGGCCCCCGCCGATCTCGCCATTACCGTGGCGCTGAGCGATGATCCGAACGTCACCGCCACCGGCCGCGTGCGCGAGGTGGCGCCGCAGGCGGACCCGGTGACCCGCACCTTCCGCGTGCGTGTCGGCCTCGACAATCCGCCAGAGGCGATGCGGCTCGGCTCCACCGTCGTCGGCCGGGGGCGGATCGCCAATGATCCGGTGATCGAGATTCCCGCCTCCGCGCTCACCGCGGTCAATAGCGAGCCGGCGGTCTGGGTAGTCGATCCCGCGAGTCAGACGGTGGCGCTGCGCAATGTCCAGGTCGCGAGCTTCTCGCCGGCCAATGTCGGCGTCGCCTCGGGCCTGACCGCCGGCGAGGTGGTGGTGAGCGCAGGCGTTCAGGCCCTGCATCCGGGCCAGAAGGTCCGCCTGCTCGGCGCGGGGTCGTGATGCGCTTCAACCTCTCCGAATGGGCGGTACGCGAGCGCTCGCTGGTCATCTTCTTCATGCTCGCCGTGGTCGGGGCCGGGCTGTTCGCCTATAGCCGCCTCGGCCGCGCCGAGGACCCGTCCTTCATCATCAAGACCATGGTGGTGCAGGCGGCATGGCCGGGCGCCAGCATCGAGGACACGCTGCAGCAGGTCACCGAGCGACTGGAGCGCACGCTGCAGGAGACGCCGCACCTCGACTTCATCCGCAGCTACACCAAGCCGGGCGTCACCACGATCTTCGTCGCCCTCAAGGGCAGCACCACCGCCGCCGAGGTGCCGGACACCTGGTACCATGTGCGCAAGAGCATCGGCGACATGGCCCATACGCTGCCGCGCGGCGTGGTGGGGCCGGGCTTCAACGACGAGTTCGGCGACACGTTCGGCCTGATCTACGGCTTCACCGCCGACGGCTTCACCCATCGCGAGCTGCGCGACTATGTCGAACAGGCGCGCTCGAAGCTGCTGCATGTGCCCGACGTCGCTAAGATCGAGCTGCTGGGCGAGCAGGACGAGCAGATCTTCGTCGAGTTCTCGATGCAGGAACTGGCCAATCTCGGCATTGACCGCTCCGCCCTCGTCGCCGCCCTGCGGGCGCAGAATGTCGTGCAGCCCTCCGGCACCATCCAGACCGGCGACGAGAAGCTTGCCATCGACGTCACCGGCGCCTTCGGCTCCGAGCAGGACATAGCCAACATCAACTTCGCAGTGGGCGGGCGCATGCTGCGGCTCGCCGACATCGCCACGGTGCGGCGCGGCTTCGTCGATCCGCCGCGGCCCTTGTTCCGTGTCGACGGCGAGCCGGGCATCGGCCTCGCCATCGCCATGCGCGAGGGCGGCGACATCCTCCAGCTCGGCCGCAACATCGACAAGGCGATGGCGGAGATCACCGCGGAACTCCCCATCGGCATCGAGCCGCACCGTGTGGCGGACCAGGCGGTGACGGTGCGCGGCGCCATCTCCGAATTCATGGAATCGCTGTGGCAGGCGATCCTCATCATCCTGGCGGTGAGCTTCGTCGCGCTCGGCGTGCGCGCCGGGCTGATGGTGGCGCTGACCATCCCGCTGACGCTGGCGGGCGTGTTCGCCATCATGTGGCTGCTCAACATCGACATGCAGCGCATCTCGCTCGGGGCGCTGATCATCGCGCTGGCGCTCATGGTCGACGACGCCATGACCACCACCGACGCCACCCTCGGCCGCCTCGCCGCCGGCGAGAAGAAGGAGGTGGCGGCGGTCTATGCGTTCAAGGCCTACGCCTTCGCCATGCTGGCGGGCACGCTGGTGACCATCGCCGGCTTCGTGCCGGTGGGCTTCGCCGCCTCCTCGGCGGGCGAATACACGTTCAGCCTGTTCGCGGTGGTGACCATCGCGCTGCTGGTGTCGTGGCTGGTGGCGGTGCTGTTCGCACCGCTGATCGGCCTCGTCATCCTCAAGGTGCCGAAGAACGCCGGCAGCCCGCCCGGCCGGGTGATGCGCCTCTATCGCGGCTTCCTCTCGGCCGCGCTCACCGCGCGCTGGATCACGATTCCCGTCACGCTGGCGCTGTTCGCCGCCGCGGTGCTGGCGCTGCCGCTGATCCCGCGGCAGTTCTTCCCCTCCTCCGACCGGCCGGAATTGCTGGTCGACCTGCAATTGCCGCAGAACGCCTCGATCTACGCCACCGAGCGGGCGATGCAGCGGCTCGACGCGGCGCTGAAGGGCGACCCGGACGTCGCGCGCTGGAGCGGCTATGTCGGGCGCGGCGCCATCCGCTTTTACCTGCCGCTCAACGCGCAATTGCCGAACGACTTCTTCGGCCAGGCGGTGGTGGTCGCCAAGGACGTCGCCGCGCGCGAGCGCCTGCACGCGAAGCTGGTAAAGCTCCTCGCCGACGAGTTCCCGAGCGTGGTCAGCCGCGTCTCGCCGCTCGAGCTCGGCCCGCCGGTCGGCTGGCCGATCCAGTACCGGGTGATCGGGCCGGACCTCTCCCAGGTGCGCGACGTCGCCTTCAGGCTGGCCGAGGTTATGGCCGCCGATCCGCTGACGCGCACGGTGAGCTATGACTGGATCGAGCCCGCGCGGGAGATCCGCATCCATGTGAACCAGGACCAGGCGCGCCTGCTCGGCCTCTCCACCGAGGCCATCGGCACCGTGCTCAACACGGTGGTGACCGGCGCGCCGGTGACGCAGGTGCGCGACGACATCTACCTCGTCGACGTGGTGCTGCGCGCCACCGACGAGCAGCGCGTCTCGATCGACACGCTGCGCACCCTGCAGGTGCCGTTGCCCGGCGGGCGCACCGTGCCGCTCAGCCAGTTCGCCACCTTCGACTATGAGCAGACCTATCCGCTGGTCTGGCGCCGGGACCGGCTGCCGGCGCTCACCGTGCAGTCGGACATCGCGGAGGGCGAGCTGCCGGAGACGGTGGTGGACCAGCTCAAGCCGAAGATCGAAGAGCTGGCGAAGACCCTGCCGGCCGGCTACCGCATCGAGACCGGCGGCACGGTGGAGGAGAGCGCCTCCTCGCTCGCCTCGGTGATGGCGGTGGTGCCGGTCATGCTGCTCATCATGTTCACCGTGCTGATGTTCCAGCTGCGGCGCTTCTCGCTGACGCTGCTCGTCATCAGCGTGGCGCCGCTGGGGCTGATCGGCGTGGTGCTGGCGCTGCTGGTCTCCAGCCGCCCTCTCGGCTTCGTCGCCATACTCGGCGTGCTGGCGCTGATCGGCATGATCATCAAGAACGCCGTCATCCTCATCGGCCAGATCGAGGCCGAGCGCGCCGCCGGCAAGGATGCGCGCACGGCGGTGGTCGACGCCTCCTGCGCCCGCTTCACGCCGATCATGCTGACCGCGGTCTCGACCGTGCTCGGCATGATCCCCATCGCCCCGACCGTGTTCTGGGGACCGATGGCCTTCGCCATCATGGGCGGGCTGCTGGTCGCGACGCTGCTGACGCTGATCTTCCTGCCGGCGCTCTATCTGGCGACGGTGGGACGCGAGCGCGCCGCCACCTAGTTCGGCGCGGCGGTCGGAGGCGCGCCTTCCGGAAGCGGCGGGCCGATGCGCTCGATCATGTAGTCGAAGAACGGGTTCGACGACATGCGCACCAGCGCGTCGAGATTGACGATCAGCGCCCCGCGCTCGCCGCGCACCGCCATCGCCCCAAGCTGAAGGCCGAAATTCTCCGCCGGGTCGGGATGCGAGCCGTAAAGCGCATCGCTCGGCGGGAAGGGCAGGGCGACGTGCGAGAGCGAATAGACGTCCGGCGGATAGGAGAGGCCGAGCGGACGCGAGACCTCCTCCGTCGCGCCGGCGGCGATGGCGCGCTCCACCACCTGGTCGCTGCCGGCATCCTCGTTGGTGATCACCACGGTGCGGAAATTGCGCGGCGCCGGCGGCAACAGCCGCATCAGCGCGGCGTAGGTGGTGGCGCGCAGCAGCGGACCGAGCTTGGTGTTGCGGTTGATGTCGAACAGCACCAGCTCGCTGCCATTCGCCGGCAGCCGGCCATAGAAGGCGTCGATGATGGCGCGGGTGGAGACGGTGAAGTCCATCACCGACTGAAAGGTCAGCGCCGGCGGCAGGTCGCCGAGCCGGCCGGCGCGGTCCCGCGCGATGATCGAGGCCTGGAGCGCCTGGGTGAGCCGATGCGACTGCACCGCGCCGTTGACCGGGAAACTGTTGTACTTGAACGGGTTGAACTCCGGCACGATGCCGAGCCAAGCGGTCTTCTCGAAGGCCGGCAGATAGGCCGGCAGCGCCGCCAGCCCGGCGAAGCGGGCGAAGCGGGTGATGCCGATCATCGGCGAGATCAGCACCAGCCGGGTCGGGCGGACGAGCCTGGTGTCCTCCAGTGCATCGAGCGCGTACTTCAAGGCGAGCGCGCCGCCATTGGAGAAGCCGACGATCTCCAAAGGCTTGTCCGGCACCCGCGCCGCCGCCTCACGCACCGCAAGGCGGGTCGCCGCCAGCCAGTCCTCCCATTCGACCTCGGTGAGCCCGGCCGGCACCGTGCCGTGGCCGGGCAGGCGGATGGCGACGACGAGGAAGCCGGCGGCGAGATAGCGCTGGGCGACATGGCGCAGGCTATAGGGCGAATCCGTCAGGCCGTGCAGCAGTACTACCGCGCCCACCGGCGGGCCATCGGGGGCCAGCTCGTAGGAGCGGTTCCAGTCGCTGGTGAGGTGCGGGGGATAGACGACGCTGCCGGAGAAGTAGCGGTTGGACGGGATGCGCTCGTCCTCGGGCAGCTTCTGCACCACCTGGCTTGTGACGTCGGCGAACAGCTTGTCCTCGCGGGCGAGATAGGCGTGCCAGTCGGCGGCGTCGAGCTCTTCGACGCTCATCTCTTCCGGCACGAAAGTGTGCCAGGGCTCCAGCGGAGGGCCGTTCTGCACCGCCCAGATGCGCCCGCCGAGGAAGGCGAGGAAGAGCAGCAGACCCAGTATCAGGGTCCAGCGGACGAGCCTGCGCAGCCGGGCCAGCATGTCAGTTCACCGGCTCGACGGGGATGGGCAGGCCCTTCTCTCGAAGGGCGGCGAGGCCGGATGTCGGACGCCGGCGAGGGCCGTCGTGCGGGAATGGATCGGCGCGCATGCTCATGAATCCCCAACGCTTTTGCCCGACCATAGCCGGATAAGCAGAGGCGGTACACAGCGGAGCCACGTCCGCCCGGCAGCACCTTTGGTCGCTCTGCGCAGTCGTCCCAAATCGCGCCCTTTTCCGTTCTGAGTCCGACCGGAGCGTCAGGCGGCGGACAAGGGGGCTTGATCTTCCGTCGTACATGATCATAGATAATATATGATACATCGTTGCCACACGGCCTTGCACAGCCGGGTCGGGCTGCGGTGGATGCGGCCGGCAGCGTGACGAATTCGCGCTTCGCGACGCCTTGTGAGCGCCGCCAATAACAATCTTGGAGCAGGAGGAGACTTGGATCGCCGGGCGCACGCCTGACCGCCCCTCGCAGGGCAAGCCGGTCCGGCCAGTGAGCACCCGATCCCAACTGCGTTGCGGCGTCCGCCAGGACGCCTCGGCCATCAGAAGTCGCGAAATGCGGCCGATCCGCCAGCCGGTGGAACGTGGCGCATTCATCTGACCAACCGGGGCAATGGTCGCCCCGAACGATAATCTGGGAGGAGAAAGATATGGCAATTCGCATCTCTCACGCCGGCGCCGCCGCGATGGCGCTGACCCTCGGCCTCGCCGCGCCGGGCGCCGCGCTCGCCGAATGGCAGCCGGACCGTCCGGTGGAACTGGTGGTCTCCGCCGGCCCGGGCGGCGGCTCGGACATCTTCACCCGCGTCGTGCAGGCGGCGCTGACCAAGAACGGCCTGGTGAAGACCCCGCTCCTCGTGGTCAACAAGCCCGGCGGCAGCGGCTCGGAAGCCTTCGCCTACGCCAAGGACAATCCGTCCAGCGCCTACAAGGTCTATTTCGGCACCCAGGACGCCTATGTCCTGCCGCTCACCACCAAGGTGAACTACGCCTATAGCGACCTGAAGCCGCTCGCCGCCATGGTGTCGGACGTCTTCATCCTGTGGGCGAACCCGAAGACCTCGGGCATCAACACCGCCAAGGATTTCATCGACAAGGCCAAGGCGGCGCCGGGCAAGGTCCGCGCGGCCGGCGCCAAGGCCAAGGACGCCGACGAGACGGTCATCACCCTGGTCGAGCGCGCCACCGGCACCGACATCGCCTACATCCCCTACAAGAGCGGCAGCGAGGCGGCGATCCAGGTGGCCGGCGGCCACATCGAAGCCAACACCAACAACCCGAGCGAGAGCCTCGAGCAGTGGAAGGCCGGCAACCAGAAGCCGCTCTGCGTCTTCACCAGCCAGCGACTCGCCGACAAGACCGTCGTCGCCGACGGCATGAGCTGGGCCGACATCCCGACCTGCGTCGAGGCGGGCATCGACGTGAAGGACTTCCTCCAGCCGCGCACCGTGTGGATGGGCAAGGACGCTCCGGCCGAGGCTGCCGCCTACTTCACCGACCTGATGAAGAAGGTCATGGAGACGCCGGAATTCAAGGAATACGCCGCCCGCAACGTACAGATCGTCAAGTTCCAGACCGGCGACGAGTACAAGGCGTTCCTCGACAAGCAGATCGCCAACTACAACGAAATCTACAAGGCGAACGGCTGGCTCCTTCCGAGCCAGTGACGACCCGTAGGTGATGACTGCGGGACGCGGGGCACGACCCCGCGTCCCGGCTTCGTGGAGTGGTTGGCATGAATATCTCGCGCAATGCCATGGAAGTGGCGACCGCCCTGGCGACGGCGCTGATCGGCGCGCTCGTCTGCTACGCCTCGCTGGAGAACGGCATAGGCTGGACCGAGAGCGGCCCCAAGCCCGGCTATTTCCCCTTCGGCATCGGTAGCCTGATCATCATCGGCAGCGCCGCCACGCTGGCGCAGGTGGCATGGAAGAGCATGGCCGCCCGCCCCGCCGGCGAGGCCGGTCACATCGGCACGTTCATCGACGGGCGGGGCCTGCGCACGCTCGCGGCCTTCTTCCTGCCCATCGTCATCATGACCGCCCTCTCGTCCTGGCTGGGCCTCTATATCGGCATGGCGCTGTACATCTTCTACGCCATGCGCTTCGCCGCCGGTTTCCGTATCTATAGCAGCCTGCTCACCACGGTAATCGTGGTCGTGGCCAACTTCATCGTCTTCGAGAAGCTGTTCATGGTTCCGCTCCTCAAGGGGCCGATCCTCGAATATTTCGGCATCTACTGAAGAAGAAAAGAACAGAGGAAGCGCGCCATGATGGGTAACTTCGGCCAGCTGATGGATGGCTTCGCCATCGCCCTCACCACCCAGCACGTCATGATCATGGTGCTGGGCGTGCTGCTCGGCCTCGTCGTCGGCGTGCTGCCGGGGCTCGGCGCGCCCAACGGCGTGTCGCTGCTGCTGCCGCTGACCTTCACCATGGATCCGATCTCGGCGATCATCCTCCTGACGTCGATGTACTGGGGCGCGCTGTTCGGCGGCTCCACCACCTCCATCCTATTCAACATTCCCGGCGAGCCATCCTCGGTCGCCACTACTTTCGACGGCCATCCCATGGCCAAGCAGGGCGAGGCGGTACGCGCGCTGACCCTCGCCTTCACCTCCGCCGGCATCGGCGCGCTGGTGGGCGTGCTGGTCATCACCCTCCTGTCGAGCTGGGTGGCGAACTTCGCCCTGCGCTTCGGCTCGCCGGAATATTTCGCCGTCTACTTCATGGCCTTCGCCAGCTTCATCGGCATGGCCGGCGGCTCGCCGTTCAAGACCTTGGTCTCGATCATGCTCGGCTTCGCCGTCGCCACCGTCGGCATGGACACGATCTCGGGCGAGGGGCGCCTCACCTTCGGGCTGGGCGAATTGTCGAACGGCATCTCCTTCCTCATCGTCGTCATCGGCCTGTTCGGCATCGGCGAGCTGCTGCTGACCATCGATGAGGGCTACAAGTTCGAGGGCGTGAAGGCCAAGCTCAAGCTCTCGACCATCTTTCGCACCCTCGCCGAGATGCCCCGCTACTGGGTCACGATCGTGCGCAGCGCACTGATCGGCTGCTGGATGGGCATCACGCCGGGCGGGCCGACCGCCGCCTCCTTCATGAGCTACGCGCTCGGGCGCCGCTTCTCCCGCCGCGGCAAGAATTTCGGCAAGGGCGAGCCGGAGGGCATCATCGCGCCGGAGACCGCCGACCATTCCGCCGGCTCCTGCGCCCTGCTGCCCATGCTGGCGCTCGGCGTCCCCGGCTCGGCGACCGCCGCGGTGATGATGGGCGGGCTGATGATCTGGGGCCTCAATCCCGGTCCCATGCTGTTCTCCACCCGGCCGGACTTCGTCTGGGGCCTGATCGCCTCCATGTATGCCGGCAACCTCATCGCTGTCGTGCTGGTGCTCGCCACCGTGCCGCTCTTCGCCTTCATCCTGCGCGCGCCCTTCACCGTGGTCGGGCCGCTGATCGCCATCATCTGCGTGATCGGCGCCTATACTGTGGCGAACCACATGTTCGACATCTGGCTGGCGCTGATCTTCGGCATCGTCGGCTACGCCTTCAAGAAGCTCGACTACCCGCTCGCGCCCTTCGTGCTGGCGGTGGTGCTGGGCGACAAGGCGGAGGACGCCTTCCGCCAGTCGATGCTCTCCTCGGGAGGCTCGCTCAGCGTCTTCTTCGAGACGCCGCTGGTGGCGACGATGATGGCGATCGGCTTCCTGCTGCTGCTTCTCCCCTTCATCAGCCGCGTCGTCGGCGCGGTCCTCGGCAAGGGGAACGCGGCCGAGGCGCGCGACGGCCGGCCCGCCTGAGGCCGACGAGATCATCGGCGGCGGCCGCGCGCCGCCTCCCCACCTTGAACGAACGAGTGAGACATGTTCGGAGCCTTGCGCCTGCCCCACACCATCCTCTTCGGCAATGGCCAGCGCCATGCCATCGGCACGGCGGCGGCGCGCATCGGTCGGCGCGCTCTGGTGTGCACCGATGCGCGGCTCTCGCAGCTCGCCGAGTTCGCCGCCCTCCTCGAGGATCTGAAGGCGCATAGCGTGGAATCGCGCGTCTATGACCGCACCATCGCCGACCTGCCGCTCGACTGCATCGACGACTGCGTGGCGAGCGTCGCCGACTTCAAGCCGGACCTCGTCATCGGCATCGGCGGCGGCAGCTGCATCGACCTCGCCAAAGTGGTGTCGGTGCTGATCACCCATGGTGGCGAGGTCAGCAAATATTACGGCGAGTTCGCCGTGCCCGGCCCGGTCGTGCCGCTCATCGCCGTGCCGACCACCTCGGGCACCGGCTCGGAGGTCACTCCGGTCGCGGTGGTGCTCGACAAGGCGCGCGGCTCCAAGATCGGCGTCGCCAGCCCCTACATCATCCCCTACATGGCGGTGTGCGACCCCGAGCTGACCGTCACCTGCCCGCGCGGGCTGACCGCCTGCTCCGGCGCCGACGCGCTCGCCCATGCGGTCGAGGCCTTCACCAGCAAGACCCGCCCGGCCGAGCCGCTGCTTACCGAGCAGCACGTCTTCATCGGCAAGAACCTGCTCTCCGACCATTTCGCCAAACTGGCGGTGGTCAACGTATTCGCCTACCTCGCCCGCGCCTGCAAGGACGGCAGCGACATCGAGGCGCGCGAGGGCCTGATGCTGGCCTCGCTGGCGGCGGGCTGTGCCTTCGGCACCGCCGGCACGGCGGCGGCGCACGCGCTGCAATACCCGGTCGGCAACCTCACCCACACCTCGCATGGCGACGGCGTTGGTGCGCTGCTGCCCTTCGTCATGCAGTTCAACCGCTCGGCCAACCCGCAGGCCTTCGCGCAGCTTGCCGAGGTGGTCGGGCTCGGCAGCGCCTCGATGAGCGTCGAGGCGCGCTCGCAGCTCTTCATCGACGAGGTGGCGGCGCTTTTCGCCGAGGTCGGCATTCCTCGCTCGCTGCAGGCGCTGGGCCTCGGCGAGGGCCATGAGAACGACGTCGCCGCCGGCGCGCTGAAGGCCGAGCGACTGGTCAAGAACAACCCGCGCCCGCTCGACCTCGCGGCCATGCTCCACATCACCCAGGCGGCCTTCACCGGCCAGCGCGCCGCGCTGCGCGACCTCTGATCACCAGGACGGAACGACATGTCTAGCAGCACCGCGAGCCTCGCCCCGACCGACGCCGGCCACACCTATGTCGTGCCGGACGCCAAGGGCGGATTTGCCATCCCCACCGACCTGCTGATCGCCGACAAGTGGACCGCTGGCACCAGCGGCAAGCGCATCGACGTCCTCAACCCGTCGACCGGCGAGGTGCTGACCTCGGTGGCCGACGCGACCGTGGCCGATGGCCTCTCCGCCGTCGACGCCGCCGCCGCGGCTGCCGCTTCCTGGGCCGCGACCCCGCCGCGGGCGCGCGCCAATGTCCTGCAGCGCTGCTTCCAGTCCATGCTGGAGCATGCCGACTGGCTGGCGCAGATCATCTCGCTGGAGAACGGCAAGGCGCTGCCGGATGCCCGCGGCGAGGTGCTCTACGCCGCCGAGTTCTTCCGCTGGTACGCGGAAGAAGCCGTGCGCATCAATGGCGACCTCGCCATCGCCCCGGCCGGCGGCAATCGCATCGTCGTGCAGTACCAGCCGATCGGCATCGCGCTGCTGATCACGCCGTGGAACTTCCCGGCGGCGATGGCCACTCGCAAGATCGCCCCGGCGCTGGCGGCGGGCTGCACCTGCATCCTGAAGCCCGCCGAGGAGACCCCGCTGACGGCCCTCGCGGTCGGCGAGATCCTGCGCCGCGCCGGCGTGCCGGCCGGTGTCGTCAACATGGTCAACACCTCCGATCCCGGCCCGCTGTGCAGCGCCATCCTGCGCGACATGCGCGTGCGCAAGCTCTCCTTCACCGGCTCCACCGAGGTCGGCAAAATCCTGCTGCGCGAGGCGTCCTACAACGTCATCAACTCCTCGATGGAACTCGGCGGCAACGCGCCCTTCCTCGTGCTCGACGACGCCGACCTCGACGCGGCGATCGAAGGCGCGATGATCGCCAAGATGCGCAATGCCGGCGAGGCCTGCACCGCCGCCAACCGCTTCTACGTGCAGGAGGGCATCTACCCGGCGTTCGTGGAGAAGCTGGTGGAGAAGATGGGCGCGCTGAAGCTCGGCGCCGGCACCGACACCACCACCCAGTGCGGCGCCATGATCAACCGCGCGGCGATCGAGAAGATCACCTCGCTGGTCGACGACGCCGTGGCCAAGGGCGCCAAGGTGAAGCTCGGCGGCAAGGTGGGCGAGGGCGCCGGCTTCTTCTATCCGCCATCCGTGCTGGCCGACGTGCCGCTGAACGCCAACCTCATCCGCGAGGAGATCTTCGGCCCGGTCGCCGCCATCGTGCCGTTCAAGGATGTCGAGGACGCCATCCGCATGGCCAACGACACCGAATACGGCCTCTCCGCCTATGTCTACACGGGCGACCTCAAGCGCGGCATGCAGATCTCCGAGCGGCTGGAATACGGCATGGTCGCGCTCAATCGCGGCCTCGTCTCCGACCCGGCCGCGCCCTTCGGCGGGGTGAAGCAGAGCGGGCTCGGGCGCGAAGGCGCCCATCATGGCCTGCTCGAATTCACCGAGGCCAAGTACATTGCGGTAAGCTGGTAATTCCTTGTAGCGGGCGCCGGCGTGCCGGCGTCCGCACGCAAGGCGCACGACCCTGCCTCCGGCGGCATCGCCGCGACCGATGGCTGTTCGAGTCGAAAGAGGGATTGTATATTTTATATCATTCCAAGCTGGAACTGATTCCATGGTCGCCAATAACAATCAGGAGCCGCTCTCCTTCGCCCGCCTGGTCGCGCTGGACGAGAAGCGTCCCATCTATCCGCAGACGCTGGTCGAGCTGGCCTATGAGCAGCTTCTGTCCATGCTCGTGACCATGAAGATCGCGCCCGGCCAGCACATCGGCATCGAGGCGCTGGCGCGGCAGCTGCAGATCTCCCAGACCCCGATCCGCGAGGCGCTGACGCTGCTCGAAGCGCAGAAGCTCGCCTACAAGACGCCCAATGTGGGCTTCCGGGCAGCCGACCTGCTGACGCGGCAGGAGATCAACGCGCTCTTCGCGCTGCGCCTGCTGATCGAGCCGAAGGCGGCGGCATGGGCGGCCGAGAACGCCGACGAGAACGCGCTGCGCGCCCTCGCCAAGCTCGCCGAGGAGATGGAGCGCGTGCAGAGCGGCGACGAGCTCGCCTATGCCCAGTTCGCCGAGGGCGACGCCCGGCTGCACGACCTCGTGGCCCGGGCGAGCGGCAACCGCTTCGTCGCGGAGACCATCGAGGGCCTGCACGTCCATCTCCACATCTTCCGCTTCCTCTACAAGACCAATGCGCCGGCCAAGGCGGTGAAGGAACACGCGGCCATCATCGACGCGCTGCTCGCCCGCGACCCGGTCGCGGCGGAGGAGGCGATGCGCGCGCATCTGCTCGCCTCGCAGGAGCGCATGGACGCGGCGTTTGCGGAGCAGGAGCACCTGCTTGCCGGCGAGGCGCCCTCGCAGGACGACGGGCGGCCGGCACGGGCCGGCCGCGGGCGCCGGCGGCGCTGAACATCGTCGCGAGGCTTTCGCCGATCATGGTTTGACACGGCCGGCGTGCGGATCATATATGATATAGACAACACGCCGCGTGGCGGGCATGGTGCTGGCCATCTCCCCGCCACTGCAAGGCATCAGGTTCCAGGCATCCGTGATCGCCGCCGCGCGGCCGGCCTCCGTGGAGCCTTCCGGCCAAGGAAGAATGGGAGGATTTCGATCATGGCACTGCCTCTCGCGGGCATAAGGGTGCTCGACATTTCGCAGGTGATGGCCGGTCCGTTCTGCTGCATGCTGCTGGCGGATATGGGCGCCGACGTCATCAAGATCGAGCCGCCGGGCACCGGCGATTCCACTCGCCACTCCATGGGCTTCCGGCTGAAGGGCTCGGACAGCCCCGGCTTCCTGGCGCTCAACCGCAACAAGCGCTCCATCACGCTCGATTTGAAGTCGCCCGAGGACCGCGAGGTGCTCTACGCGCTGGTCAAGACCGCCGACGTGCTGGTCGAGAACGCCCGCCCCGGCGTCGCCGCGCGCCTAGGTATGGACTACCCGACGCTGAAGGCGCTCAATCCGCGCCTCGTCTATGCCAGCATCTCCGGCTTCGGCCAGACCGGGCCGTGGTCGCAGCGGCCGGGCTTCGACCTGATCGCCCAGGCGGTGTCGGGCATCCTCTCCTCTAACGGCTTCCCCGGCATGGAGCCGGCGAAGAATTCCATCGCCGTGGCCGATCTCGGCGCCGGCCTGTTCACCGCCTATGCCGTGTTGAGCGCGGTGATCGGCCGGCAGGCCTCGGGCGAGGGCCAGTATGTCGACGCCTCGCTGTTCGAGGCGGCGCTGGCGCTCTCGGTCTGGGAGACCACCGAATTGTGGGGCACCGGCACCTCGCCGACGCCGATAGGCTCGGCCAACCGCATGTCCGCGCCCTATCAGGCGGTGGAGGCCTCGGATGGCTGGTTCGTCATCGGCGCCGCCAATCAGGGGCTCTGGCTCACCTTCCTCAAGGCACTCGACCGCGAGGAACTGCAGGACGACCCGCGCTTCTCCACCAATGCCGCGCGTGTGACCAACCGCATCGCGCTGATGGAGGAGCTGGCGCCGACCTTCCTCACCCGTACTCGGCAGGAATGGATCGACACGCTGATGGCGGCCGGCGTGCCGACGGCGCCGATCCTCGACTATGGCGAGGCGGTGGTGAGCGAGCAGGCGGTTGCCCGCGAGATGGTGCAGATGGTGCCGCACCCGGTCGAGGGCGAGTTCCGGGCCCTCGGCTTCCCGGTAAAGCTCAGCGCGACGCCGCAGGAAGTGCGCCTGCCGCCGCCGCTGTTGAACGAGCATGGCGACCAGATCAGGCAGGAACTGGTCAGCAAGGGCTTGCTTTCCCAGCCGGCAAAGGAAACCGCGTGATGAGCGCTCCCCGCATCGACTTCGAGAAGAAGGACGACGTCGCCTTCGTCCGCTTCAACAATCCGGAAGCGCATAACGCGCTCACCAGCGAGATGTGGCTCGGCCTGCGCGATGCGGCCCGCGCCATCGCGGACGATCCTTCGATCCGCGTCGCGGTGTTCCGCGGCGTCGGCGGCAAGGCCTTCGTCTCCGGCACGGATATTTCCGGCTTCACCAAGTTCACCAGCGGTGAGGACGGCATCGGCTACGAGCACCGGATCGACGAGTGCATGAGCGCCGTCGACGCGATCCCGGTGACCACCATCGCCGTGGTTGACGGCTGGGCGGTCGGTGGCGGGCTTAACATCGCCTCGGCCTGCGACTTCCGCGTCGCCACGCCGAATGCGCGTTTCGGCTCGCCCATCGGCCGCACGCTGGGCAACTGTCTGTCGGCGCAGAGCGTCGCCCGTATCGGCGGGGCGATCGGCGTCTCGGTTGCCAAGCGCATGGTGCTGCTGGGCGAGATCGTCCCGGCGCAGGAACTTCTCGCCAGCGGCTACCTGCTGCGCATCGTCGAGCCGGAGGCGCTCGATGCCGAGGTCGAGAGCCTGTGCCGGCGTGCGGCGGAGAACGCGCCGCTGACCACGCGCGCCACCAAGGCCACGCTGTGCCAGATGAAGTTCGCCAACCTGCCGGATATCGAGGCGATCGTGGCCGAGGTCTATGGCAGCGAGGATTTCCGCCGCGGCGTGCAGAATTTCCTCGCCAGGACCAAGGCGGTGCCCAAGTGGACCGGGTCCTGAACTCTCCGGCGTGAAACGCCGCGCCGGCGGCTTCAGCCCGGCGAGAGTTCGCCTTCCAGCACCCGGCGGGTGACGCGCCAGCCGTTGATGTGGTGCGTGCGTAGCAATTCGCGCAGCAGCGCGCCCTGGCGCTGCTTGAGTGCGTCGAGGATCTGCTCGTGCTCCATCACCGCGCGGGCCCAGCGCTCGCCGACGCGGTTGCCGGCGTAGCGGTAGCGGCGGATGCGCGCGGATTCAGTGCGGTAGACGCGCGACAGCGCCGGATTGTGGGCGCAGTCGACGATGAGCTGGTGGATTTCCTGGTTGAGGTGGAAATAGCCCATAAGGTCGCCGGCGCGCTGGCAGGCCACCATGCGGTCATGACGTGCCTCGATGGCGGCGAATTCGGCCGCGGTGCCGCGCGTGCAGGCGAGCTCGGCCGCCACGCTCTCAAGCCCGGTCAGCACCTCGAACGCCGCCTCGATGTCCGCCGGCGAAAGGTGGATCACCTCCGCGCCGCGGTTCGGCACGATGCGCACCAGCCCCTCGGCCTCCAGGATCTTGAAGGCCTCGCGCAGCGGCGTGCGGGTGACCCCGAGCCCCTCGGTGATCATCCGCTCGGAGATGCGCCCGCCCGCCGGCAGTTCGCCGGAGACGATCATGTCGCGGATGCGCTCCACCACATGCAGGGTGCGGCGCCCACGCAGCGCGCGGACCGGCTCGGCCGGCGGCTCCAGATCAGGGTGGGTGCCGCTGGGCGCGGGCAGATCGTCCAAGGATTGCATGCAAGAACCTTCCCACACTTCGATTTCGCCGTCCATAGGCGTTGACCTCTCGGCACTATTGCATGCAATATAGGGAATGAACTGCGAAGGCGCCGCGATCAGACGGTGGCCCGCGACAGGAAACGCCACGGGAAGGATCCGGCATGCCGCAGCTTCGCGCCGCCTCGCGCATCACGCGCCGCAGGGCATGGCGATGACCGTCCGTCCGTCCCAACTCCTGTCCGTTTCGGGATCGGCCGACGCCGACGACCTACCGATCATCGACGCGCACCACCATTACTGGGACCTGTCGCTGGGCAAGCATCCCTGGCTGAACAACGCCCCCTATCCCGGCAACCGCTACGGCGACTATCGCGGCTTCTGCGTCGACTTCATGCCGGACGACTACCGCCGCGCCTCCGGCCGGCATCGGATTGTCGGCAATGTCTACATGGAAGCCGAATGGGGCGACATCTTCGGCATCTGGATCCTGCTCGCGCTCGGCACAACCGCCTATTTCATGGAGGAGAACGGCTTCCCGATCGCGCCCATGGTGCTCGGCATCGTGCTGGGCGAGATCGTCGAGCAGAACTTCATGCAGGCGCTCATCAGCAGCAACGGCAACGTGCTGGGCCTGTTCAGCCGGCCGATCGCCGCGGTGCTCGGCGTCGTCACCATCATCGTCTGGACCGTACCGCTGATGCGCCTGGCCTGGTCCCGGCGCGGGCGGACCGCGCCGGCCTCCGTCACCGATGACGGCAATCGAGGACCCGCATGAACTTCCACCGCTATTTCAACGTCGACCGGCCGCCGGTCGAGACCTGCGTCGTCGGCACCGGCGATTTCGGGCGGAGCTTTCTGACGCAGGGCCTGCGGGTGCCGCGCATGCGCGCCCGGGTGGCGGTCGACCGCGACGCGCAGATCGCCGCCGCGGCGCTCAAGGCGAGCGGCGCCGATCCCGAGCGCATCCGCATCTGCACCACGGCGGCCGAGGCGGGAAAAGCCTTCGCGGCGGGCGATTTCGTCGCGGCGGACGACCTCGCGCTCGTCGTCGGCCTGCCGGTCGAGGTCGTCATCGAGGCGACCGGCCATCCCGAGGCCGGCGCGCGCCATGCCCGCCTCGCCATCGAGGCCGGCCGCCACCTCGCCGTGGTGTCGAAGGAGCTGGACAGCGTCGCCGGCCCCGGCATCGCCCATATGGCCGCCGCGCGCGGGCTGGTCTCGACGCCGGTCGACGGCGACCAGCCGAGCCTGCTCATCGGCCTCGTCACCTGGGCGGAGACGCTCGGATTCGAGATCATCGCCGCCGGCAAGTCGAGCGAGTACGACTTCGTCTTCGACCGTGCCACCGGCCTCGTCACCAGCAATGGGCGCACCGAGCCCGTGCCGGCGCTGGCCGACCATTGGGAGCTCGGCGGCCGCGCGGCGGCCGAGATCGTCGCTTCCCGTGCCGAGGCTGTCGCGGCGCTGCCGCAGCGTGCGGTGCCGGATTTGTGCGAGCTGCTCATCGTCGGCAATGCCACCGGCTTCGCCGCCGACCGGCCGGACCTGCACGCGCCCATCGCCCGCATCACCGAAGTGCCGACCCTGCTCGCCGGAAAGGCGGAAGGCGGGTTGCTGTCGGGCGAGCGCCGGCTCGACGTGTTCCACTGCCTGCGCGCGCCGGACGAGCCGAGCTTCGCTGGCGGCGTCTTCGTCATCGTGCGCTGCACCGACCGCCCGACCTGGGACATGCTGGCGGCCAAGGGCCATGTGGTGAGCCGCGACGGCGCGACCGCCATGCTCTATCTGCCGCGCCATTTGCTGGGGCTGGAGGCGGCGACCAGCGTGCTGGAGGCCGCCCTGCTCGGCGTGTCGAGCGGTGCCGTCGCCCCGCGCCCGCATCTCGACCTCGTCGCCCGCGCCACGCAAGACCTGCCCGCCGGCAGCACGCTCGCTATGGGCGGCCACCACCACACCATCGACGGCACCACCGCCGAGCTGGTGCCGGCGGTGGCGCTGTCGCCCGAGGCGGCCGCGCCCTTCTACCTCGCCGCCAATTGCCGGCTGGTGCGCACGGTCGAATGCGGCCGGCTGATCACCGTCGGCGACATCGAGATCGCGCCCGATTCCGAGCTGCTGGCGCTGCGCCGCTACCAAGATGCGGCCTTCTTCGGCGCGACGGCCGCCGGCAAGGTCGCCGAGAACGCCTGACCACGAGCCAATGCCGAACTTCAAGCGCGGCGGCGCGTTTCCGCCGCTGCGCTCGGCCTGAAGGAGAAGTCCCATGAAGCCCCGCATCGCCCTCGCCCTCGGCGATCCCGCCGGCATCGGCCCGGAGATCGTCGCCCGCCTGCTGTCCCGCGAAGAGAACCGCGCGGCCGCCGACATCCTGCTGGTCGCCGACCGCGGCGAACTGGAGGAGGGCATGCGGATCGCCGGGGTGCGCTTCGACTACAGCCTCGCCGAGGAGGGCGGCCGTCCCTCCTTCGCCCCCGGCGTGCCGGTGCTGCTCGACTATCGCGGCGCGGCGCAGCCGCCCTTCGAGCGGGCGGTCGCTACCGCCAATGGCGGGCGCTACGCGCTCGACACGCTGCGCCGGGCCGCCGAGCTCACCGTCGCCGGCGTCACCGACGGCATGTGCTTCGCGCCGCTGAACAAGCACGGGCTGCATCTGGCCGGCATCGGCCATTCCGACGAGACCCACTGGTTCGCCGAGATCCTGCGCGCCAACGGGCCGGTCGGCGAGATCAACACGCTGGACGGGCTGTGGACCAGCCGCGTCACCAGCCATGTGCCGCTGAAGGACGTCTCCAGCCTCATCACCGAGGAGCGCATCCTCGACGCCATCCGCCTCGTCCACGGGACGCTGATCCGCGCCGGCGTCGAGGCGCCGCGCATCGCCGTGTGCGGCCTCAACCCGCATAATGGCGAGAATGGCAGCTTCGGCCGGGAGGAGCTCGACGTGATCGGGCCAACGGTGGAGAAGGCGCGCGCGCTCGGCCTGCCGGTGGTCGGCATGTACCCGGCCGACACCATCTTCCTGAAGGCGAAGGAGGTCGACGCGATCGTCACCATGTACCACGACCAGGGGCAGATCGCGATGAAGCTCATGGGCTTCTCGCGTGGCGTCACCGTGCATGGCGGCATGCCGATCCCGATCGCAACCCCCGCACACGGCACCGGCTACGACATCTACGGTCAGGGCAAGGCCAATGTCGGCGCCATCCAGGCGGCCTTCGACGTGGTGCGCGCGCTGGCGAGCGCGCCGCGTGCCAGTGCTCCGGCATCGGCGAAGGACAGCGTTCACGGATGAGCCGGCGCGAAGCTCGGCTGTTCCACGAAAATCAAAGTCAAGAATGATTCCAGTCTGAGAAAATTATAGAAATGATAAAGTAGAGCCATGTAACTTACTTTACCTGGGGCTGCGTGATAAGCGTCTCGCACACGCCTCTTTGAGGTGGAGTGCGGGCCGGTTCATGCAGCCAGACTTGTCGCTTGTGTTTTCAACCCATCGCACCGAGCTGCGGAGCTATCTCCAGCACCGGCTCGGCGATGGGCATATGGCGAGCGACCTGGTGCAGGACACCTTCCTCAATGTGCTGGAGCGTCCGGACACCCGCATCGGCGACATAAGGGCCTACCTCTACGCCATCGCCCGCAACCTGCTGATCAACCACCGCAAGCAGGAGGCCCGGCGCCGTACCGATGCCTTCGCGCCGGAGGCCCTCGCACTGCTGGCGGCCGACCAGCCCTCGCCGGAGGACGTCGCCGATTCCCGCCTTCAGTTGGAGCGCGTCCATGCGCTGGTGCGCGAGCTGCCGCGCCGCACGCAGGAGATCTTCGTGCTGAACCGCATCGATGGGCTCAGCCATGCCGAGGTGGCCCGCGAACTGCGCATCTGCGAGAGCTCGGTGCAGAAGCACCTCGCCGTCGCCATCGCGCACATGACGCGCCGCCTGCGCGCCCGCTGAGGGCGCGGTCGGGCAAGGCCGATTTACGGTGTTGCCCCTCCTCGCTTGTCTTATAGGGATGGGCATCGATTTTACGGAAGTTCAGCGGTGAGCAGCGTCGACGAACGCGCGGATGAGATCGGCATGCGCGCCGCCGAATGGGTGGCGCGCCTCGGTGGCTCGCCGCTGAGCGAGGCCGAAAAACATGCGCTGCACGCCTGGCTGGAAGCGGACCCGGATCACCGCGCCGCCTTCGACGAGGCCGGCTCGACGTGGCGGGAGCTCTCGCTGCTGCGGCACGATCCCGGTCCCCTGCGCGACGTGCTGCCCGCCCGCCGCAAGGCCCGGGTAGGGCGCCGCGCGGCGGGCATCGGCGCGGTCCTTCTCCTCGCGGTACTCGCCGCCAGCCTCGCCCGCTTCCATTACGGCGACCTCTGGCTGCTCGCTGCCGCCGACTACCGCACCGCGCCGGGCGAATTGCGCACGGTCACCCTCGCCGATGGCAGCTCCGTCGAGCTGGGCCCGTCGAGCGCCATCGCGGTCGACTTCACCGACGGCGAAAGGCGGGTGAAGTTCCTCGCCGGCGAAGTGTTCTTCGCCGCCGCGCCGCGCAGCGAGAAGGAGCCGCGTCCCTTCGTGGTGGAAGCGGCCGGCGGCACCACCACCGCGCTCGGCACGCAATTCGTCATCGAGGAAGCCGGCGAGGGCGCCGACGTACTTGCCGTCGAGCATCAGATCGAGGTGGCGCTGCAGCAGGACGGGGAGGAGCAGGGCGTGGTGCTCTCGCCCGGCCAGGAGGTGCGCTACACTCCCGGCATCGGCATGGGGCGGGTGCGCATGCGCGACGTCGGGACGGCGACGGCCTGGCGGCGCGGCATGCTGGTGTTCAGCGACGCCTCGCTGCGCCATGTGGTCGAGACGCTGAACCGCTACCGGCGCGGGCGCATCGTCATCCTCGACGATGCGTTGGCGCGGCGCCGCGTCAGCGGCGTGTTCGCCACCAACGACCTCGGCGACGCCATAGAGACCATCACCTCCGAGCTCGGCATCGGCTCGCGGTCAATTTATCCTTTGATTACAGTGCTTTATTGATTTTCTGGCAGATTCTCGAAGTTTTTCTTACTGAGTCCGCCGCCCCGGTTGTCTTCCTTCCTGACGCGTCGCCGCGAACCGCGGAGCGGCGCGTGCATGCGCGATCTGGCAAGAAGGAAGAACAGCTCATGACGACCCGGGTTCATCTGCGCACGCGGCGCCTGCGGCGGCATTATCTTGGCGGCGTCGCGGGCAAGGCCCTGGTCCTCGGCCTGCTTGCGGCGGGATTCGGCCTGGCGGCTCCGGCGGTGCAGGCGCAGACGACGGCGAACGTCGCTCCCACCCGGATCGCCTTCGACATTCCGGCGCAGGACCTGAACGGCGCCATCCTCTCCTTCGCCCAGAAGGCCGGCGTGCGGGTGTTCTTCGACACGTCCAAGTTCGGCGGGCGGCGTTCCACCGCCGTCGCCGGCAGCCTGAGCGCGCCGGAGGCGCTGGGAACGCTGCTGCGCGGCACGGGCCTGACCTACCGCTTCACCGCGCCGAACCGGGTCACCATCGAGGACCCTACGGCCTCGGTCGCGGCTGGCGGCGCGACCGTCGGCATCGAGCTCGACACGATCGATGTGCAGGGCGAGGGCAATGGCACGGTCGGCTATGTCGCCACCCGCAGCACCGCCGGCACCAAGACCGACACGCCGCTGATCGAGACGCCGCAGTCGATCTCGGTCGTCACCCGGCAGGAGCTGGACGACCGCAACGTGCAGACGCTGACCGAGGCGGTGAACTATACGCCCGGCGTGCGCACCGGACAGAGCGGCTTCGATCCGCGCTTCGACGTCTTCACCATCCGCGGCTTCGACACGACCTATAACGGCATCTACCGCGACGGGCTGCGCTGGCCGGGCGCGAACATGTCGGTGTTCAAGATCGAGCCCTACGGCGTGGAGAGCGTCACCGTGCTGCGCGGCCCGAGCTCGGCGCTCTACGGCCTCGGCTCGCCGGGCGGCATGGTCGACGTCACCTCCAAGCGCCCGACCGAGGAAGCCTTCGGCGAGGTCGAATTCCAGGGCGGCAATTATGAGTGGTGGCAGGGCCAGTTCGACATGGGCGGGCCGATCGACAAGGAGGGCACGCTGCTCTACCGCCTGACCGGTCTCTACCGCGACGCCGGCTCGCCGAACACGCTCGGCGGCGGCGTCAACGACATGCACTTCATCGCCCCGGCGGTGACCTGGAAGCCGACCGACCAGACCCGGATCACCTTCCTCGGCGAGTACCAGGAATCCGAGACCCCGGCGTCGCTGCCCTTCTTCGGCTGGACCGGCACGGGCACCGAGACCTTCAGCCGCTCGCCCGGCGACTACAACAGCCAGCCGCAGGAGCAATGGCGCATCGGCTATCTCGCCGAGCACGATTTCAACGACGTCTTCACCTTCCGCCAGACCCTGCGCTACGGCAGCGCGGACACCACGGTGCGCTATACCAGCGTCTACGACATCGATGCGGTCACCAACATCGCCACGCGCGGCACCGGCTATGTCCACGACCTCTTGGATTCCTTCGTCGTCGACAACCAGCTGCAGGCCGACTTTGCCACCGGCGCCATCGAGCACAAGCTGCTCGTCGGCCTCGACTATTCCTACCTGTCGCTCGATGGCGGCATCGGCTTCGGCGAGGCGTCCGATTTCAATTTCAACACCGGGCAGCCGCTCGGCCCGACCTTCGATCCCGGTTTCAACTATTCCCGCTACCGTCAGACGCAGAGCCAGACCGGGCTCTATATCCAGGAGCAGGCGAAGTTCGACCGCTGGATCGTGACCCTGACCGGCCGGCAGGACTGGGTCGACAGCAAGGACGAGGACCTCCTCAACTACACGGCCGAGAACATCGACGACAGCGAGTTCACCGGCCGCGTCGGCCTGACCTACGTCTTCGACAACGGCATCGCGCCCTATGTCACCTATTCGACCTCCTTCGCGCCCAATATGGGCGTCGACATCAACGGCAATCCCTTCGCCCCGACGACGGCGAAGCAGATCGAGGGTGGCGTGAAATACGCGCCGGTCGGCTTCGACGGCTATTTCACCGCCGCGGTGTTCCAGATCAATCAGGAGAACGGCCTCGTCACCGACCCCACCGATCCGCTCTTCCAGGTGCAGACCGCCGAGGTGCGGGCGCGCGGCTTCGAGCTGGAGGCGGTCGCCAATCTCGGCGCCGGGCTGCGGGTGCGCGGCGCGTACACCTATCTCGACCTGACCAATGTCGCCGGCGATCCTGAGACCATCGGCCTGACGCCGTCGGGCCAGCCGCAGAACGCCTTTGCCGTGTGGGCGGACTACCAGTTCCAGCCGGGAACCAGGCTGGTCGGCCTCGGCCTCGGTCTCGGCGTGCGCTACACCGGCGCCACCTGGGGCGATCCGCTCAACAGCTTCCAGAACGATGCCTACACGCTGGTCGACGCCAAGCTGAGCTACGATTTCAGCTACCTCGCGCCGACGCTCAAGGGCTGGAGCTTCCAGGTCAACGCGCAGAACCTGCTCGACGAGGAATACGTCACCTGCGATGCCGGCTACTGCTACATGGGCGCCCCGCGCACCGTCATTGCGGGCCTGAAGTATCGCTGGTGACGCCGATGCCCACCCTTTCCCGCCGGGCGATGCTGCTCGGCGGGTTGGCGACCTCCCTCGCGCTGCCCCGACCGGCGGGCGCGCAGGCGGGAAGAGATGCGCCGGCTTTCCCACCTTCGCGGATCGTCTCGATGGATTTCGGCCTCGCCGAGACCCTCATCGAGATGGGCCTTCCGCCCATCGCCATTCCCAACCCCGGCGAATGGGCGGACTGGGTGGTCGAGCCGGCGCTGCCTCCCGGCATCGCCAATCTCGGCACCGACCGCGAGCCCAATCTCGAGGTGCTCGCCGCGCTGAAGCCGGACCTCATCGTCTCCACGCCCTATCTCGACGGCATCAAGCTGCTCTTGGAACGGTTCGCCCCGACGCGGACCTTCTCAGTCTATGCACCGCCCGTCGGCAGTGCCTACGCGCGCAGCATTAGTGCCACGCGCGCGCTTGCAGCCGATGTCGGCCGAAGGGATGCCGGCGAGGAACTGATCGCGCGGGCGCAGGCGACGATGGAGGAAACACGCCGCCAATTGGCCACCGCCGGCCTCGCCGGGCGCTCGCTGCTGGTGGTCAACTTCCTCGATACCCGGCATGTGCGGGTCTACGGCAAGGGCAGCCTCTTCGGCGACGTGATGGAGCGCACCGGCCTCGTCAATAGCTGGACGAAACCCAGCAATTACTGGGGGTTCAGCACGGTCGGCATCGAGGAACTGGCGGACAGCCCCGCCAGCAGCCTCGTCTATCTGGAACCGATCTCAACCGACACGCTGGACCGGCTGGCGGCGAGCCCGCTGTGGAACAGCCTACCCTTCGTGAAGGCCGGGCGGATCCACCGCCTGCCGCCGGTGCTGATGTTCGGCATGCTGCCCTCGGCCATGCGCTTCGCGCGCCAGATCGCCCGCGTCCTCGTCGAGGCGTCCTCCAATGGCTGATCTCGCGGTCGCCACCTCCGGATTGGCGCGTCCGCGCTTCGGCTCGGCGGCGCTGGTCCTGCTGCTCGCCGTGCCGGCGCTTGCGGCCAGTCTCGTCAACCTGTCCATGCGCCTGCCGCCGGAGCAGTGGTGGGGTGCGCTTGCCCATCCCGATCTCGACGACACCGCCGAGATATTGGCGCTCTACAGCTTCGCGCCGCGCCTTGTGGTCAGCCTGCTCGCCGGCGGCGCGCTGGGGCTGGCCGGTACCATCCTCCAGCAGGTGCTGCGCAATCCCATCGCCTCCCCGACCACGCTGGGCATCGAGGCGGGGGCGAGCCTCGCCCTTGCCGCCGCCCTCGTCTGGGCGCCGGGGCTGATCGGTCTCGGCCGCGAGTGGGTCGCGCTCGGCGGCGGGCTTCTGGCCATCGGCGTGGTGCTGGCGCTGTCGCGCCGCAGCGGTTTCTCGCCGCTGGTCGTGATCCTCGCCGGCATGGTGACGGGCCTCGCCTGCGCCGCGCTCGCCGCGCTGCTGGCTCTGTTCAACAGCCATTACCTCGCCGGGCTGTTCCTGTGGGGCGCCGGCTCGCTGAGCCAGCAGGACTGGTCGGCGCCCGCTTTCCTCGCGCCGCGCCTCGCCTTCGCCGGCCTCGCGACCATGCTGTTGCTGCGTCCGCTGACGCTGCTCGGGCTCGACGACGATGTCGCCCGCAGCCTCGGCCTGTCGCTGGCCGCCGCCCGCCTCGCGGCGCTGACGGTCGCGGTGGCGCTCACCACCTTCGTGGTGGCGAGCGTCGGCAGCATCGGCTTCGTCGGCCTCGCGGCGCCGGTGCTCGCCCGCGTCAGCGGCGCGCGCCGCGTCGGTGCGCGATTGCTCATCTCGGCGCTCACCGGCGCCGCCCTGCTGTGGCTCACCGACCAGATGGTGCAGCTCCAGTCGGGCGCCTATGGCGAGATGCTGCCGACCGGCGCGGTGACGGCAATGCTTGGCGCGCCGCTGCTTCTATGGATGGTGCCGCGGCTCCGTTTGCCGCCGCATACGGGTGCCGGGCTCATCTCGCATGCGAGGGGCCTCGTTCGTCCCGCTCCCCTGCTCGCCGGCCTGGTGCTGCTGCTGGTGTTCGCGGCGCTGGCGTCAGTCAGCGTCGGGCCGGGAGCCGATGGCTGGAGCCTCGCAGGACCGAGCGATCCGGTCTGGGCGCTGCGTATGCCGCGCATCCTGGCGGCCGTCGCCGGCGGGACGCTGCTGGCGGTGGCCGGCGGCATCCTCCAGCGCATGACCGGCAATCCGATGGCGAGCCCCGAAGTGCTGGGGGTGAGCGCGGGCGCGGCCTGCGGGCTCATCGTCGCGCTGTTCCTGTTCGACGCGGCAGGGCGCGCCGGCCAGACGCTTGCCGCCGCGCTCGGCGCCTTCCTCGCGCTCCTCGCCATATTGGCGCTCGCCCGCGCCTCGAAAGGCGCGCCGGAGCGCGTCATCCTCGCCGGCGTCGCCATCGGGGCGCTGCTCGATTCCCTCGTCAGCCTCCTTATGGCGAGCGGCGATCCGCGCGCAGTGCTGCTGCTCACCTGGATGGCCGGCTCGACCTACGGCATCGACCTCGCCACCGCCGCCGGCAGTCTGATGGCGGCGGCGCTGCTGCTTGCCGCGCTGCCGACGGTGGCGCGCTGGCTCGACATATTGCCGCTCGGCGACGTGTCGGCGCGGGCACTGGGCATGCCCTCGCTGTTCAGCCGCTCGCTGCTGCTGGCCCTCGCCGCGCTGGCCACGGCCATGGCGACGCTGCTGGTCGGGCCGCTGTCCTTCGTCGGGCTGATCACACCGCCGCTGGCCCGGCTCGCCGGCCTGCGTCGGCCGCTGCCGGAGCTCCTCGGCGCCGCGCTCATCGGCAGCTTCGTCATGCTCGGTGCCGATTTCGTCGGCCGCACCCTTGCCTTTCCGTGGCAGCTGCCGGCAGGCCTCATCGCCTCCATGCTCGGCGCGCCCGTCTTCCTCTGGCTTCTCACGCGCAGGCAGACCGCATGACCGACGCCCTCATTCCTGACACCACCGTCTTCGATTTCTTCCCCGGCGACGGCAGCGCGACCTGGCGCATCTTCCTCTATCGGCCGCCGGGTGAGCCGCCCGCCGAGGGCTGGCCGGTGCTGTACTACACAGACGCTAATGCGGTGGCCGGCACGGCGGCGGACATTATGCGCGTGCAGGCCGCGTGGCCGCTCGGCACCGGCATCGAATGGGGCGTGATGGTCGGCATCGGCTACCCGACCGACGGCGCCTATGACAGCGTGCGCCGTTCATGGGATCTGGGCCCGCCGCCCGGCCAGACCTATCCGCCGCACACGCCGGACGGGCCCGACGTGCGCACCGGCGGGGCGGACGACTTCCTCGCCTTCATCGAGGAGGCGCTGAAGCCGGAGATCGCCCGCCGCGTCGCGATCGATCCGGCGAGGCAGGCGATCACGGGTCATTCCTTCGGCGGGCTGTTCGTGTTGCACACGCTGTTCAGGCGCCCCGCCGCCTTCTCGCGCTGGATATCCGCCAGCCCCGCCATCTGGTGGGAGGGCGCCGGCATCGTCGGGGCGGCGGAGACGTTCGTCGCCGAGGGCAAGCCGCGCGATGGCCACATCCTGCTTCTCGCCGGCGAATACGAGCAGAAGCTGGCGCCGTTCCAGATCGGCGCGCCCGACGAGGAGAAGCGGCGCGCCGCTTTCGAGGAGAGCCGCATCGTCGACAATACGCGCCTCATGGCCGAGCGCCTCGCGCAGGTGCCGGGGCTCGTCTCGGAGTACGTCTTCCTGCCCGGCGAGACGCATATGTCGGTGCTGCCGGCCTGCCTCAACCACGCCATCCGCTTCGCCTTCGGCCGGGACCGCACATGAGCGCCGCCGCTCCGCTGTTCGAGCTTGCCGAGGTGCATTTCGGCGTCGAGGGACGCACGCTGCTGCACCCTCTCAGCCTTGCCGTGCCGGCGGGCCGCGTGGTCGGGCTGATCGGGCACAACGGCTCGGGCAAGTCGACGCTGCTGAAGCTGCTCGGCCGGCAGCTTGCGGCCAGCGGTGGGGAGATCCGCTTCGAGGGCCGGCCGCTCGCCGGCTGGGGCCCGCGCGACTTTGCCCGGCGCGTCGCCTATCTGCCGCAGTCCTCGCCGGCCACCGGCGGCATGACCGCGCGCGAACTGATCGCGCTCGGCCGCTATCCCTGGCATGGCGCGCTGGGTCGGTTCGGCGCCGTTGACCGGCAGAAGGTCGAGGAGGCGATCGCGCTGACCGACACCGCGGTCTTCGCCGACCGCCTCGTTGACACGCTGTCCGGGGGCGAGCGCCAGCGCGTCTGGATCGCCATGCTGGTGGCGCAGGATGCCGATTGCCTGCTGCTGGACGAGCCGATCTCGGCGCTGGACATCGCTCACCAGATCGAGGTGCTCACGCTGATCCGCAGTCTCTGCCGCGAGCGCGGGACCGGCGTCGTCGTGGTGCTGCACGACGTGAACATGGCGGCGCGCTTCTGTGACGACATCATCGCGCTGCATGGGGGGAGACTGATGGCGCGCGGCACGCCGGAGGAGATGGTCACGCCGCAGACGCTGGAGCGCATCTACGGCATCGCCATGGACGTGATCCGCCAGGACGGCAGGGGGCATGTCGCCGTGCCGCGCCTTTGAAGGCTGCCTGCCCGGGCCGGTTACGCCCGCTCGCGGGTCTCCGTTCGCGCGGTCACCAGTGAAGAGCGGATGAAGGCCGCGACGAAGACGAGGCTCATCAGCAGCACGATGGTCGGCGCCGGCGCGCTGTCGAGGAAGAAGGACAGGTAGACGCCGAGCAGCGACGCCCCGACCGCGACCGCGACCGACAGCACCAGCATGCCGCCGAAGGAGCGCGCCAGCAGGAAAGCGACGGCGCCCGGCGCGATCAGCATGGCGATGGCGAGGATCAGCCCCACCGCCTTCAGCGCGCCGACGATGGTCAGCGAGATCAGGCACAGCAGGCCGTAATGCAGCAGCCCGACGCGCAGGCCCACCGCCCGCGCCTGCGCCGGATCGAAGGCGTGCAGCAGGAAGTCCTTCCACTTCACCGCGATGATGCCGGCGACGACAGTGGCGATCAGCGCGGTCTCGCCGATGTCGCCCCAGGACACGCCGAGCATGTCGCCGAACAATATGTGGTCGAGATGCACCTCGGACTGGATCTTCACATAGAGCACCAGCCCCACCCCGAACATGCCGGAGAACACGATGCCCATCACCGTGTCCTGCTTGATGCGGCTGTTATCCTTGAGGAAGCCCGTCGCCACGGCGCAGAACATGCCGGCGGCGAAAGCGCCGATCGCGAAGGGCAGCCCGACGATATAGGCCAGCACCACGCCAGGGAACACCGCATGCGAGATGGCGTCGCCCATCAGCGACCAGCCCTTGAGCACCAGGAAGCAGGAGAGCAGCGCCATCGTCACGGCTACGAGGCCGGAGATGACGAGGGCGTTGACCATGAAGCCGAACTGGAAGGGGGAGAGCAGCGTGTCGATCATGGTCATGCCCCCACCCGGAGCGCCTGCGCCGCCCGACGCCGCGCTGCCAACATGCCGTGCTTGGGCGCGAAGACGAAGGCGATGAGGAAGATCAGCGTCTGCAGCACCACGATGATGCCGCCGGTGGCGCCGTCGAGGAAATAGCTGGCATAGGCGCCGATGAAGCTCGTCACCGCGCCGATGGCGACGGCGATGGTCAAAAGGCGCGGGAAGCGGTCGGCCAGCAGATAGGCGGTGGCGCCGGGGGTGACGACGAGGCAGATGACGAGGAAGGCACCGACCGTCTGCAGCGCCGCCACCGTCGAGGCGGAGAGCAGGGTGAAGAACATGATCTTCAGCGCGGTCGGCCGCAGCCCGATCGAGCGCGCATGCGCCTCGTCGAAGAAGGTCGCCATCAGATCCTTCCACTTCACCAAAAGGATCGCCAGCGAGACGAAGCCGATGAGGGCGAGCTGCAGCGTGTCCTCCGGGGTGATGGCGAGGATGTTGCCGAGCACGATGGTCTGGATGTTCACCGAGGTCGGCGACAGCGAGACCATGAACAGGCCGAGGCCGAAGAAGGAGGAGAAGATCAGCCCGATGATGGCGTCCTCCTTCAGCTTCGTGCGCTGGTTGAGGAACAGCATGGCGGCGGCGGCGAGCCCGCCGGAGAAGAAGGCGCCGATGGCGAAGGGCAGGCCGAGCATGTAGGCGCCGGCGACACCGGGCACGATGGCGTGCGAGAGCGCGTCGCCGATCAGCGACCAGCCCTTGAGCATGAGATAGCAGGAGAGGAAGGCGCAGACCGCACCGACGAGGGCCGAGACCCACATGGCGCTGCGCATATATTCGTAGCCGAAGGGCTCGAGGAGCAGCTCGATCACGAGGTCTTCTCCTCGGCGGGATGCTTCTCGCTCACATGTTCTTCCGCGGTCTGCTGCTGCATCGCGCCCTTCTCGCCATAGAGCACGAGCGGGCGCTCGTCGTCGGAGAGCACGGCGAGCTGTCGGCGGTCGTCGTCCGCGTGCAGCCCGGCGCCGCCGAGCACGAAATGGCGCAGCACGCCGCCGAAGGTCTTCTCCAGATTGGCCTCGGTGAAGGTCTGCGCGGTCGGGCCATAGGCGAGGACCGTGCCCTTGATCAGCACGGTGCGGTCACAGAATTCCGGCACGCTGCCGAGATTGTGGGTCGAGACCAGCATCACCCGGCCCTCGTCACGCAGCGCCTTGAGCAGGGCGATGATCGCCTCCTCGGTCTTCACGTCGACGCCGGTGAAGGGCTCGTCGAGCAGGATGACCTTGGCGTCCTGCGCCAGCGCGCGGGCGAGGAAGACGCGCTTCTTCTGCCCGCCGGAGAGCTCGCCGATCTGCCTGTGGCGGAACTCCCCCATCCCGACGCGGGCGAGCGCGTCGGTCACCGCGCGCCGGTCGGCGGCGCGGGGAATGCGCATCAGCCCCATATGGCCGTAGCGGCCCATCATCACTACGTCCTCGACGAGGACGGGGAAGTTCCAGTCGACCTCCTCGCTCTGCGGCACATAGGCGACGAGGTTGCGCTTCAAGGCCTGATCGACGTTGCCGCCGAGGATGGCGATCTCGCCCGCGGCGAGGCGCACGAAGCCCATGATCGCCTTGAACAGGGTCGATTTGCCGGAGCCGTTGACCCCGACCAGCGCCGTGATAGTGCCCGTCGGGATCGAGAAGCTGGCGTCGCGCAGGGCGGTGTGGCCGTTGCGATAGGTGACGGTCACGCCGGTGACCGCGAGGCCCGCATTCATTGCGACAATCCCTCGGCGAGGCCCTTCTCCAGCGTGCTCGTGGTCACGGCGAGCAGGTCGATATAGGTCGGCACCGGGCCGTCGGCCTCGCTGAGCGAGTCGACATAGAGCACGCCGCCATAATGCGCGCCGGTCTCGCGCGCCACCTGCCGGGCCGGTTTGTCGGAGACGGTGCTCTCGCTGAACACGGCGGGGATGCCGTTCTTGCGCACGGAATCGATCACCTTGCGCACCTGCTGCGGCGTACCCTGCTGGTCGGCGTTGATCGGCCAGAGATAGAGCTCCTTCAGCCCGAAATCGCGGGCGAGATAGGAGAATGCGCCCTCGCTCGACACCAGCCAGCGCTTGTCGGCGGGAATCGTGTCCAGCTTCGTCCGGATCGGCGCGACCGCGGCCTCGATCTTCGCCTTGTAGGCCTTCGCGTTGGCCTCATAGGTCGCGGCATTGGCCGGATCGTAATTCGCGAAGGCGTCGCGGATGTTGTCGACATAGATCAGCGCGTTGGACGGCGACATCCAGGCATGCGGATTGGGCTTGCCGCTGTAGGGGCCTTCCGTGATGCCCATCGGCTCGACGCCGGCCGAGACGACGACGCCGGGGACGTCCTTCAGGTTCTGGAAGAACTTCTCGAACCAGAGCTCCAGGTTCAGCCCGTTCCAGAGGATGAGCTGGGCGCCCTGCGCCCGCTGAATGTCGCCGGGAGTGGGTGCGTAATTGTGGATCTCGGCGCCGGGCTTGGTGATCGATTCCACGATGGCCGCGTCGCCCGCCACGTTGCGCGCCATGTCGGCAATCACGGTGAAGGTGGTCACGGCCTTGAACTTCGGCTTGCCGGCCTCCTGCGCCGAAGCGCCGGGGATGGCTGCCACGCCGATGATGCCGGCTGCCATCAGCCCGGCCAGAGCCGCACGCCTCGACCTTCCCCGCATACCTGTCTCCTGTTGCGAATGAGTTGCAGGAGCAGTTTACGCAGGGTTCGGCTTATGATGCAACTGCGAATGAATTGCATATCGAGCCGGAAGCCGAACGGTCGTCCGACGGGCCGGCGCGACAGTGATCCGGCCCCGCGCGGATCGCCTTGCGGAGGCGCTGGAAAGCTATATGGATTCATGAGTTCCATGCGCGGGGGCACGGATGGCCGACGAAGGATTGGTTCCGGTTCTCATCTCGGGCGCGGGCCCCACGGGGCTGTCGCTCGCCATCATGCTGCGCCTGCACGGCATCCCCGTGCGCATCATCGACCGCAACCTGTCGCCCGCCACGGTCTCCAAGGCGCTGGCGGTCTGGAGCGCCAGCCTCGAAGCGCTGGAGACCATGGGCGTGGTCCAGCAATTCGAGGAGAAGGGCGCGCGGCTCAAATCGCTCATCGCCGGCGACGGGGCGCATCGCCTCGCGACGCTTGCGGTCGGTGACGGCATCGACAGCCCCTATCCCTACCCGCTGCTCCTCGCCCAATCGCGCACCGAGGCGATCCTCGCCGAGCGCCTCGCCGCGCTCGGAGGCACCATCGAGCGCGGTGTCGAGCTCGTCGGCTTCGCACAGGACGCGGACGGCGTCGACGCGACGCTGACCCATGCCGACGGCCGCGAGGAGAGTGTCCGCGCCCGCTATCTCGTCGGCGCGGACGGAGCGCGCAGCCTGGTGCGCCGTACGCTCGGCATCGAATTCGAGGGCTATACCGAGCCGCAGATGTTCCTGCTGGCCGACGTGAAGATCGATGGCGGCGAGCTCGACCACCGGAGCATCCACATCTGGTGGCACAATGGCGGCACGGTCGCGCTCTTCCCCTTCGAGAACGACGTCTGGCGCATCTTCACCGCCCGCCCGGACGTGGAGGACGACAGCGCGCCGACGCTGGAGGAAATGCAGGGCTACATGGATCGCCACGGACCGCCGGGCACCCGCCTGCGCGACCCGAGCTGGCTCTCCTCCTTCCGCACCAATGAGCGCCTGGCGGAGAAATACCGCGTCGGCCGCGTCTTCCTCGCCGGCGACGCCGCCCACATCCACAGCCCGGCCGGCGGCCAGGGCATGAACACCGGCATCCAGGACGCGGTCAATCTCGGCTGGAAGCTCGCTCATGTGCTGACCGGCAGGGGCGATTCGGCGCTTCTGCTCGACAGCTACGAGGCGGAGCGCCGGCCGGTCGCCCGCGAGGTGATCAAGGGCGCAGCGCAGAAGCTCCATGCCGCCTTCGCCTCCAGCCGGGTGGCGCAGCTCGTGCGCGACATAGCCGTCACCATCGTCGGCAACCTCAAGGTGGCGCAGAGGAAGCTGCAGCTCGAACTGTCGGAGACCAGCATCGTCTATGAGGACGGCCCGCTGGTCGCGCTCGGCGCCCCGCTGCGCCGGCCGGCCCGCACCGATGTCGGCACGCGGGCGCGCGACGCGCAGTTCACCGATCCGCAGACCGGCAGCCCGACCACGCTGTGGCCGCGGCTGTGCGGCACGCATCATACGCTGCTGCTGTTTCCCGACGCGGCTCCGATTCCGGTGGACACGCTGCTTGCCGGGATGGACGGGGCGGTGGAGGTCGTCGACATCGCGCCCGGAAGCGATCCCGGTGCGGCGGTGCGCGAGCGCTACCATATGAGCGCGCCGGGCTGGGTGCTGGTCCGCCCCGACCATGTCATCGCGGCGCGCGGGACCGCCGATGATCTCGACCCGCTGGCCGTCTATGTCGATCGGGTGATACGGCCGGCGGCCGCCTCGTGAGCGCGGCCGTCACGGGTGGAACCTAGCCATGCCGAGCTATCGCCGGATCGCCCGGGGAGCGGGCTATGCCTGCCTCGTCGTCATCGTCGCGACGTCGCTGCTGCCGGCGCGGCAAATGCCCCGGACCGGCATTCCGGACTGGGGCGAGCATTTCATCGCCTATGCGGGAACGGCGTTCCTGTTCGCGCTGATCCTGCGGCGCCGCATCGGCAGGCTTGCGGCGCTCGTCGCCGCCCTGTGCCTGCTCGCCGGCGCGATGGAGATTCTTCAGCTCCTGTCGCCAGGGCGGGACACCAGCCTCGCCGACTTCGTCGCCGGGTCGGCGGGCGCCGCTTTCGGAGCGGCGCTCGCCATGTTGGCAGTCAGGGCGATCAGGCCGCCTTGCTGACCCCGAGCTCGATGTTGCCGCGGACCTCGACCTCGATTTCGAGGATCGACATCGGCGTGCCGCGCTCGAGGCGGACCTTCACATTGTCCTGTTCGCAGGGCACATGCTTGGCGACGACGGCGAGGATCTCCTCGCGCAGGCTGGAGAGCAGGTCGCTGCCCCCGAGCACCTGCCGCTCATGCGAGAGCAGGATCTGCAGCCGCTCGCGCGCCTGGGGCGCGCTGGTGCTTGAGAAAAGCCGCTTCCACAAGGTCATGCCGCCCTCCGCAGGAATTTCCCGAACAGGCCGAGACGCTGCTTCGGCGTCTCCATGGCGATGTCCTCGCCTTTGAGCCGCAGCGCCGCATCGTGATAGGCCCGCGCCGGGGCGCTGTTGGGATCGTTGATGGAGACAGGGACGCCCATGTTCGAGGCCTTGAGCACGTCGGGGCTCTCGGGCACGATGCCGAGCAGCGGCAGCGAGAGGATCTCGAGCACGTCCTCGGTCTTCAGCATGTCGCCGCGCGCCGCGCGGGCGGCGTCGTAGCGGGTCAGCAGCAGGCGCTTGTCCACCGTCTCGCCGCGCTCGGCCTTCAGCGTCTTGGCGTCGAGTATGCCGACGATGCGGTCGCTGTCGCGGACGGAGGAGACTTCCGGATTGGTGACGACGATGGCGATCTCGGCGTGGCGCATGGCAAGCGTCGCCCCGCGCTCGATGCCGGCCGGGCTGTCGCAGATCACCCAGTCGAAATGGCGGGAGAGGTCGCCGATCACCTTGTCGACGCCCTCTTCGGTGAGCGCGTCCTTGTCGCGGGTCTGCGAGGCGGGCAGCAGGAACAGCGAATCCAGCCGCTTGTCCTTGATCAGCGCCTGCGGCAGCCGGGCGTCGCCCTGGATGACGTTGACGAAGTCGTAGACCACGCGCCGCTCCGCCCCCATGATCAGGTCGAGGTTGCGCAGGCCGACGTCGAAGTCGACAACGACCACTTTGTCGCCGGTCCGGGCCAATGCGGCGCCGATGGCAGCCGTCGTCGTGGTCTTACCGACGCCGCCTTTTCCCGACGTGACCGTGATGATCTTAGCCATGCCTCGCTTCGCTCCTAAAGTGCGGCAATCCGCAGTGTTTCGTCGGCGGTTGATACCCGCACGGCCTTGCCCCTGAAGGCGTCGTCGATGTCTTCCGCCGTCCGGTAGATGCCGTCGACCGCAAGCAGTTCGGCCTCCAGCTTGGTGCAGAAGATCTGGGCGCGGGCGCCGAACGTCGCGCCGGCGATCGCCCGGCCGGCTAACGTCCCGTAAACATGGATAGATCCGCCGGCGATGATCTCGGCGCCGGCGCCGACGGAGCCGATGATGGTGACGTCGCCTTCGAGGCAGACGATCGACTGGCCGGACCTGATGCGCCGTTCCACCAGCATGTTCACCGGCTCGGCGGGCTTGCGGGGCTCGGCCGGGGTGGTGGCGGAATCGGTGACATTGTCGGTGACAACGAGGGTGGCATCGCGGCCACCGCGCAGCACCGGTGGCATGGTGGCGTCGACGAGGCTCGGGCGCACGCCCTCGATCCCGACGAGGCGCACGCCGCGGGTGGCGAGTTCGCCGATCCAGCGCTCGACATCCGCCTTGCTCTGCGCGGTATCGGCGAAATCGAGGACGACGATGCGGCCGGTGAAGAAGCCGGGCGAGCGCTGCAGCCAGACGTCGAAGTCGGCGAGCCACCCCTCCAGCGGACCGTCGGCCACCAGCGTCATCGCCATGAACGAACGTCCGCGGAAACGGATCGACGGCCCGGTTTGGCTGACAGCATTCACGGTGCGAATCTCCCCTCTTGAAGGACAGATTCGATTAATCTTGGTTAACGAGCGGTTAACCCGGTCGCGCCAAGGGTCCGGCCGCCCCGGCGGCGCGTCGCATACACCTACCCCACGGAGATTGCATGAGTATCGCAGAACCGTCGGCGCCCGCTTCGGCGCCAGCCTCCCCGAGCGTCCGCGACGCGCGGGAGGAGGACATGGCGGCCGTCACGGAGATCTACGCCCATCATGTGCTCAACGGCCTCGCCACCTTCGAGGAGGTGCCGCCCTCGCTCGCCGAGATGTCGCGCCGGCGCGCCGCCATCCTCGATCTGAACCTGCCCTATCTGGTCGCGGAGATCGAAGGCCGCATCGTCGGCTACAGCTACGCCACAAGCTACCGGCCGCGCCCCGCCTATCGCTACACGGTGGAGAACTCGATCTACATCGCCCCCGGCCAGCAGCGGCGCGGGATCGGGAGCGCCCTGCTCGATGCGTTGATCGCGCGCTGCTCCTCCGGCCCCTGGCGGCAGATGCTCGCGGTGATCGGCGACAGCGGCAATGCCGGCTCGCTGGCGGTGCACCGGCGTGCGGGGTTCCAGCCCGTGGGGACGCTGAGCTGCGTCGGCTTCAAGTTCGGCCGCTGGGTGGACACCGTGCTGATGCAGCGCCCGCTCGGGGAGGGCAGCGCGACGCTTCCCGCCTCGCCGGACCGTTCCGGGCGGTGATCGCCCGGAACGCGTGTCTCCCGCCGGTCACGTCGCGGCCGGGGCGGCGTCGTTCCGGCGCGCCCATTGCGACAGCAACACCGGCACGGTGAGCACCAGCCCCAGCAGCGAGGAATAGAGCTCCGGCGCCACCAGCAGCATGGCCGCCACGGCCAGGACGAGGCGTTCCCAGACGCGCAGATGGGTCAGCATCCATCCCGAGAAGGCGGCGCCCAGGCAGGTGATGCCGATGACGCAGCCGGCGAAGGCCAGCGCGAAATCGTGCCAGGTGAACCCCTTCGTCACGAGCAGCAGCGAGGGCGAGAACACGAAGACGAAGGGAACCAGCACCTTGCCCAGACCCAGGCGGAAGGCGGTGTTGCCGGTGCGGAACGGATCGGCATTGGCCATGCCGGCCGCTGCATAGGCGGCGAGGGCCACGGGCGGCGTGATGTCGGCTAGCACGCCGTAATAGAAGACGAAGAAATGCGCGACGAGCGGCTCGACGCCGAGCAGGCCCAGCGCCGGCGCGGCGATGGTCGCCATGATGATGTAGTTGGCGGTCGTCGGGATGCCGCATCCCATGAGGATGCAGACGATGCCGGTCATGATCAGGGTGAACAGCAGCGTCAGCGTCTGCGGCGCCACCAGCACCGCCGGCAGGACGGTGCCGATCCAGGCGGCCATGGCCGAGGCCGTCGAGGTGACGATGAAGGAGACCTTGAAGCCGACGCCGGTCAGCGTCACCACGCCGACGACGATGCCGACGGTGGCCGCCGCCGCACCGACCGCCAGCGCGTATTTGGCGCCGTCGCGCAGCCCCTCGGCGATGTCGCCGAGGCTCAGCCGGTTGCGCGGGTTGAGCAGGCGAACGGCGATGCACAGCGTGATGCCCCAGAAGGCGGCGAGATAGGGCGTGTAGCCGGCGAGCAGTATCGCGATCAGCACGACCAGCGGGATCGCGGTCGGCCAGTCGCGCTTCAGCGCCGCCTTCACGTCCGGCATCTCGTGCGGCTCGAGCCCGCGCAGCCCGCTGCGCTTGGCCTCGAAATGCACCTGCACCAGCACGCCGAAGAAGTGCATGAAGGCGGGCACGATCGCCGCCAGGATGATCGTCGTGTAGGGCAGGTTCAGGAACTCGATCATCAGGAACGCCGCGGCGCCCATGATCGGCGGCGTGATCTGCCCGCCGGTCGAGGCCGTCGCCTCCACCGCCGCCGCGAAGTTGCGGTTGTAGCCGAGGCGGATCATCGCCGGGATGGTGAGCGAGCCCACCGTCACCGTATTGGCGACGGAGGACCCCGAGATCATGCCGAACAGCGCCGAGCCGAAGATCGACACCTTGGCCGGCCCGCCGGCATAGCGGCCCGCCACCCAGGCGGCGCAGTCGAGGAAGAGCTGGCCGAGGCCGATGCGCGTGGCGAACACGCCGAACAGCACGAAGTGGAAGACGTAGGTCGCGACCACGCCGAGCGCGACGCCGTAAATGCCCTGCGTCGTCAGGTAGAGGTGGTCGACGAGCTGCGGGAAGCTGGCGCCGGGATGCACCAATATGCCCGGCATGTGCGGTCCCCACAGCGCATAGGCCATGAACAGCACCGCGATGATGGGCAGCGGCACGCCGAGCGAGCGGCGCGTCGCCTCCAGCAGCACCAGGATGAGCAGGCCGCCCAGCACCACGTCGAGCATGGTCGGGTTGCCGACCCGGAAGGCGAGGTCGTCGAGCGGGATGAGCGGGATGTGCATCACCGCGACCACGGCGACGATGGCCAGGACCCAGTCGGGCAGGCCGATGCCGAGCGGCCTCAGCAGGCCCGAGGCGGCGGGCTGCGTATAGCCGTGCCGCGAGGCGGGGAAGACGAGGAAGATGAGGCCGAGCACGAAGGACAGGTGAATGCCCCGGTGCATCGTCTCCTGCAGCAGGCCGAAGCCGGCCGTGTAGTAGTGGAACAGGGACAGGGCGACCAGCAGGCCGCCGACCAGATAGCCCGCTCCCGGCGCCAGCGGCCGGAAGCGGATCTCCGGGTCGTAGTGCTCCTCCAGCTCCCGTGCCTTGGCCTCGTCGAATTCGAGAGGTTTGCCATCGGACACGGGAGCCGCGCGCTCCTCGCCTGAGGTCATGACGCGACGCTTATTTCAGCACGCCGGCTTCCTTGTAGAAACGTTCCGCGCCGGGATGCAGCGGGATGCCGAGCCCGTTCGTCGCGTTCTTCAGCGTGATCATCTTGCCCTTGGCGTGGCCGGCGTCGAGGGCGGCGCGCGAGGCGTCGTTCCACAGCACCTTGACGATGTCGTAGACGAGCTGGTCGGGCTGCTTGGCGCTGGTGAGCCACTGCGCGTTGACCGAGATCGTCTCGGTCTCGCCGACATCCTTGTAGGTGCCGGCCGGCACCTTGTCCTTGGCGAAGAACTTGTACTCGCCGAGCAGCTTCTCGACCTCCGGCCCGGAGATCGGCACCAGCGCGATGCCCGAGGACGAGGCGAGCTCGGAGATGGCGCCGGTCGGGTAGCCGCCGACGAAGAAGAAGGCGTCGAGCGCGCCGTCGCGCAGCCGGTCGCCGGCGGGGCCGGGCTTGAGATATTCCGGCTTGATGTCCTTCTCGCTCAACCCATAGGCGGCGAGCACGATGCGCGCATCCACTAGCGTGCCGGAGCCCGGCTCGTCGAGCGCGACGCGCTTGCCCTTGAGGTCCTTCACCGACTTGATGCCGGAGGCCTTGGAGGCGACGAGGTGGATCGTCTCCGGATAGAGGGTGGCGATGATGCGCAGGTCCTCGACCTTGGGCTTGCCGTCATAGAGGCCCGTGCCGGTATAGGCCCAATAGGCGACGTCGGACTGGGAGAAGCCGGATTCCATCGCGCCGGACTGGATGCCGTTCACATTGGCGACCGAGCCGTTGGTCGCCATGGCGGTGGCGACGAGGCCGGGGACGCCCTTGTCGCCATTGCCGGAGATGGCGTTGGCGATGAGGCCGCCGATCGGATAGTAGGTGCCCGCCGTGCCGCCGGTGCCGATGCGGAAGAAGGCCGGCGTCTGGGCGAAAGCGAGGCCCGTGGCCGCGAGGCCCGCCGTGACCGCAAGCGCCGCGATGGCCGCCACAAGTTTCGATTTGCCGAAGAGCTTCATCACGTTCCCCTTGCTGCCATTTCCCGGGGCGCAGCATGGTCGAAGGACTCCGCCTTGTCGACCCGGTGCCGACGCCGGCCGGGTAATGACGTCGAACGGGGTCAAGGCGTCCACGGCCCGAGGCTCTCGGCCACCTCGGCGACGTGCTGCGGCCCGCCGAGCCCCATCCAGACCGCTACGGCGCAGGCGGCGAACAGCTTCTGCACCCGCATGTCGGTCTCGTCATAGATGTAGCGAGCCTGCGAGGCGGTGTTGAACATGCCGACCACCTCGCCCTTCCACATGACGGGGACATAGATCGAGCAGCCGACGCGGCCGGTCTTGATGATCTGGCGGAAGATCGGGTCCACATCGGTGTTCGGCACCACCGCCGCCTGCTTCGTCTGCACCGCGTGGCCCGGCCGGCTGTCGGTGACGGATATGCGGGCGCGGCCGAGGCCGAAATTGTCGGCGAAGACGATCATGTGGTCGCGGCTCGGGGCGATGAAGAAGCAGGCGGAGACGATGAACTGCGTCTCGCCGGGCTTGAGAGAGCCGGGCTGGTTCGGCATATCGGGATCGCCGAGCAGGCCGCGCGTGGCGTTGGTGAAGTGGCGCACGCCCTCTTCCGGGTCGGTCTCGCGCCAGGCGGCCTCGTTGGCGTCGTGCAGCACCGCGATGGCGCGGGCATGGAAATCGGCGGGACGGGTCATGAGGTTCACTCAGTGGCTGAAGCGGGCGGGATAGGTGTCGGCCGCGATCTCCATGCACTGGCAGCGGTGGTAGATGCGCTCGTAATAGGGCGAGATGCGCTCGACATCGGCCTCGGAGGCGGAGAGCTGCGGCTCGATGCGGGAATGCGCCTCGCGAATCTCCGCGATGATCGCCGCCTCGTCGATGCGGGTGAGCTTGCCGTCCTTCTCGATGATCTCGCCGTCGACCATGACGAGGTCGACCTCGGCGCGACCGGCGGAATAGACGAGCTGGTTCACCGCATTGTTGAGCGGGGCGAAGGGGATGGCGTCGAGCCGGTAGCCGACGATGTCGGCGGTGCGGCCGACCTCCACCGCGCCCAATTCCTTGTCGCGGCCGAGCGCGCGGGCGCCGCCCATGGTCGCGGCATAGAACGCCTCCTCGGCGCCGACCCAGTCGGTGTGCTCGCCGCGCAGCTTCTGCAGCAGCGCGGTCAGATAGAGCGCGTTCTGCATGTCGGTGCCCTCGATGGAGCCGCAGCCATCCGTGCCCATGGAGACGTTGACGCCCGCCTTGAGCAGCGCGCGCACCGGCGCGAGGCCGGAGCCGACCTTCAGGTTCGAGGGCGGGTTGTGCTGGATGGTGACGCCGGTGCGGGCGAGGATGTCGATCTCGCGCGGGTTCAGCCAGATGCCATGGATGAACGCCGTCTTCGGCTTCATGAAGCCGATGCGGTCGAGATACTCGATCATGGTCGAGCCGTAGAACAGATGGCCGGTGACCACCTGCATCCGCGTCTCCTGCACATGGATCATCAGCGGCAGGTCGAACTCGTCGGCCATGCGGCGCACGTCGAGCAGGAACTCCCGGGTGCAGCGCTGCGGCGCCGAGGGCGCGGCCATGTAGGCGACGCGGTTGGTCGAGGGGTGACGGCTGCGCGCCAGCCCGCGCACGAAGTCGAGCAGCTCGGCGCCGGAATACATGCGCGTGCCGTCGAGCTCGGTCAGCAGCTCCCTGGGGAATTCCTCGTCAACGAAGGGCACGGCGCGGAAGAACGGCCGGTCGAACAGGGTGATGCCGACATTGGCGCGGATGCCGATGTCCTCATAGGCCTGGAACACCTGCTCGACATGATCCGGGCGGATGCGCGGGCTCTGGTTGGTGTCGTCGCACAGCGTCGTGGTGCCGCTGCGCACCGCCTCGATGGCGCCGATCATGGTGCGCAGATAGACGTCGCGGGCGGTGAGCTCGATAGGCTTGAGCGGGCGGACATAGTTCATCCAGAGCTCGAGCGGCAGGTTGTCCTTGCGGCCCTTATAGAAGCCCTCATGGCTGTGGTGGTGGCCGTTGATCAGCCCCGCCGCGATGAGCAGGTCACGCCCGTCGATCACCGTCCCCGCCGCCGGCTCGCGTGCGCCGTGCGGGCGGATCTCGGTGATGGTGCGTCCGTCGATCTCGATGTCGACCGGGGCCGGCGTCGGGGTGGCGGCCTCGCCGATCAGCGCATGGCAGTTCACGATGGTGGTCTTCACGCGGCGTCTCCGGTGCTGGCTAGTTCGTTCGCGCGCGGCAGGGCCGGCAGGCGGCCCTCCTCGACGGCATGGCAGGCGACCTCCACCGCATCGACGCGGACCGGCCGTGGGCGCTCAAAGGCGCAGCGTTCATTGGCGAGCGGGCAGCGCGGATGGAAGGCGCAGCCCGAGGGCGGCGCGAGCGGGCTCGGCACCTCGCCGGACAGCCGGGCGCGGGCGCGGTTCGGCGCGCGCGGATCGGGCACGGTGTCGAGCAGCGCCCGCGTATAGGGATGGAGCGGGCGCGCGATGATCTGGGCGGCGTCGCCCTGCTCGACCAGCCGGCCGAGATACATCACCCCCATCGCCTCGGCCATGTGGGCGACGACGGCGAGGTTGTGCGAGATCAGGAGATAGGTGAGCCCCAGCTCGCGCTGGAGCTTCTTCATCAGATTGAGGATCTGCGCCTGCACCGAGACGTCGAGCGCCGAGGTCGGCTCGTCGCAGACGATGAAGGCCGGGTTCGAGGCCAGCGCGCGGGCGATGGAGATGCGCTGGCGCTGGCCGCCGGAGAACTGGTGCGGATATTTGCGCGCATCGGCCGGCGACAGGCCGACGGTCTCCAGGAGCTCGGCGACGCGCGCCTTCAGCGCCGCCCCGGGGTTCATCAGCGCGTGGGTCAGGATCGGCTCGGCCACGATGCGCCCGACCCGCCAGCGCGGGTTCAGGCTGGCATAGGGGTCCTGGAAGATCATCTGCAGATTGCGCCGATAGGGCATCGCGGCGTGGCGGGTGCGGAAGCCGGCGATGTCGACGCCCATGAAGGAGACGCTGCCGCCCGTCGGCGGCTGGATGCCGGCGATGGTGCGGGCGATGGTCGACTTGCCGCAGCCGGATTCTCCCACCAGCGCGAAGGTCGAGCCGCGTGCCACCTCGAAATCGACCTCCTCCACCGCGTGCACGGTGCGCCGCCCGACGCCGGTGAGGAGGCGCTTCAGCAGCGGCGGCGAAGCATCGAAGCGGACGGTGAGCCGGTCGACCGAGAGGAGCGTGTCCTTCGCCGCGCTCATGCCGCACTCCGCGCCGCAAGCCAGCAGGCGACCTGCGAGGCGCTGCGGGTGAATGTCGCGGGCCGCTCGGTGGCACAGCGTGCCAGCGCCTGCGGGCAGCGCGGATGGAAGGCGCAGCCCGGCACCGGCGCGTCCGGGCGCGGCATGGAGCCGGGGATCTGCGTCAGCTCGGCCTCGCGCCGGTGCATGTCGGGGATCGAGGCCATCAGCCCGCGCGTATAGGGATGCGCCGCCGCCGCGATCAGGCTCTCCGTCGGGCCGATCTCGACGAGGCGGCCGGCATACATCACCGCGACGCGGTCGGTGGCCTCGGCGATGACGCCCATGTCGTGGGTGACCAGCATGACGGCGGTGCCGCGTTCGCGGCACATGCGGCGCAGGAGGTCGAGGATCTGCGCCTGTATCGACACGTCGAGCGCCGTGGTCGGCTCGTCGGCGATGATCAGGCGCGGCTCGCAGCAGAAGGCGAGCGCCAGCACCACGCGCTGGCGCATGCCGCCGGACATCTCGTGCGGATAGCTTTGCAGCCGCTCGCGCGGCGCGGGGATGCCGACTTCCGCCAGCAGCCGCTCGGCGCGCGCGAGCGCCTCGACATGGGAGAGGTCGAGATGGGTCTGCATGGTCTCGACGAGCTGTTCGCCGATGCTCATCAGCGGGTCGAGGCTGGTCAGCGGATCCTGGAAGACGGCGGCGATCTCCTTGCCACGCAGGCCGCGCATTGCGTCCTCGCCCAGCGTGTCGATGCGCCGGCCGCCGAACAGGATCTCTCCGCCCGCCTGATAGGCCGGCCGCTCCAAGAGGCCGAGCACGGCGGTGCCCGTTACCGACTTGCCGGCGCCGGATTCGCCGACCACGCCGAGGATCTCGCCCTCGGCGATGTCGAAGGACACGTCGTCTATGGCGGTCAGCACGCGATGCCGCGCGGCGATCTCCACCCGCAGGTTCCGCACCGAGAGCAGCGCCGTCATGAGGCGAGCTTCGGGTTGAGCGCGTCGCGCAGCCAGTCGCCGAAGATGTTCACCGACAGCGACAGCAGCACCAGCAGCAGGCCGGGCAGCGCGCTGATCCACCAGTCGCCGGAGAATACGAACTCGTTGCCGATGCGCACCAGCGAGCCGAGCGAGGGCTGGGTCGGCGGCAGGCCGACGCCGAGGAAGGAGAGCGTCGACTCGGTCAGGATGGCCAGCGCCAGATTGATGGTGGCGATCACCAGCACCGGGCCGAGCACGTTGGGCAGGATGTGCGAGGCGAGGATGCGCGGCGTGCTGACGCCTGTGACCTTGGCCGCCAGCACATATTCGCGGCTGCGCTCCACCAGCACGAGGCCGCGCACCGTGCGGGCATATTGCACCCAGAAGGAGGCGGCGATGGCGGCGATGAGGATCGGCACGGCGAGCTGCTCGTGCAGCTCGCGCGGCATGGCGGTGCGGGTCACGCCGTCGATGAGCAGCGCGATGAGGATGGCGGGGAAGCTCAGCTGCACGTCTGCCGCGCGCATGATGACGGCATCGAGTATGCCGCCGAAATAACCGGCGACGAGACCGAGCAGCACGCCGGCGACGGCGGCCGCCGCCACGCTGGCGAGGCCGACCATCAGCGAGGTGCGCAGGCCGTAGAGCATGGCCGAGAGCATGTCGCGGCCCTGCGGATCGGTGCCGAGCAGATAATGGTCGCCGAACAAGCCCTCGCTGCCGGGCGGCAGCCGGGCATCGGCGGCATTGGCCGCGGCTGGATCGAAGGCGTCATAGGGCGCCAGAACCGGCGCGCCGAGCGCCGCCAGCAGCAGAGCGAGGCCGACCAGCGCCGCGAGGATCGCCACCGGCGAGCGACGGAAGCGCCAGGCGAGATCGCTGTCCCACCAGCCGCCGAGCGAACGCCGCATCTCGATGAAGGTCATGTCGCCCTCCTGAGGCCGCCGGCGCGCACGCGCGGGTCGATGGCGACATAGGCGAGGTCCACCGCGAGGTTGATCACGGCGAAGCACAGGGCGATCAGCACCAGATAGGCGGCGAGCAGCGGCACGTCGGCGAACTGGATCGCCTGGATCACGAGCAGCCCAAGGCCCGGCCACTGGAACACCGTCTCGACGATGATGGAGAAGGCGAAGACGTTGCCGAATTGCAGGCCGATCATGGTCACGACGGGGACGAGGGTGTTGCGCAGCGCGTGGCGGTACTCGATCGCCCGCGGCTTCAGCCCCCTTGCCCGGGCGAAGCGGATGAAGTCGGTGCGCATCACCTCCAGCATCTCGGCCCGCGCCAGCCGCATGATCAGGGCGAGCTGGAATATCCCGAGCGTGACGCTGGGCAGCACAATGGCGCGCAGGCCGCTCGTGGTGAGCAGCCCGGTGCTCCAGCCGCCGATCCGCACCACCTCGCCGCGCCCGAAGGAGGGCAGCCAGCCGAGCCAGACCGAGAAGAACAGGATGAGCGCGATGCCGATCAGGAAGGTCGGCAGTGCCACCCCGATCAGCGAGGCGGCGAGCAGCATCTGCGAGGCCCAGTGGTCGCGGTGCAGCGCGGTCCACACGCCGAGTGGCACGCCGAGGCCGGTGGCGATCAGCATGGAGATCAGCGCCAGCTCCAGCGTCGCCGGGAAGCGCTCGGCGATCAGCGTCGCGACCGGCTGGCCGAAGCGGTAGGACATGCCGAAATCGCCGGTGAGCGCATTGCCGACGAAGCGGGCGAACTGGACGACGAAGGCATCGTCCAGCCCGAGCGCGGCGCGCATCGCCTCGCGGTCGGCGAGGCTGGCGCTCTGGCCGAGCATGTTGTTCACGGGATCGCCGACATAGCGGAACAGCGAGAAGCTGACGAAGGCCGCGACCAGCAGGACGAGGATGGTCTGTCCGAGCCGGCCCAGAACGAAACTCATGTCGCGGCCTCCTTAATGCGGGGTCAGTCGAGGCTGACCCATTTCAGTTCGAGGCTGTCGTCGGAGCGCAGCACCACGTTCACGCCCTTGCGCACGCCCCAGGCGAGGCCCGCCTGATGCACCGGGATGTGGCCGTAATCCTCCTTGTCGAGGGTCATGGCCTCGAAGATCATCGCGTTGCGCTTGGCGGGGTCGACCTCGACCTCGATCTTCTGCGTGAGTTCGTCGACTTTCGGGTTGGAGTAGTTGCCGACATTGTAGGTGCCGACCTTGTCGACCGGCGTGTTCATGGTGTCCTGCAGCGTCGAGTGGGCGTCGTAGCTCAGCGGCTGCCAGCCGATCATGGCGAAGGAGGTGTCGCGGCCGAGCACCTTCTCGAAGAACTTGGTGCGGGTCTGGGCGTTCAGCGTCACCTTCAGCCCGACGCGGCCGAGCATGCCGACGATGGCCTGGCAGATGCGCTCGTCATTCACGTAGCGGTCGTTGGAGCAGTCCATGGTGAAGGAGAAGCCGTTGGGATAGCCGGCCTCGGCCAGCAGCTTCTTGGCGGCTTCCGGATCATAGGGCGCGGCGCGGGTGTCGAGTTTGGGGTCGTAGCCGTTGATGCCCGGTGCGATCATGGTGCCGGCGATGTGCGAGGTGCCGCCCATGATGCGGTCGCGGATCGCATTCATGTCGATGGCCTGATAGATCGCCTGACGGACGCGCTTGTCCTTCAGCGGGTTCTTGCCCTTCGCGTCGGAGTTCTGCAGCTCGTCGCGGTGCTGGTCCATGGCGAGCATCATGGTGCGCAGCTCGGAACCCTTGAGCACCTTGGTGGCGTCGTTGCCTTCGATGCGCGCGACGTCCTGCTGCGGTACCGGATAGACCATGTCCACCTCGCCCGACAGCAGGGCGGCGACGCGGGTGGCATCGGACTGGATCGGCGTGAACACGACCTTGGAGACGTTGGACTGCTTCTCGCCCCACCAGTTCGGGTTGGGCACGAGCTCGGTCTTCACGCCGGCCTGACGGCTCGCGATCGTGAAGGGGCCGGTGCCGTTGGCGTTGGTGGTGGCGAAGTTCTCCACCTTCGCCTTCACGCTCGCCGGCGCGGAGGCGCCGTTCTTCTCCGCCCACGCCTTGCTCATCATGTAGGTGGAGGTGATCTGAACGGGGAGGATCGGGTTCGGCTTCGCCATGACGAGGTCGACCGTGTAGTCGTCGACCTTCTTCATGTCGGTCACCGAGGCCACCGTATAGGCCATGTCGGAGCCGTCCTTCTTCACCCGCTGCAGCGAGAAGATGACGTCGTCGGCGGTGAAGGGCGTGCCGTCGGCGAACTTGACGCCCTGGCGCAGATGGAAGCGCCACACATTGGGCTCCGGCTGCTCCCATTTGGTGGCGAGCGCCGGCACCAGCTCGAGGTTCTTTCCGCGCCCGACGAGGGGCTCATAGACCTGGCCGAGCCAGGAGAGCGTGAAGGTCTCGGCCAGCGCGTGCGGGTCGAGCGAGGCCGGATCGACGCGGTAGGCGTAGCGGAAGGTCTTGCCCTCCGCTGCCGCGGCGGACGTCGGGAGGAGCGCCGGCGCGGCGACGAGGAAGGCGGCGGACAGCGCGGTGGTCAGCAAAAGGGGCAAGCGCATGACACGGCTCCTGGAAGGATTTTTGAATTCATTATCGAGGCAAAAGTCTGCAACAACTAAGTGTCCGCTTAAATGCCAAATAGTAGGCAGCAAGCCGCGTGTCCGCCCCGCGCGCTGCCGAGCGGCGCGCCACTCTCTGCATGATAACTGAGCAGAATCGTTTGTTTGAAAGCGATCTCGCGGATTGACGAAAGCCGACAGTCAGGGCAAGACCTAGGAGGAGCGGCGCGGCACGGCAGGAATGCGGGCTCGCGGCGAGAAGTCGGTCACAGCTTCGGTCGAGTCATTTTTGAATGCAAAATGTCGTTCCCTTCCCCCGGCACCTGATCGGCATGCTGACGCCCTCGTCGAATACCGTGCTGGAGCCCTACACCTCGCTGATGCTGGAGCCGCTGTTCCCGCGCGTCTCGGCGCATTTCGGCCGCTTCCGGGTGACGCGGATCGCGCTGGACGACGACGCCTCCGACCAGTTCCGACAGGAACCGATCCTCGCCGCCGCCGAGTTGCTGGCGGATGCGCGCACCGACGTCATCGCCTGGAACGGCACCTCGGCGAGCTGGCTCGGCTTCGACACCGATGAGCGGCTCTGTGCCGGGATCAGCGCGCGCACGGGGGTGAGGGCGACGAGCTCGATCCTCAGCCTCAACCGCCTCATCACTGAACGCGGCGTGAAGCGGCTCGCTCTGGTCACGCCCTACACCGACGATGTCGGCGAGCGCATCGTCGCCAATTACGCCTCCATCGGCGTCGAGGTGGTCGCCGGCGCCCATTGCGGCATGTCGGACAATTTCTCCTTCGCCGAGATAACGGAGGAGCGCATCGGCGACATGTGCGCGGATGTCGCCGCGGCGGCGCCGGACGCCATCGCCATCGTCTGCACCAATATGCGCGGCGCGCTGGTCGGCGCCGAGGTGGAACGCCGACTAAGCATCCCGGTCTATGATTCCGTCAGCACCACGCTGTGGGGCTGCCTGCGGGCGCTGAACATGCCAACAGCCTCGCTCGCCCGCTTCGGCTCGATGTTCGCCGCGCCGCTCGATCCCATGGCGCTTCCGGCGGAGTGAAATGATGACCGCGCTCGCACAGGCGACGGAGACGGCGGCGGAGACCGGCACGCTGCACGAGCAGATCGTCGCCAAGCTGCGCGGCGTGCTGCTCGATGGCGAGCTCGGCGACGGCGCGCGCATCCCGGAGGCGCAGCTCTGCCTGCGCTTCGGCATCTCCCGCACGCCGCTGCGCGAGGCGCTCAAGGTGCTCGCCGCCGAGGGCTTCGTCGAGCTGCGGCCCAATCGCGGCTCCATCGTCGCGCCGATCGATCCGGTCGAGGTCGCGCATGTCTTCGAATTGAAGGGTGCGATCGAGCACACGATCGGCCGGCTCGCCGCGGTGCGGGCAACGCCGGAGGACCGCGCGCGGATCGAGCAGGCGCATGCCGAACTGGGCGCCCATCCCGATCCCGCCGCCTATACGGCGCTGAACCAGGAATTCCACCGCGCGCTCGCCGAGGCGGCGCATAACCCAGTCCTCCTGCAGACCTATGACAACCTGCAGAAGCGGGTGCTGCGGCTGCGCTTCGTGGTCAATGAGAACCCGACGCGCGTGGCGCAGTCCTTCGTCGAGCACGAGAACATCATGGTCGCCTTCCGTGCCGGCGCGCGGCTCGACCTCGCCGAGCGGCTGGAGGAACACAACCGCCTTACCGGCGAGGCGGTGATGCGCATGCTGAAGGGCGAAGGCGCCTGAAATCGCCGGCCTGCAGTCTGACCCGTAATTCCATTCTCCCTCATCCCCGCGCTTAATCCGGGGATCCAGCCTTTCCACCGGGTATCCGATCCCCTGGGTGGCAGGAACTCGGGCTTGCCCGAACTCCTCATGAGGAGATCGAAGTCGGCAGATGCCGACTTCGGGCCAAACCCGGTCCTAAGAGCGAGAGGATGGCTGTCGCCGAACCAGACTGAATGACGGGTCGACCGCCCAAATGGCGGATCGAATCTTGGGCAATGCCTGCCCAAGCGGCATTCAGCGGCCGCCTTCGGCCCTAAAAATATCCATCAGAACAAAGCATTGGCTCCGATGGGGGAAGGCCAATGAATCGGCTTTACGACCCTCTCTGTGCCTCTCAAACTAAGTAAGTACTTAATTGTTATCGCTCCTGCCGGCGGAGCGATCGAACCGACCGCGAGCACGCAGCGATGACCCAACGCTCGACGACACCGAAAGCCATTTTCGTCGAAGGCCCGCGCGACTTCGCCCCCGCCGACATCGCCGCCATCGAGGAGGCGCGCGATGTCGTCCTCGCTGTTGCCGGCATGCCGCTGGATATCTGAGAGGAGCCTGCGCCGATGGACCTGATCATACGGAACGCCCGCCTGCCAAATCAGCCCGGCCGCACGGTCGACATAGGGATTCAGGCCGGGCGCATCGCGGTGATCGAGACGGGCCTCGCCGCCGAGGGCGAGGAGCTCGACGTCGGCGGGCGCCTCGTCTCGCCGGGCTTCGTCGAGACCCACATCCATCTCGACAAGTCCTGCATCCTCGACCGCTGCCAGTCCACGCGCGGCGACCTGCCCGAGGCGATCGGCGAGGTCGCCAGGGCCAAGGCCGCCTTCACACCTGAGGACGTCTATGCGCGGGCCAAGCGCACGCTGGAAAAATGCCTGATGCAGGGCACGACCCACATGCGCACCCATCTCGAGGTCGATCCCGGCATCGGCCTGCGCGGCCTCGAAGGGGTCCTGCCGCTGATCGAGGAATATCGCTGGGCCATCGACATCGAGATCTGCGTCTTCCCGCAGGAAGGCCTTCTCAACAATCCCGGCACCGACGAACTG